>JBILFP010000126.1:0-5002 GCA_044351535.1 Methylacidiphilales bacterium
CGCCCCAAAACCCGTCCCGCCCGTTCCACCAGTAGACCATCCCGTGTAGTTGGCCGGACTATCCGTCAAAGTCTGCGTCGAAGATGTGGCGTACGTGCCGCTGAAGGTCACCGCATTCGCCCCTGCAGCTAGGCCGATGGTCGCCTCCCACCCCCAGCCATTGGGCTGGCTTCCGCCGGGAAATGCCACCAGACCCGTGGCCCCAGTGGCTGGATTGGACCAGCTGAGGCCGTTGGTAAAAGCCGCCCCGGCCCGACCCCGAAAAGTGTGGGGACTGCCCGAAGCTTGCCCGGGCGACGCTGGATCCACCACAGTGATCTGATTCGGATTGAGCGGAGCGAAGGTGGTGCTGCCGCTCACCGCACTGGACGAAGCCGACGACCCCGCCACGTTCACCGCCCGCACCGTGTAGGTGTAGGGATTTTCCGGCAATAGCTCTGAATCTACATAGTTCGGATCCTGCGGGGTTCCGATCTGGTTCCCGTTGCGAAAGACGATGTAGGAAGTTGCCGTTGCCGATGGAGTCCAAGCTAGGGAGATGGAGGTGCTGGTGGTGGCCGTGACCTGTAGACCCGTAGGCACGGGCGGCGGCTCGGTCGGGGGCGGCGCACTGCTGACATTGATGTTCCAGTTCCCTCCACCGTTGTTGTCCCAGGTGCCGGATCCGTTGTTGAACACATAACGCACGATCGTGGCGTTGGCGGGAACCGTGTAGGTGAATTTCCAGTTCGACCCCTCCTTAGCCATCGCCACGCCAGGCACCGTCGTCCAATTGGCTGCGATATTGTCGTTGAATCCGTAATGGAGGTTAACCGCCGGGGCGGCGGCCAAATTCCGGCCGGCCGGGTTGTAAGTCACCGTCACGGGTTGACCGGCGACCGGAGGGTTCGGGCTGGTCGTCACCACCGTACTGGGTTCCGTGCCTCCGCCCCCACCGCTCCCGTTGGTCTGGCCGCTGAAATCATCCACCCACACGTGTTGGATTTCGGATTTATGGACGTTGCCTTTGGCGTCCGTGGCCTCGATGTAATAGTCGAGCAGCTTGCTGCGGAAGCTCGGCAGATTGGTGTCGGTGATTTTGACGAAATAGTAATCCGCCTGCTCGTTGCTCGGCAGGAAGTAGTCGATCTCTCCCGGATTGGCCGCCGCCGTGTTCAAAGCCGCCCGCGTGCTGGGCAAAACCCGTTTATTCATGTCGAGCGTGACCCACGTTCCCACTTCGCTGCCGCCCGCATACGTCTCGTTCTGGTTGCTCGCTAGGGGGTTGTTGCCGTCGTTGTCGATGCGGATCTTAAGCTTCACGTTGCCATCGGGGATGCCGCTCAGGTCGTAGGCGTGGGTCCAGATGTAGAAGTCGGAGTTCATCCGCTTGAGAAAACCGTTGTTGGGAATGTGAGGCTGCTGGTTGAACCAGCCGAAGGTGTACCCTCCGGGGTTATAAGGAAACCGCTGGGGCTTGAGCACCGTCGGCGCAGTGCGGTCGTTGTTGCGGCGCGCCGTCGTCATCCAAGGCTGCAACTTCTCGATCGCCCGGCGCGTGGCCAGACCGGGCTTCACTTCGTCGTCGTTGCCCAAGCCGCCGTAATAGTTGAATCCGGAATCCAAACCCTTGAGATAAATGTGCCAGGCGAGCTCGACATCGTTCGGTTGGGTCCACGTTCCGTCCCAATCGTAGGGAGTGGCCACCTTCCAGGCCTGCACCGACCCGCCCTCGTCGCGCAAAATCTGTTCGGCCGTCTCCACCCAGTTCGCCCCGGCCATCAGCGGGGCAAAACTGTAGAACTTCAGGGCGAATCCGGGGCTCTCCATGTCGATCTGCGTGCCCGGCACCGTGGTCACCCCGCGGTTCGCCACCGTGGCCACCGGGGGCTCGATCCACTTCATGAAATTCGGGGAGCCGTAGCACATCTCGGGGAAGATCCAGGCACCGTCCTCAATGTGCGTGTCGGTGGTGACCGAGCCTTTGACCGCGTTGACGAAATCCTGCGGGGTCGACGGCTTGTAACCGCGGGTGGCGGAGTCCCCGAACAGTTGGGAAGTCGCTTCCCCCCAGGAACTGGCCCCACCGCCCCAAGCGTTATCCCCGTCCGTGGAGGGAATCACGATCACCGGGACATTGGCGTGGGGTGCGATCTCCACGTCGATCTTGCCCACTCCCTCGTTGGCGTACCCGTACCGGTAAGAAAGCACGTCATCCGAGGGCACCGCATACATTTTTTTCTCTGCGCCCGTCTCGGGATTGACGTATTTGACCCGGTGGAGCTGGTAGGCGAAGGGTGCCACATTCCAGGCGGCGTTGCCGGGATTCGGCTCGCCGTACCACCACTGATCGATGTTGTCGAAGCGGGGCGAAATCTGGTCCGCTTTGTTTGGCGGGCTGGAATATATGTTGTAGGAACCCGTGGGGTTGGCCCGGTCGTTGTAGCTCGGACTGGTCCGGCTGATGTGGTGACTCGCCACCAGCGTCCATTCGAAGCCCTCGTCGACGAGCACATCCACCAGATGCCGCGAATAGGCCATCTCCGTCGGAAAGAAACCTTTGGAATGGTCGGAGAGATCACTGTTCCCGCCCCACGCCTTCCACCACGCCTGCTTGAAAATCTGAATCTCCTTTCGAAACACCGATTTCGGCAACAGCGGGCCAAGCGAGTGATGGTAAGTGAAGCCAAGCATGTCCATGCGAGTGGAACCGGTTCCGTTTTGCGTTCTCCAGCCGCGGGCTTCCCGGATCCCCGCATTCCAGTTGCCCTGATAACCCAAATGCCCGCCCGCCCCCAGTTGGCGCACGTTATCGATCAACGATCCCGAATAACTGATCGCAAAACCGCCGTTGGCGTTGATTCCGCCAAGGGAATTTCGGGGTCCAAACTGGTAGGCGTTCTTCCGGTCATCCTTGCCAAAGATTTCAACTAGGTCGTTTTCTGGGTGCTGTTTGGCACTAAGTCCCCCATAATTCTGAGTTGGCTTGAGGGTAATCGAGTCCCACGCATACTGACCTCGATTGGTCTGCGAACCGTTTCCATTCCATTCGGGCCAATAAAGCGGTTGGTGGTTGTGCCAGAAACGACTTACGTAGACGTTCCCGTTGCTTAAACAGTTCGATACAGCTGCAAAATAAAGAGGTAAACATACCAACAACCCGCCTACCCAGCCCGTACCTTTTTGCTTACCAAAACGACTCATCATCTTAACCATACTTACTCTTTTTGGAAATTCCATGGGTTTTTGCCTTCTTCACCAGATATTCACAACTCTATTATACAACGGCATTTCTACCTAAAAACCTATTTTTATGTAAAAATTTTAATTGACCCTATCCGGCCTACTTGTAGTTTCAACCCAACACAAGGAGTTGTATGAAATGCCCAAAATGCGATGCCGACCAAGATAAAGTGATCGATTCCCGCCCCTGGAAAGATGGGGCCGTGGTCCGACGCCGCCGGGAATGCCTATCCTGCAACTACCGTTTCACCACCTACGAGGAGATCGAGCGCGAAGATCTCCGGGTCATCAAGCGGGATGGTCGTTACGAACCCTTTGACCGCCGCAAGATTGTCATGGGGTTTGTGAAAGCCTGCGAAAAGCGTCCCGTCAGCCCCGAGCTCATTGATAAGACCGCGGATAAGCTGGTCGAGGACCTCGAGCAGAAATACGGCCGGGAAATCCCCACCACCGCGATCGGCGAAAAGATCATGGACGCTCTCAAGAAGCTGGACGAGGTCGCCTACGTCCGCTTTGCCTCGGTCTATCGCCAGTTCCGCGACGCCCGCGATTTTGTCAGCGAAGTCAAAAGCCTCGGTGGCCGCTAAAGAAGCCCTCTCACGGCCCCTGCCCCTGGTCTCCGCACCCGGAGTCCAGCCCACCCGTCTCGACGAGCTGTGGCTGGTCCTCTCGCTGGAAAAAGCCGCCTCGCGTGCCGGCCACCGGCAATGGCCCTTGGCCTCAGAGGTGGCCCAAGCCGTCCTGCACTACCTCCGGCACGACTTCATCCGCCCGGTGATCGAGCGCGACACCCTCGAAATGATCCTTCGTCGTTCCCTCACGGGAATCGGTTGCCCCGCCATTGCCCGCCATTTCGAGCTGGCCTCCTCCTCGCCCTCCATCAACTTGGCCGCCTTGGCCAAGGAAGCGCCCATGGAGATGATCTTTTTCCAACGCCTGGCCGGGATTGTGGACGAGAAAGTCACTTCCCTTTCTTCCGTACTGCGTCTGGAAGGTCTGCGGGCCTGCGTGTTGGCCCTTTCCGGAACCTCCTCCTGGCGGGGACCGTGCCAGCGTTTGAATGACGAAATCGTCCACTTCATCCGTGCCCGTGCCCGCCATTTCGGTCCCCAGCTCCTCGAATTGACCATCTGGTAGGAAGGAGGGCCCGTGCCCAAAACGATCTTCGAACGGATCGTCGACCGCGAGGCCGAAGCCGACATCGTCTATGAGGATGATCATATTCTCGCCTTCCGTGATATCGCCCCGCAGGCCCCCGTTCATATCCTCCTCATCCCGAAGCAGCACCATGCCCGCCATGCCGCCGTCCCCCCGGAACATCATGCCGTTTTTAGCCATCTCTTTGCCGCCGCCCAAAAAGTCGCCCGCCAGCTAAAGCTCGACCAAACCGGGTATCGCCTCGTCATCAACAACGGCTCCGACGGCGGAGAAACCGTCCCCCATCTCCATCTCCACCTTCTCGGTGGCCGCCACCTCTCCTGGCCCCCGGGTTAAATCTCGTTCTTTCCCCGTCTTCCTCGGGGTCTAACCTGCAGAACATGAAACATCTCCTCCTATCCCCTTGGTCCGCCGTTTTGGCCTGCGCCGCTCTCAGCACCGTCGCCGACACCCTCGGAACGGTCTGGTGGGAACAGAAAAAACTCTGGGTGCTGATGGCCATGATCGGCCTTTCTCCCCTGGTTTTTCTGGCGTTCGGCTACGTCGGCTCCCACTTCGGCTTGGCCAAGGCCTCCAGCCTCACCAACACCTTGGTGGTCATCGGCCCGATCCTGGTCGGAAT
>JBILFP010000127.1:0-4982 GCA_044351535.1 Methylacidiphilales bacterium
TCTGGGACCGCTGGAACAGATGAAACCTTGGAGCTCCAAGGGGATGGAGGGATCGGTCCGGTTCCTCGCCCGGGTGTGGAGGCTGGTGTGCGAGGAGACGGAATCCGGGGAGTGGATCCCCTCCCCCTCCCTTTTTGATGGACCCCCCACGCTGGAGACCGTGAAGGCCTTGGCGAAGGCGACGGCCAAGGTGACGGAAGATCTGGAGAAGCTGCAGTTCAATACCGCGATCTCTGCGCTGATGGTGCTGGTGAATCATCTCACTGGATTGGAGAAACGGCCCAAGGCAGCGGTAGCCCAACTGGCGAGACTCCTGGCGCCGTTTGCGCCCCATTTGGCCGAGGAGGTGCATGCGCGGCTGGGGGGTTCCGGTCTGGTGAGTGTGGCGGCGTGGCCGACCTTCCGGAAAGAGGATTTGGAGGAGGAGTCGGTCGAACTGGCTGTCCAAGTAAACAGCAAGCTGAAAGGCCGGATCACGCTCCCGAGTAAGGCCACCAAGGAAGAGGTGGAGAAGTTGGTCAGGGAACACCCGGAATTCCGGGGTTGGACGGGTGGCCAACCGATCCAAAAGACGATTGTGGTTCCGGGGCGGATTGTGAACCTCATCACCGGGTGAAAAGCCTGCTGCTGCGGCGACGGGAGCGAAAAATTCTCCTATGGGCCGGTCTGATCATAATCGTGATTTCCCTTGTAAAATTTTATACCCACTGAGGTTGACCCGTAGACATTTCGCCATCGATCGGTCATAATCTCTCCATGGCCCATCTTTCGATGGATCAGGCAATCGCGAAGCTCCGGGAGCAGGATTCCAAGTATGCCCCGGCGGCGTATCACTTTATCCGGCGGGCGCTCGATCATTCCCTGCGTAAACTGAAGCGGGAGGACGCGGATCGGCCCGCCCATGTGACCGGCAAAGAATTATTGGAGGGATTCCGGGATCTGGCTTTGGCCGAGTTCGGTCCTTTGGCCAAGACTGTTATGGAGGATTGGGGGGTTACCAAATGTGGGGAAGTCGGGGAGATTGTTTTCCAGCTGGTTAGCCTGGGGGTGCTGGGGAAGAACGAGAGCGACAAGATCGATGACTTCGAGGAGCTCTGGACGTTTGCCGAAGCGTTCGATGTCCCCTTCCGCCCTCAGACCGCGGCATCTGCGCCCAAGAAGGTTTCCCCGCGCCGGGAGTCCTCGTCGCCCGCCAAGAGTGACCGCAACCGCTCCGGGCAAGCCACGGCATCCTCCGAAAAAGAGTAGCCCGCAGAGCTTTCCCATGGCCGAGTTTCAAAAGACCAACCCGGCAACCAGCGCCGAGACGACGCGGAAGTTCGTCCAGTTCATCATGGTGCAGGCCCAGAACATCCTTTACGTGTTGGGCCGCATCCCGACGCCCGAGGGGGAGCGCCTGCCCCCCAACCTCCAAGCGGCCAAAATGATGATCGACCACCTCGATCTCATTGCCCTGAAGACCCAGGGAAACCTGAATTCGCAGGAGGAAAAAATCCTCAAGGAAGCCCTGCAACAGGTGCAGATGGCATTCGTGGAAGCCAGCGGGGGCACGCCGCCCTCCATGATGCCCGACCGCGGTCCCCAAATGGAAATCCCGGATCTTGAGGAGGAGGACCTGGAGCCAGAGGCCTCCGTGGTGCGGGAGACGCCTCCGCCAGCGGCCTCCCCCTCTTCAGCCCCCAAACCCGAATCCGGCGAGGACAAAAAGAAGTTTTTTAAAAGTTACGGCTAAAAATTCGCCTCAACGACCGGGAGGCGGACCAAAAAGGGATTTCAGAACTTGGCCCGCGGCGCCTGCCGGGGTGTTGAGGTCAGTGTTCCCGGTGGCTTTTTGCAGAATATCCACTCCCGTGCGTACGGCCGTGCGGGTCATGGCGGCGGTTAATTTTCGTTCTAAATCGTTTTGGGGCCGGTCAAGGGTTCCTGAGAGGTTAATGGTTTCATAGAGGTAACCGTTGTCTTCCCGTCGAAAACATTCGCCCCCCGTCAAACTATTCACCTTGGTGCCGAGACCTCGTTCCAAGCCCAGCTGGATTTGGCCGCTGAGATTCTGTCCGGCCACTCGCACTTGCCCAAAGGTTCGAATCAGCCCCGGGGCCTCGGCCACGATCCGGCTCACATCGTAAAGTCCTGGTTGCATGGACCATTGGGCCGTGGCCGTGGTGAGCGGAGCCCCTTGCTGCAGGCGACTGTCACCTGTGAGTAAGGCGAGAAGCCCAAGAACCGTCTGGGAACCCTGACCAGGTTGGAGCCGTGCTCCGACCAGCCGGACTTGTCCCTGCCCGACCGGACCCCCGGGTCGAAGTTCCTGCAAAACAAAGTCACCCGACATACGGGCGGGAATTTCAAACAGACCGACCCCAATTTTTCCTCCGGGGATCGACCAGTTTTCCCAGGAGGCCTTGCCTTGAGCCCGTGGCGTGGATCCCGGGGTGTAGTCACCGGAAAGGCGCAGCTCTCCTCCTTGGGGTGAATTGACCTTGAGGGATTGAAGAAAAAGCGTCGGCGGGGTATAGCGGCCCGCCGCGGACTGCAGCCGCACGTTACCCAGCCACGCCAAGGGGCTGAGGATTTCACCGTCTTGAAGGAGGAAATCCGTCTTGGTTGGGGTGGGTTGGACGGAAATCCGGATTCCCTTTGCCCCCCAACCCGAAGTGTTGGTACTGGGGTCAATCTGTAATGAACCAATTACAACCGCGCCCACCTGGACCTCGCGGAAAAGGTCGGACGAACTAGAGGTACCGGACGGTCTCGAAGTTGCCTCGGGAAGGCCGACTCCGGGGCGGGTCCCCGGCGACAACCGTAGACTTGCGATGGAAATCTCTGGGAAGCGAAGAACCCGATCCAGCAAGAGACGCGGGGAGATTCCCGTGCGCAACCCCTGAATGTCCCATCGCCAAGGCCCGGCCGCGCCCGGCCGGCTTGAAAAGCCCGCCGAGGTGACAGTGAAAGAGGACCACTCCAGCGGCTGTAGTTCCCCCTCGGTTTGCAGCAAGGAGGAAAGTTGCTGAGAGGCCAGTTTGCGAAAGTCGTCGCCCCCAAGCCATTTTTGGATCAACCCGGGAAGCAGCAAGAATCCGGCACCAGCCAAAAAACCCAGAACCATGACGGGAATTCCCAGCCAGAACAAAATTTTTCCAATTCCTGAGCTTGAAGACATGACCTCTTTGTATCGATTCCATACAGGAAATCAGTATGAAAATCCGAAAGGAGGGGTGGAAATTATCGGAAAATGTGCTTGGTTATAAATCGTGAGGATACCAAGTGCCGTACTTTGGTCGGCGGTTTTGACGTGGCATTGCCACGCAGCGGAAAAAGGCACCGCCAATTTCTACCAAAGCGCACCCCAAGAATACCTAGGCAAGGAAATCCGCTTGCGGGTGGCCTCTCTTACCCCGGTCCCGGAGTTAACGGCCGCAGACCAAGGCTACGTCTGGATGGAGGCGTCCACCGGGCGCCCCCAGAAAGAGGAAGGCAAAATTCTGTTGCGAGTTCCCTCGGCAGATTCCGCCAAACTGGCAAAGATCATGAATCTCCCCTCATCTTCGGGTCGCTGGCTTGAGGGAATTTTTGCGGGACATGACTCTGGCGCCGTCTTACCCAGCAAGATCAAGGAGCGAGCCCCGTACTACCTGCAGGTTTCCTCAGTAAGGGCCGAAAAAGATGCTCCGGAGGATATGGAGACTGCCTCCGGCTCGCTGGTACTAACCCCTAAGCCAAAGGAAACCGCCAAAGTGCAAAAGCCTCTCGCGGGTGCCGCTCCTGCCTCAAGTACTCCTTCCCCAGCCAAAATGGATCCGGAAGGTCCCAAGGCGGTACTGTTGCGTAGCAAGCCTGGCGAACCACTGCAGCTGCGGACCGCAAAGGCAGTCAAAATGGAGGCCGACTTCTGTGAAATCATCGATACCGACGGCAAGCTCTCTTTGGTGGGTAAAGCCCTGGTGGCCGCCATTCTTCCCCTACCTAAGGATGGTGCGATTCCCAGCCGCGAAGAGGCAGAGGCCGCCCTGCGGCTGTACGCCGAGAAATCCCAAACCATCCCCGAGGCCGCTGCCCTCCTGACGGGGCCTAAGGCTTCCTGGGAGAGGTTCTCCCTCGCCCCTGCAGCTGCCACGGCCAGCATCGCTTTGCCTGAATTGGAGGATGTGGAGACTGCAGCGGGGGTAGAGGAACCAGAGCTGGCTACCGGATACCCGGTTTGGTTTGTTTGGGGTGCCGCGGTCGGAACGCTCGTGTTGATTAGCCTCGGCTGGATCTGGTCCCGCCCCCGCTCTTACCTGACCTAACTACCTGGCGGCGGACGGCCGAAGGACTGTTGCGGCCGCGCCAAATCCAACGCAGAGGGGATCCCCCCAGAGAAAAAACCTCGCGCACCCGTGCCCCCAGATATCGCTCATAGTCCTGGTTCATCAGGTTGGGTTGGTTCACAAACCCCAGGATGGTCGGTACGGTCCCATCGACCTGGGTAGCATAATAAATCCGCAACCGTTTCCCCCCTTGGGCCGGGGGGGCTTTTCTTTCGGTCGCAGCGGACAGAACCCGATTCAGTTCGCCGGTTCCCATCTTCAAGGAACGACAGCGGATCATCGCGGCAACCGCTTCTCCGAGCCGGTCCAGGCCCTCCCCCCGCATGGAGCTCAGGAACACCACCGGAACGTCCGGCAGGAAGAAGAGTTTTTTCCGCAGGGCCTCCTCGTATTCAGAAAGGAATTGCCGGGTGCGGGTGTCGGCGCCGCCGTGGCGGGCCAGGTCCCATTTGGTGACTGCCACCACGCATGGCCTCTGGGCACGTTGAATCAGGCCGGCAATTTTCTTTTCCACCAAACCCACTCCCTCCACGGCATCGACCGCCAGGATGGCAACATGGCAGCGGTCGATCGCGTGGGCCGTACGCCCTCCCATGATCTGCTCGAGGGGATCATGGACTCTCCTTTTTTGCCGCAAGCCAGCCGTATCGATGAATGTCACCGGTAAACCACTGA
>JBILFP010000128.1:0-4977 GCA_044351535.1 Methylacidiphilales bacterium
CTGGCGGCCGGATTGGAGGGCTTGGATTTGGCTAAGCTAATGGAAAGGCCTGGCTTGGCGGCGGCGATGGCCTTGCCGCTGTTGGGTGGGTTTTTGGCGATGCTTTACCTGCTGCTGTTGTGGTCGTTGGCGGTGCCTCTGGCGGCCTGCAGCTCCATGGATTTTTGGGAAGCCCTGAAGGCTAGTTGGCACGGGGTTCGGGCCAATCTGCTGCGTTACTTCGGACTTCTTCTCTCCTTGGCTCTTTT
Organism: Methylacidiphilales bacterium; assembly: GCA_044351535.1. GTDB lineage: Bacteria > Verrucomicrobiota > Verrucomicrobiia > Methylacidiphilales > Verrucolacustridaceae > Verrucolacustris. The sequence goes on from JBILFP010000128.1 coordinate 249, forward strand.
GAATCTTCTGGGGGTTTTGTGCCTCGTGATCGGCCTGTTCGTCACCATTCCGTTGACCCTATTGGCCACGATGGCTGCCTATGACCACATCTTCCGCCCCGGAACCACCGATCCTCGCTGATACTGAAAAGGCCCGAAACTGCCTCGGGCTCAATGCCACCGTCCTGCCTGGGCTCGGCACTTTCCGGCACGGGGCCCGGCTGCGTGGTCTTTTGGAAATGGCCGTCGCATTGGGCGGCACCTTGTGGTTTTGTAAAACCCTCTTTCTGATCGCTGGGGAGATGACGGAAGGGGCGAGCTTCCTTGCTGCCCTGCGAGTGCACGCCGGGACACTTTTGGTTAGTGCGGTCGTAGTCGTGGGGAGTTGGATTTCGGGGGTGAAGTATGGGCGGGCCATTTTGAAGGGATGATTTTGGCGGCCGCAAGGGCCGCCCTACACGGCTGAAGACGCGGTTTTTCGACGCGATCCACGCGCAGGGTAAAACCATTGCCGTTGGCGAAAGGTTCCACCTTCCCGGAGACGGCGACTACCGGGTGTTGGGCGGTGACGGCTCCCCAGCGCCGGTAGGCATCGGCGAACAGCTCCGTCTCCACCATCCCGCTCCGGTCGGCGAGGGTGAGGAATTTCATCAACCGGCCGTCCGTTTGCCGGTGGGACCGTTCCGCCACGATGAGGCCACAGGTCCGAATCCAACGTCCCGGGTGGCGCTCCAGTTCCGCCATCGGAACGTAACGGTTCCAGTCGATCTCCGGATGCAGATCCAGCGGATGCCCCGAAGCGGTGAAGCCTAGTAGCTCCAATTCGTCTTTCAGTTTTTGGATCCGACCCGGCTCCTCCAGATCGTGCGGAACCCCGTTTCGCACGGCAGAGATCAAGGGCAGCTCTTCCTTTGGCTTTCCATGCGAATAGCCGTGGCGGCGCCAGTCCCAAAACAGCCGCGTTCTGGAAGGTTGGAAACCATCGAGCGCACCCGTGCGGAGCAGGGAGCCCATGGCCTCCGCATCCGGGTGGATCCGTTCTAGAAAATCGAACAACGATGCGAATGGGCGAATTTCCCGCTCCCGGGCAATCCGGCGCGGAAGAGCGTCACCGACATCCCGGATTACCGTCAGCGGCACCCGGATGCCATCCGTTTCAGGAAGGAAGCGGTGGGAATCGGAGCTCATCACATCCGGGGGCAGAATTTCAATTCCCAGACGCCGACATTCCAGCGTGTAAGCGAGCCGGGAGTAGAAGCCTTTTCCATGGGTGAGGACGGCGGCGAGAAACTCCTTGGGGTGATACCGCTTCAGAACCGCGGCCTGATAGGCCTCCACCCCGTATGCGGTCGAGTGGGCCCGACAGAAGGCATATCCCTGGAATCCCAGGAGCAGGCCCCAGACTTTTTCGATTTCCGTGGGGGTCCGACCTTTCTCCCGGGATGCTCGCGAGAATTCGTGACCCAAACGCTCCACGGTGACCCGATCCTGTTTGATCAGGCTACGGCGAAGGACGTCGGCCCGGCCGGCATCGAGTCCGGCAAACGCCTCGCAGATTTGGAGGACATGTTCCTCGTAGGCGATCAGCCCAAAGGTAGAGCGCAGGACAGTCTCCAGCGAAGAGTGGACGCAGGGAATGGGAGAGAGGCCTTGATAGCGTCGGGCAAACTCCTCCTTTTTGAGTTCGTTAGCGGCGCCGGGGCGGATCACGGAGACAATGGCGATGAGGCAGTCGATATCCCGTGTCCGGCACATCCGATTCAGCGTGGTCATGGCCGGGCTTTCCACATGGTGAACACCGCGGGCCCCGCCGGAGCCAATCATATTCCAGACTTCCTTATCCTGCCACGGGGCGAGGCGTTCGAGATCAAGGTTGGAGGCTGGCTGGGGTGATGCGGCCAGCGGACTGGGGGTGAGGGGTTCGGCAGAGACGCCAAAGCGGGCATCCAGCCCTTGCGTGCGGAGGGAGGCGCACGTATCGCGCAGGACCGAGAGGCCCGCCTGCCCAAGGATGTCCATCTTCACCAGGCCAAGGGCCTCGACCGCGTGCATATCGAGATGCGTGGCGGGCCAACCCGAGGCGGAGGGGAAGACGGGGGTAAGGTCGGTGACCGGCGGGCCGGAGAGGACCACGCCGCAGGGGTGCATTTTCGGATGCCGAGGGAAGCCGTCGAGCCGGCCGGCCAGCTCCATGGCAAAAGCGTAGGGGTTTTCGCCGGTGGGCAGATCGGCGCATTCGCGACTTTCCGCCAGGGCGGCGGGGAGATCGCGGGCGCGGACGCGGGGAATGTGTTCGGTGAAGCGACGGATCTGGAATTCCGAGACGCCCAGGGTCTTGGCGATTTCGGCGAGGGCAGAGCGGGCTTGGTAGGTGGAGAAGCCGCCGACCACGGCGCAGTGATCGGGCCCGTGGCGGTGAAAGAGGATTTCAATCACCTCTTCCCGGCGGTCGTGGGGAAAGTCGATATCGATGTCCGGCAATTTGTGCATGGCCATGCGGTCGCGGTTGAGGAAGCGGCGGAAGTAGAGGTCGAACCGAACGGGGCAAACTCCGGAGATACCGAGGCAGTAGCAGACGAGGGAATCGGCGGCAGAGCCCCGGGTGATCCAGTCGATTCCACGGCGACGACATTCCTCGAGCAGATCCCAGACGAGGAGGAAGTAGTCGGCGTAGCCGACCTCACCAATGATCCTGAGTTCCTCGGCCAGTTGGCGGAGGACGCGGCGGTGGAGGGAGCCGTGGGTGCCGTAGCGGCAGCGAGCCCCTGCCACCACCAGGCGGCGCAGGAATTCGGTGGGAGTCGAGCCATCCGGCGGCGAGTAGTGGGGAAAACGCAGACCCCCGAGGTCGAAGGAAAAGGAGCACTGTTCGGCGAGGCGGAGCGTCTCGCGGAGCGGCCCGGGATCGCCGCCGCAGCGGCGCAGGGCCTCGGCGGGGGAAGGAAAGGAAAAGTCGCCCCGGCGTTTGCGGGGATCGGGTTGGCCGGCCCGGGTGAGGGTGCGGATGGACTGGACGATCTCGTAGGCGGGGGCTTCCCGGGGATGGAGATAACGGATCTCTGGAAGGAAGAGCGGAGTGGGCGAGAAAGGATTCCTGCCCCAAGGGGGCCGAGTGGGTAAGGGAACGGCGATCAGGCCGGCGGCGTGATCACGGAGGAAGGAGCGGGCGGGGCGGGGTTCCGAAAGAATCCGGCAGAGGTTGGCATAGCCGGTGCGGTCGCGGACATAGAGGAGGACGGGACGCGGGAGCGGGGCGGCACGGTCCGGGGCGGGAGTGACCTCGGCTCCGAGGATGGGTTGAAGGCCGGCTTCCCGGGCCGCGAGGAAGAATTCGACGCTAGCGTGGAGGTTGGGATCGGTCAGCCCGACCGCGGGAAGACCCAGCTCAGTGGCCCGGGCGATGATGGTTCTGACCGGCAGAAGAGAATCATGAAAGCTGTAGTGAGACCGGACATGAAGCGGGACGTAGGTAACCATAAATTATTATACAAATGTATAATAAGCTGATTTTGGGAAGTGCAAGCGTGATTTAAGTTGGGCAGGAGAACGGATTTGGGGAGAGTCATGAAATGGCGGCTGAATTCTGGAAACATGCGGCGGCGGTAGTGATCGGGGGCGGACTTGGGTCGTTCCTGCGCTTTGCAGTCGGGGCGTGGGTGCTGCACCACCATCCGGCAGCGAAGTTTCCCTGGGCCACCTTAGGAGTGAACTGGGGTGGTTGCCTGTTGATCGGACTGGTCTACGGCTGGGTCGAGAACCGGACAATGTTGGGTGTGCCGTTGCGGTACTTCCTGGTGACTGGCCTCCTGGGTGGGTTCACCACCTTTTCAGCGTTTGGGATGGAGACCCTGTATTTGTTGAAGCGGGGCGAAGGCTTGATGGCGTGGACCTATGTTTTGGCCAGCGTAGGGGGAGGGCTGGTGCTCGCCTGGCTCGGAGAGCGGATTTTGAGGTGAGCGCTTAGATTAAGATTAAGATTAAGATTAAGATTAAGATTAAGATTAAGATTAAGATGAAGTGAGAACTAACCGCGGTTGGAGCGGCGTTTGTAGTCGTTGATGAGGAGATTGGTGGAGGAGTCGTGGGAGGTGATGGGGCCGGGTTTAGATAATTCCGGCGCAATTTTTTTGGCCAACTGCTTGCCGAGCTCCACGCCCATTTGGTCGTACGGGTTGATGTTCCAGATGGCGCCCTGGACAAAAACCTTGTGCTCATAGAGAGCGATGAGGGCACCGAGGGTCTGGGGATCAAGCCGCTGGACCAGGATGGAGTTGGTCGGTCGGTTGCCTGGAAAGACCTTGTGCGGAAGAAGTTTTTCCAGCGCCTCGCCCTTGAGGCCTTCTTTCGCAAGCTCCGCCCGAGCCTCAGCCTCGGTCTTGCCCTTCATGAGAGCCTCGGTCTGGGCGAAGAAGTTGGCCAAAAGGATGTCGTGGTGTGGGCCCATCGGGTTGAAGGTCTCCACGGAGGCGAGGAAGTCGCACGGGATCAACTTCGTACCCTGGTGGATCAGTTGGTAGAAAGCGTGCTGGCCGTTGGTACCGGGCTCGCCCCAGATGATCGGACCGGTATCCCAGGCGACGGGCTTGCCCTCGCGATCCACTCGCTTGCCGTTGCTTTCCATGTCCCCCTGTTGGAAGTAAGCGGGGAAGCGGTGGAGATACTGGTCGTAGGGAAGGATGGCGTGGGTCTGGGCTCCGTGAAAGTTGTTGTACCAGATCCCCAGTAGGGCAAGCGTCATGGGGAGGTTTTG
>JBILFP010000129.1:0-4902 GCA_044351535.1 Methylacidiphilales bacterium
CGGAGCTGAAGCGCCGGGCGAAGTCGTGGAAGCGGCCGAAGCCGAAATACACGCGGGGGGTGTTGGCGAAGTTCGCCTTTCTTGCGCAGGACGCCTCGCATGGGGCCGTCACCGATGGAGGGTTAAGGTTTTAGTTTGAAAAAGGGGCTGGGCGCGGTCGCGCTGTTCCTGGGGCTGGTCATCACGGTGGGAATCGGAGTGCGGGCGTGTCTGGATCTCCCGGGCCGGATAGCGGCGCGGACGACGCAGGGGGTACGGGAGGGAATTACGGAGATCTTTGTGGATTTACTGCATGTGCGGCCGGAGATACGGGAGGGGACGAAGGTGACGTGGGGGCAGACCTCGGCGCGGACGGAGATCGTGGTGGCGGAGAAAAAAATCAAGGTGGAGTACGACTGGGAGCATCAGTGGATGGGGAGCAAAAAAACGATCCGGCTGGGGCAGGAGTATTTGGTGAAGGCCGGTTTTGACCTGGAGAAGCCATTTTGGATCGAAATGGGGCCGGGCCCGGGCGAAGCGACCGCCTGCCTGCCGCCGGCGGAGATCTTGGCGGTGAGCCCGTTGGGGGCGCCGAGCTATCTGGATGACGACGGCTGGTGGAACAAGGTGACCGATGCGGACAGGGCGGCGGCCATGGCCAAGCTGTCGGAGGAGGCAAAACTGCAGGCCCAAAGAAGCGGGATTTTACGGCAGGCGGAGGAGATGACGGGGAGTCGGTTGACGGAGCTTGCGAGGGGCAGATCCATAAGATTGAAAATTTCCGAGCCACAGCCGTGAATGGCCCTCGCGGTGGAAGGTGAAAGGTGGAAGGCGGGAAAATCTTGAAGCTTAGGTAGGGCGGCGTGTCCCTAAGCCGCCTCCTTCAAAGTTAAGGCCTGGTGCGTTCAATGAGGCGGGTTCGGAGAACCCACCCCACCTAGTCAGACGGCTGCCAGCTGAGCACTTTTTGCTTCAATACCAATCGCATCGCGGACGGCGTCCTCGAAGCGGGATCCGTCATCGAGGAGGTTGATCTCCACGCGGAGAAAGAGGACGGGAATGTCGCGCGGGGTGAAGGGTGGGAAGCGGACCGAGTCTTTCTCCGTGGTGAGGAGAGCGAGTCCGCGGCGAGCGCGGGTGCGGGTGAGGGCGTTTTCCACCTCAGCCACATTGAAGCGGTGGTGGTCGGCAAAGGAGCGCTGGTAGACGATTTCCGCGCCCAGTTTGACCAGTCCCTCGAGGAAGCTTTCGGGGACGGCGATGCCGGCCACCGCCCCGACCCGCAGACCGCGAAGAAAGGAAAGGGGTTTGGTTTCCCCGGTGATCATGTCCTCCAAATGGAGCGGGTGGTGGGCACAGGGAAGGATGCGGGCGTGTCGATTGTGGCGACGGATCTGCTTTTCCAAGGCGGTCTGATCCTTGCTTTGGCATTTGGTGAGGAGAATCAGATCGGCACGCTTGAGGGCGTCGGGTGGTTCCCGGAGGACGCCGCGGGGGAGGACATGGCGGTTACCGAAGGGATTCTGGCGGTCGACCAGGAGGAGGTTGAAGCGGTCGCCGAGGCGGAGGTACTGGTAGCCGTCGTCGAGTAAAAGGGTGTCGGCGCGGTAGTGGCGGATGGCATGGCGGGCCGATTTGACGCGATCGGAATCGACCAGAACAGCGACGCCCGGGAGGTTGCGGGCGAGCATGAAGGGTTCGTCGCCGGCCTGGGCAGAGTCGAGCAGGACGGATTTGCCGTCGGAAACAATGCGGGGTGGGGAGGGAGTGCGGCCGGGGAGAAATCGGTCGGCAAGTCGCGTAAGGAGAGGTTTAGGGACGGACTTGTAGCCGCGACTGAGAATGGCGACGCGGCGACCGGCTTCCTGGAGAGAGCGGGCGAGTTTTTCAACGACGGGGGTTTTACCGGTTCCACCGACGGTGAGGTTGCCAACGCTGATGACGAGGGCACCGACCGAGTAACGGCGGAGGATGGCGTCGTGATAAAAGCGGGCGCGGAGGCGCATGATGCCGGCGTAAACCGTGGCGAGAAGCAAGAGGAGAGGCTTAAGGAGGGCGGCGCGGCGTCCGGCCGCGCGGTCGAGAATGACGTCGGTGGCGAACTGCTCGAGGGGCTCGAGGGCTTTCAAGGCCATGGTTTAATCTTGGGGTTGTTCGTTTACGTTTACGATTACGTTTACGGATCAGGCTTTTACTTGGATTTTGAAAATAGGTAGGGCGGGTTCTCCGAACCCGCCTCCTCGAATAGTCAAATCTTCAAAACCCAACGAGGCGGCGTAGGGACACGCCGCCCTACCAAAGTTCAAAATTTGAAGGAAGGTTTTTGGAACCCGCCCTACCTAGTGTCAAGCTGTCCATTTCGTGCGACAAAATGGCACTATTTGATATCGATTTAAAGTTGAATAGTGTTGTGGATGAATGAGTTAAGAAATTAATAAGTTGGCATTGGAACTGCAGGTAAAGGGTTCATATGGCAAAAATATTAGGTATCGATTTGGGTACGACGAACTCCTGCATGGCGGTGATGGAGGCTGGCCAACCAGTGGTTCTGGAGAATTCCGAAGGCGCACGCACGACTCCCTCCATCGTGGCTTTCACCAAGACCGGGGAGCGTCTGGTGGGTCAGGCAGCCAAGCGGCAGGCGGTGACGAATCCCAAGAACACGGTGTTTTCGGTGAAACGGCTGATCGGCCGAAAGTTCGCCGAGGTCCAGGACGAGATCAAAAGGCTTCCCTACAAGGTGGTGGCAGCCAAGAACGGCGACGCGGCCGTGGAAGTGGAAGTCAAAGGCGAGAAGAAGACGTTTTCCCCAGAGGAGGTCTCCTCCTTCATCCTGGCCAAGCTGAAGGCCGACGCGGAGGCCAAGCTGGGCGAGAAGATTACCCAGGCGGTCATCACCGTTCCGGCCTACTTCAACGACAGCCAGCGGCAGGCCACCAAGGACGCCGGAAAGATCGCCGGCTTGGAAGTGCTGCGAATCATCAACGAGCCAACGGCCGCCTCGCTGGCCTACGGACTCGAGAAGAAAAAAGACGAGAAAATTGCCGTGTACGACTTGGGCGGCGGGACGTTCGACATCTCGGTCCTCGACATCGGGGAGGGGCTTTTTGAGGTCAAGGCCACCAACGGGGACACCCACCTAGGGGGTGACGATTGGGACATCGCCGTGATGGATTGGATCATTGCCGAATTCAAAGCTGACTCGGGTATCGACCTGCACGGCCAACCCGATGCGCTGCAGCGAATCAAGGAGGAGGCGGAGAAGGCCAAGATCGCCCTCTCTTCCTCGCAGGAGTACGAGATCAATCTGCCCTTTATCACGGCCGACGCTTCCGGGCCGAAGCACATCCAGAAGAAACTGACCCGGGCGAAGTTGGAGCAGCTGACCGACAAACTGCGCGAGCGGACGATCGGACCGGTGAACGCCTGTCTGAAGGACGCCGGTCTCTCCTCCAAGGCGATCGACGAGCTGGTGCTGGTGGGAGGAATGACCCGGATGCCGTCCATCATCGAGACGGCCCGGCAGCTGATCGGCAAGGAGCCGCACAAGGGCGTGAACCCCGACGAAGTCGTGGCGGTGGGGGCTGCGATCCAGGGCGGGGTGCTCAAGGGAGACGTGCAGGACGTGCTCTTGCTGGACGTGACGCCACTGACCCTGGCGATCGAGACAGCGGGCGGGGTGGCTACGCCGATGATCCCGCGGAACACAACCGTGCCGACGAAAAAGACGAACATTTTCAGCACCTACTCAGACAACCAGCCGGGGGTGGAGATTGTCGTCCTGCAAGGGGAACGGCCGTTGTCGAGGGACAACAAGCGGCTGGGCACCTTCCATCTCGACGGGATTCCGCCCGCCCCGCGGGGCACCCCGCAGATCGAGGTGACGTTCGACATCGACGCCAACGGAATCCTGCAGGTATCCGCGAAGGATCTGGGCTCGGGCAAGGAGCAGAAGATTTCCATCACGGGTTCGAGCGGTCTCTCCAAGGACGAGGTGGAGAAGCTGACCCGCGAGGCCAAGGAGCACGAGGCGGAGGATCTGAAGGCCAAGGAGAAGATTGAGAAGCGGAACCTGGCCGAAAACACCGCCTTTGCCGCCGAGAAGATGCTCAAGGAGATGGGCGATAAGCTGGATGCTAAGAAGAAGAAGGAGATCGAGGAGGCGGCCGCGGCGGTGAAGGAAGCCGTGAAGAAGGATGACGAGGCGGCAATCGCGAGCACGTCCGAAAAGCTCAACTCCATTGTGCAGGCGGCGAGCTCGGATCTCTACCGGCAGGCCTCGGACAAGGCGGCTGGTGGGGCCGGCGCGGAAACAACTTCGGAACCGGGAAATGCGGGTTCGGCGGGTCGCGCCGCCCGTCCTGAAAAGGGCGGGGAGGACGTGATCGACGCGGAATTCGAGATGGTCGACAAGGACAAGAAGGGCGGCAAGAAGCCGAGTTGACCGGCGGCCTGTGAGGGCCGTCCCCACCCTTCGAAACCAAAACCGAAACCTCAACAGAAAGGAAATCACGCAAGCCATGGCAAACGTGAACATCCGACCTCTCGGCGACCGGGTGCTGGTGCAGCCGCTCGAAGAGCAGGAAGTCAAAAAAGGCGGGATCATCATCCCCGATACCGCCAAGGAAAAACCCCAGGAGGGCAAGATCCTCTCCGTCGGACCCGGCAAGCGGGACGACGCGGGCAAACTCATCCCGTTGGACGTGAAGAAGGGCGACAAGATCCTCTTCAGCAAATACGGCGGGACGGAAATCACCGTGGACGGTGACAAACTGCTGATCATGCGCGAGGACGATATCCTCGGCGTGGTGAGCTGAACGGAGGAAATGAACAATGGCAGCAAAACAACTACTGTTTGACGAAGCCGCCCGGCACGCGCTCCTGCGCGGCGTGGAGAAGCTCTCCAAGGCCGTGAAGGCGACG
>JBILFP010000130.1:0-4849 GCA_044351535.1 Methylacidiphilales bacterium
CCGACCTCGCCGGAGAGGTTGCGGACCTGGTCGGCGGGGCGGCCGTCGCAGCGCTTGTTTTTGTCGAGGATGGAGGTGCGGAAGGCTTTTTTCTGGAGGTAGTCGAAGGCCTGGGAGATCTCGAACGGCGTGGCGGCGGGGAACTTCTCAAGGATCTTGGTCTTCACCTCTTCCTTGAGGGCTTCGACGGCCTTGTAACGCTCGACCTTGGAGGGCTGGTAGATGGCGGCCTCGATGCGGGAGCCGGCGACGGAGTAGGCGATCTCGAGGAGCTCGTCCTTCACGAGCATGAGCGGGGCTTGGCGCTTGGCCTTGCCGCAGGAGGCGGCGAGTTCTTTCTGAATCTTGATGATGGGCTGGATGGCGGTGTGGGCGTGCTCGAGGGCGGCCTTGAAGTCGGCCTCGGGCAGCTCCTTGCCGGAACCCTCGATCATGAGGGCCTCGTGTTCGGTGCCGACATAAACGAGGTCGAGATCGCTTTCCGCGAGCTCGGGGTGGGTGGGGTTGACGATGAACTTGCCGCCGACGCGGGCGACGCGGACGCCGGCGATCGGGCCGGCCCAAGGGATGTCGGAGACCATGAGGGCGGCGGAGGCGCCGTTGATGGCGAGGATATCAGGATCGTTCAGGCCGTCGGTGCTGAGGAGGATGGCGATGACCTGGGTGTCGTAGAAGTAGCCCTTCGGAAAGAGGGGGCGGAGGGGGCGGTCGACCATGCGGCAGGTGAGGATTTCCTTTTCGGTGGGCCGGCCCTCGCGGCGGAAGTAGCTGCCGGGGATGCGCCCAGCGGCGGCGGCTTTTTCCTTGTATTCGACGGTGAGGGGGAAGAAGTCCTGGCCTTCCTTGACCTTGGTGGCGGAGACGGCGGTGACGAGGATGATGGTTTCACCCATGGTGACGAGGGCGGCGCCGTCGGCGAGTTTGGCGTATTTGCCGGTTTCGATGTGGAGGTCGCGATCGCCAACGCGGGCGGTGAGGGTGGTGGGTTTGCTCATGGTTTTTGGGTGCCGCAAGAAGGGCCGCCGCAACGAGGAAAGGAGGCGGGCGGGGGAGGGAAGAGCCAGGGCCGGCCGGATGGCGGCTTCAGAGGACACAGCGAAGGCCGGAGAGCCTGCGGGGTGTCATCTGCCCAGCCGTGGGCCGACAGAGGGTTCCCTTTTCTCGGGGACTTGGGGGTGGGGTGTCCGGGTGAGTTATTTCCTCAGGTTGAGTTTTTCAAGAAGGGAGCGGTAGCGCTTGGGCTCGGTGCGGTGGAGGTAGTCCAGAAGGCGGCGGCGACGGCTGACCATGGCGAGGAGGCCGCGGCGAGAGGCGAAGTCCTTCACGGACTTCTGGAGGTGGGTGGAAAGGTGGTTGATCCGGTCGGTGAGGATGGCGATCTGGACATCCGAGGAACCGGTGTCCTTCTCGTGCAGGCGGTGTCCTGCGATGATCTTACTTTTCGTCGCCGTGGCCATAAGGTAATTGGAAATCCTATGTCATACGTCCTAGGAGTCAATGATTTCAGCAAGGTGGAAGGGGGCAGGTGGAAGGCGGGAGGCTTTGGTAGCGGGTGTCTGGTTGAGGGTGGCGCGTTACGTTCTACCCGAAACACACGACGCGTAACCCGTTACGGAAGGGCGGCTTTTGTATTTGGCTGGATGCTGATTGGTTCCTGGGTGGGTGGGGTCTCCGCACAAGAGACGGGGTGGAAGGCGGATCTGGCCAGGATGGGGTTTGAGGTGCCGACCGAGGAGTTGGAGAGGGGGGAAATCGTGGGCCAGAAGTGGATGGTGCAGGGGGCGGGGCCGGGTTTTCTGGGAGCGAGAGCCTTTTTCATTGCTCCAGCGGAGCCAAAAGTGGTGGCGAAGAAGGTGCTGGAGTTTGACCCGACGAGGGGAAAGACCCTGGCGTGGTCCGCGGAGGGGTCGGTCAAGCTGTACGAGCCTTTTTCCCGGCCGCCAACGGCTGAGGATTGGACCCGATTCCGCGAGGCGCTGGGAAAGGCGCCTTTTGACATCCTTCTGCAAGTGGAAGGGAGAAAAGAGGGGCGGATTCATCTCCATCCCGAGGAAATCAAGAAAGTGGCGGCCGGCAAAGTGGACGGATGGATCCGGGTGCTAGAGGAAAGAATCCAGACCTATCACCGGGGCGGGTGGAAGGAAAACGCCGGGGTACCGGCGGGGCCCGATTCTCTCATCGATTTTGATGAAAATCTGCGGGAGGTGATGAAAGCGAACGGGCCGGTACGGGACGAGTTCCGCCGGGTGCTCACAGCGCTGGCCTATGGGGGTCAGGACAAGAAGGAGCCAGTGGAGGTACGAGATTACTGGCAGCTGATGGAGGTGGATAAAAGTCCGGCGGTGGCCTTGGGTTGTGCCGTCATGAAAGAGGGTGTCGGCGGGCGCTACGAGGTGGCGGACATGCATTTTTTTGCGTCCAACGGATACTTTGGGGCGGTGAGCCTTTATGGGATTTGGCCGTACAAGGAGGGGAAGTCGTTGGTTTGTCGGATTGATGCGGTGGAGACGGATCCGTATCAGCTTTCTCAAGCCACGGCCCGGATGATCGGCGAGGGGTTGTTCATGCGGGAGGTGAAGGCGGGTTGTCAGACGATTTTGGACAAGATCAAGGGGTCCTGAGCCCGTTCAAATTGACTTGGAATTGGGGCTTAAATGCCTAAAAAAGCGTCGTGCTCCAAAAAAGCCACATTTTTAAGTATCTAATCATCAGTGCTATATGTATTGGATGGTCGGGCTTTGCCCGGGCCCAGGAGCAGCCAATGTCGGATCCGATCGAGCCGGAGGATTTTCAGGATCCCTTAGCGCCGACGTTAAGTCCGGGTCGGCGGGCCTTGGCACCCCAAGCCATGACGGGTTCGACAGAAGATTGGGGAATCCAGATGGCGCTGGATTATGGCTATGTGGGCTCGGCCAGCCTGACCAAGGGATTGGGCACGGCGACCGAGCAGGCGGCGGAAATTTCGGTGATTGCGGACCGGCGCATCCAGGATGATCTGGTGTTTTTGGTGGGGGGCAACTGGCAGACGTTTTCGTGGGGGTACAACGGCTCCAACATCCCGCTGCCAAACAATCTCCAGGCTCTGAACATGATTTTGGGTTTCGACGTGGCGCTGGACGAGGGGAACGAGTGGAACATGCGGATCCAGATCGACCCGGGCGTCTACGGGACGTGGCAGAGCCTCGGCTGGCACCAGGTGAACATTCCCGGAGTGGCGGCGTTTTCGAACATCGTGAATGAGGATTTTCAGTGGTTCATCGCGCTGCGGGTGGACATGTTTCAGTTTTTTCCGGTGATTCCGGTTCCGGGATTCCGGTGGCAGTTCGCCAAGGACTGGGTGTTGAACGGCACTGCGCCCAAGCCGGCGATCCAGTGGCGGGCGATGGAGGATCTGACCGTTTTCGTGGGTGGGGACATCCTCAATGTGAACGCCCGTCTTCCGGAGAGCGATCCGAACACCTTGGGCGGAAGGAGCCTGGCGGGGACCTTGGTGAACTATTTTGAAGGTCGCGTGGGAGCAGGGATCGAATATCGGGTCACGCCGGAGTTGGCCTTGCAGGTGGAGGGGGGCGCGGTGGTGTGGCGGACGTACGACTTTTTCCGGATCAATGACAATGTGAGAAGCACCATGGCGCCGTATGTGCAGGGCGCCATCCGCGGCCAGTTTTAAGGCCATGCGCTGGCCCGAGCGGGCGGCGAACGCATTTCCCCTTTGGATTGGGCTGGCGGCGGCGTTGGCGTGGTTCCGGCCGGACTGGTTTACGTGGTTCCGGGGAAGCTGGGTGGTGGGGGCGCTGGGGGTGGCGATGTTGGGAATGGGGCTTACCTTGACGTGGGAGGATTTATTTCGGGCAGTGCGAATGCCGGGACAGGTGGCGCTGGGGTTTGTCCTGCAATACACAATCATGCCGTTTTTAGGCTGGATGGCAGCACGCTCAATGGATCTACCGCCGGCCTTGGCGGCTGGGGTGATCTTGGTGGCCTGTTGCCCCGGCGGGACGGCCTCCAATGTGGTGAGTTACCTGGCGAGGGCGGATGTGCCGCTTTCGGTACTGATGACGGCGACCTCGACCCTGGCGGCGGCGGTGATGACGCCTTGGCTGACGGCGTGGTTGGCGGGGTGTTTCGTGGAAGTGGATGGATGGGGCTTGGCTTGGTCGACCCTGCAGGTGGTGGTGCTGCCGGTATTGGCGGGGGTGGTTCTGCGGGCGAAAGCAGGAAGGTTCACGAAGCCGCTGCTGATTTGGTCACCCCTCGTGGCGGTGGCGGCGATTGCGATGATCGTGGCGGCGATTTTGGCGCAGAACGGGTCTGGTTTGCGGGAGGCGGGCTGGCGGCTGGTGGGAGCGGTGATGCTGCTGCATGCGGGGGGATTCGCGCTGGGGTGGGGTTTGAGCCGCTTGGCTCGGCAGGAAGAGAAGACGGCGCGGACCATCTCGATCGAGGTGGGAATGCAGAACTCGGGTTTGGGGGTGGTGCTGGCGCAGCGGCATTTTCCGGATCCACTGAGCGCTTTACCGGCTGCGATCAGCAGCGTGGTGCATTCGCTGATCGGAAGCCTTTTGGCGGGTTGGTGGCGGTGGCGTGGCGGTTGTCAGAACCAAGGAAGGTCGTAAAATGAACCCCGTGAAGACGCTGTTATGCCTAGGTTTCGGCCTGATCGCGGGGATCGGTTGGGCGGAGGATTTGGACGGGGCGATGGCCGCAGCCATCAATGCGGAGCAGGGGGGACGAAAAAACATCACCCTGGGGGCGATGTTTCAAGAGGAGTTTCGGCAGCAGGAGGGGGTGAAGGAGTTGAAGGGCGGACTTCTTTACAAGGTGGAAGTGAGCGGGTCTGGCAAGACAC
>JBILFP010000131.1:0-4798 GCA_044351535.1 Methylacidiphilales bacterium
GAACAGAGTCTGCTCAACCCGGATCAGTCGCGGGAAATCGCCGAAGAGGTGAGCCGAAGCGGCAAACCGGTCGAGACCATTTTGGCAAACTTTGGCATCCTGCAGGTTCCTCAAATTCTGGAAAAAATTTCCGATAGCCTGGGTCTTCCCCTCATCCCGGATTTGAACGGAATCGATTTCAGCCCCGAACTGTTGGCCAAAATTCCTCCCCATACGGCCCGCAACCTCGGGGCCCTACCGGTGGCGACCGACGGTCTGACCCTGACGGTGGCCTTGATCGACCCCCTGTCCCCGCAAGCCATCGAAGACCTCCGCTTTGCCACCGGCATGGAGGTGGTCCAGGTGGTGGCTCCGCCGGACCAGATCCAGCCGTTGGTGGAGCGGCACTACGGCGCCGCGGAGGCCAACATCGAGGAACTGATCAGTGAGCTGGAAAAGGCCCCGGAAGCCACCTTGGAAACCGAGGGCGTGGATCTCAATGAGGCCGGTAGCGCTCCCATCGTCAAGTATGTCAACACGGTGATCGCACGGGCCATTCAAGCCAAGGCGAGCGACATTCATTTCGAGCCTTTTGAGAAAGAGTTCAAAATCCGTTACCGCGTGGACGGCGCGCTTTATGAAATGGCTCCCCCTCCCCGCAAGTTGGCCGTGCCGGTGACCTCCCGCATCAAGGTGATGGCCAACCTGAACATTGCGGAACGCCGGATTCCTCAAGACGGGCGCATTCAGACCCTCCTTGGGGGGCGCAATGTCGATCTGCGCGTCTCCACTTTGCCCACCCAGTACGGCGAGAGCGTGGTGCTTCGGGTGTTGGATCGTTCCGTGGTGAACCTGGATCTGGAGAAACTGGGAATCCCGAAGACCATTTTCGACTACATCTGCGAAACCATTGAAAAGCCAAACGGCATTTTCATCGTGACCGGTCCCACGGGATCGGGAAAGACGACCACGCTTTACTCCTGCTTGGGCCGGGTAAATACCATCGACACCAAGATCCTTACGGTCGAGGACCCGGTGGAATATGAGCTGGAGGGAATCATCCAGGTCCCCGCCAACGAGGGCATCGGCCTGACGTTCGCCCGGGCCCTGCGCGCCTTCCTGCGGCAGGATCCGGACAAGATTTTGGTGGGGGAGACCCGGGATCTGGAGACCGCCCAAATTGCGATTCAGGCGAGCCTCACCGGGCACTTGGTCATGACGAGCTTGCACACCAACGATGCCGCCGGAGCCGTGACCCGGCTGCTCGACATGGGCGTCGAGCCGTTTTTGATGGCGGCGACCATGGAGGGCATCCTGGCCCAGCGGTTGTTGCGGCGGGTTTGCAAGGACTGCCGAACTCCGTTTCGCCCCAAGGAGGAGGTTTTGACGCAGGTGGGATTGACGCCCTCCGAGGTTGGCGATCGCCCCTTCTATTTCGGCAAAGGGTGCGACACCTGCAACGGCACCGGATACCGCGGAAGGGTGGGAATTTACGAACTATTGGACATCCGGGAACCGATTCGCCAGCTCATCAATGAGCGTGCACCTTCGGTGGTGATCCGCCAAAAAGGGATTGAATTGGGCATGACCACCCTGCGACAAGACGGCATCCGGAACATCCTCGAAGGCCACACCACGCTGGAAGAGGTGTTGAAATACACCTAACCCCTATGCCCCTTTTCTCCTACACCGCAGTGGACGCCCAGGGAAAAACCCATCAGGGAACCGTGGAGGCCAACAACGCCGCCGATGCCGCTGCCGCGGTCAAAAAGCAGGGGCGTTTTCCCACCAACATCGCGGAAACGACTGCTGCCGCCGGCAAACCCAAGGGCAAGGGCCTATCCCTAAGTTTTTCCCTGGGGGGAGGTGCCGGCACCGGCAAGGTGCCCGCCAAGGTTTTGACGGTTTTTACCCGTCAGTTGTCCACCTTGATCAGCGCCGGGCTTCCTCTATTGCGAAGCTTGCGGACCCTGAGCAAACAGGAAAAAAACGTAAATCTTCGCAAGATCATGGGAAGCCTGGCCGAATCCGTGGAGGGGGGGACAACTTTTTCCGAAGCATTGGCCCAGCACCCCAAAGCCTTCAACAAACTTTACGTCAACATGGTGAAGGCCGGCGAGTTGGGCGGTGTTCTGGAAATCGTCCTAACCCGCCTGGCCGAGTTTGCCGAAAAAAGCCAGCGCATCCGCGGCAAGGTGACCTCCGCCATGGTCTACCCCGCCGTCGTGCTCACCATCGCGGTGGGGATCGTGACGTTCCTCATGCTGTTCATCGTGCCGAAATTCGAGGCTATTTTTAAGGACATGCTCGGAGGCCGGCCCCTGCCGGCCATCACCCAGATCATCATGGACCTTAGCCGTTTTATCCAGGGCAACTTCCTCCTCATCGCCGGGGTCCTGACGGTGTTGGTGATCGGCCTACGCTTCGCCATCCGGCTGCCGGGAATCGCCGCTGCCCTGGACAGCTACAAACTCAAGCTACCCTTGTTTGGCGATCTCCTCACCAAAACCTCGGTGGCACGCTTCAGCCGAACCCTGGGCACCCTCGTTTCATCCGGCGTGCCGATTCTCCAGGCCCTGCAAATCACCCGGGATACGGCCGGCAACGAAAGAGTAAGCGCCGCCATCGAGACCATTCATGACAACGTCAAAGAGGGCGAATCCATGGTGGCCCCCATGGAAGCCAGCCAGATCTTCCCCCCCATGGTGGTTTCCATGGTGCAGGTCGGCGAAGAAACCGGACAGTTGCCCGACATGCTTACGAAGGTGGCGGACGTCTTTGAGGAGGAGGTGGACACGGCCGTGGCGGGCCTAACCTCCCTGCTGGAGCCGGTCATGATCGTGTTGCTGGCCCTGATTGTCGGAACGATCGTGGTCGCCCTCTTTCTTCCGCTCATCACGATTATCCAAGATCTGACCGCCGGCTGATTTTACAACCGCCCAATGTTTTTGGAACTTGTAGTCTGTCGGTCCGGCGAAGACCTGGCATGGACAAAAAATATCCCCCGCGGAGTGCCCCTCACTGTTTATGACAAAACCCCCCCTCCCAGTTCGCCGTGGCCCGGCTCGACTCCTCTACCCAACGTCGGAAGGGAGGCCCACGCCTGGCTACACCATCTGACGGACCGTTATACCTCCCTCGCGGATTGGACCGTGTTTGCCCAAGGGCATCCTTTCGACCACGTGCCCGACATGCATCCGGTCATTCGCAAGCTGAGCGGAGGAGAACCACCGCCCCGGGATTTTCTCTGGCTGGGATTTCTCTGGGAGACGGACGATGCCCGTGGCCGGCCCACCTTCGTAAATTGGACCAAGAATCCCGAGCGGCGGGAGCTGGATCTGGATGGTTTTTTTCAGAAACTGTGGGGGGAGGCGGCCCCGGAAAAAGTCAGGTATGTCGGCGGGGGGCAGTTTGTCCTATCCCGGTCCGCAGCCCACCGCCGATCCAGGGATTTTTACGAACGCGCGCGCAACCTCGCGGCGGATTTTCCGGATGCGGCCCATGCCTTCGAAAGAACCTGGGACCGGGTTTTTCTGGCTCCCCCGCTGGATCCCACCCTCTTTGGCGCTGCCGGCCTGCGTCTTTGGAAGCCGGTGAAGGATAAAGCGGCCCGGGCCGGGGCGTTTTAAACCCGCACCCCTGTTATGGAGCGGGAGCCGTGCCGGCCCGAGCTTGCAGGGTGGAGAGTTTTTCTCGCAAATGGGACGGCAAAATCACCGTACCCCCTTCCACATCGACCAAGCCGTCCGGGCTTTTGCGCAACCGTGGTTTTTCCAGGGTCTCCTGCCGGTTTTCTTCCCGCAACAGGTTGCCATCCTGGTTGACCACGGTGATCCGGTGCTGCCCGGGAGCGACCGTATAAAGCAGATGCAGGTGGTTTTCCGAGTCGAACTCCGCCGTCGGCCGGCCCAAAGGAAGAAAAGGCCCCAGACGCCGGGAAGGAAACACAAGATTCTGTTCGGGGACTTCCACCCGCAGATACAGGCCCACGTTCGGATCCTCATAAAATTTCACCAGCGAAAAATTCCGCCGATCTTTACCCTGCCCCCGCGGCATGCTCCAGATGATCTCCCCCCTTCCCACCAAAAAAGACAAGGGTTCGGTCATCAAGGTTTGCCCGGAGGGAAGCCGCGCCGAGGCCCGCACCCGATATCCGCCGGGCTCCCGCACGAGAAAGTGAGGCGCCAAATCAAGCGGCAGGGCCCGGCTTTCCCCCGGCTTCAGGGTTAGGGGGGGTGGAGCCAAGGGGCGGTCCGCTTTAAGGAGGAGTCCGTCAGTCGACTGCACGATCATTTCAAGCCAGGGATAATCCCCGTGATTCTCCAGAATCAACTCCTGCCCTCCGAGATTTTTTAGATTCACCGTCAGGGGAATCGGGGCGTACTGCAGATAGGAGGATTTGGGCGTTTCCAATCGCAGGTCGAGCTGCCCCCAGGCCGCGAGTTGGCCGTCAAAGAAAACGGCCAGCAGACCTAGACAAAGGAGACCAACCAGCTTCATGCGGATCAGCAGAATGGGGTGAAAGGCCAAGGACCGGCAAGGCCCTTCCCGCAAAATCACAGAAGGGATGTGGTTCTTAGGAGAGAACTGCGGGTTCAGCCACCGGGGCGGCTGGGGTCGATTCCGCTTGCTGCTCCAAGCGAAGGGCCGCCTTGAGCGCCTTTTTCCAAGTGCCGAAGAAATGCTTTTTGCAGGCTGCCGCAAAAAGAGAGGGGTTGGCTTTTTTGACCTCAGGAGTGATCAAGGGGATTCCCTGCCTTTTAAGCTCCAAAATGCCTTCAACCAGCGACTCGCGGGTCCAACGCTTGCGGCGACGAAT
>JBILFP010000132.1:0-4780 GCA_044351535.1 Methylacidiphilales bacterium
AGATAGTCAGGAGGCTGGGTGAACTGGACGGGGGTATTCCAAAGATCCGGGACTCCCCAGTTTTTCTGGTCGGGGACATACCGCATGGAGTTAAAGATCTCATTCACCTTTTTGATCATCTCGAGTTTGTCTGCCGACTGGGTTTTTTGGACAAACTCATCCCAACCCCCGGCAAAAGGGGCGTTGATGTCGGCCTTTTTGGCGAGCTCCTCCTGAACGGAGGCAAGAATCCCGGTCCATTTGGGGAATTTCTGAATGGGTTGCTGCTGGACGACCTGATACTGGCCATCCCAGGCCAAAAGAGAGCCCCCAGTCAGTGCCAAGATGGCGGCCAGAGATAGCAAAAACGTCATGCTAAAAAGTCTACCCCAAGATCCTTGATCGGAAAACCTTGAGCGCGGAGAGGAATCGGAAAATCCTTATACCTCAACAGGAAAGGTAACTTCCATGGCTGAATCCAACACCCCCGCCCCCCAAGATCCCTCCAAGCTGAAGATCAACACACCCAAGATCGACCAGGCTCCGGTGAAACGTCCTTGGAATCTCACCACCATTCTGGCGGCTGTTTTCCTGGGGGTGTTTACGGTCGGCGGGGTGCTCGGGATCTTGCGTTTTGTGGATGCAGAAAAGAAGCGGACCTTGCGGGACTGGCAGACGCAGATGGGTCTGGTGGCGGAGACCCGTGGAGCGGCGGTGGAGACCTGGCTCTCCTCCCAGTTCGATGTGCTGCGGACCATCGCCTCCAACGAGTCGCAGAAGATTTACATCGATACCCTGCTGAACGAGGCGGCCGCTGCCGACCAGAAGGAAGGGGCGGAAAATTTCCTGCGCAACTACCTCAAGAAAATGGCTGAAGCCAACGGCTTCTTCACCCCGCCGCCGGCGCTGGAGATCAACGCCAACGTGGTGCGGGAAGGGATCGCCGGGATCGCAGTGGTGGCCCCGAGCGGGCAGGTCCTAGTGGCCAGCGAGTTTCTCCCGGCCCTTAAGGAGGATGGATTCATTGATGTTCTGAAGGAAAACGCCGCCCGTCAGCGCGGTCTTTGGAACATGCGGTTGGACGGCGAGGGTCAGCCCAGCCTCGGTTTCATTGTACCCATTTATCCGGTGGACGCCGCCGACAATGCCAAGCCCATTGCCTATGTGGTGGGCCTCAAGCAGGTCGCCAAGGAGATGTTCCCGCTCATGACCCAGCCTGGGGAGACGCTGAAGAGCGGGGAAAATTACCTGGTGCAGCAAAAACCGGGTACTTCCGGCAACACCGTGCAGTTCCTGACGCCACGAAGAGAACCCTTGCCGAACGGCACCAAGCCGATGACCAACGATTCTCCGAATGATCCAGAGAACTCGGCGGCGGCTTTTGCCCTGAAGCAGCCGGGTGCGTTCGGGATCCGTCCCAACTACGCCAACGTGCCGAGCCTGGTGCTGGGTCGAAAGATTGCCGGAACGCCATGGGTGGTCGTCCGGACCGCTGCCAAGGAGGAGGCCCTGGGGCCGGCGGAAAAGCGTCAGACCATGATGTTGATCGGTTTTACCCTGGTGTTGGGCTTGGCTTCGGTTTCGATGGGGGTGGCCTGGAAGCATGGGGCAGAGATCCGCGCCTCGGCCGAAGCCCAGCGGCTCAAGATCGCCGCAGAGCGATTTACCGGATTTTCAAAGTTCCTGCGGGTGATCACTGACAACCAGCCCACGGCCATCGCGGCGGTGGATGGTGGGGGGAAGTACAGTTTTGCCAATCGAACCCTGGCGGAAGCGGCGGGAATTACGCCCGAGGAAGTGGCCGGCAAGACGATGCCGGCGGTGATTGGACCCGTTCGGGCGGCGGCCTACCAAAAGATCAACAAGCAGGTGATCGACGAACTATATCCCGGCTGGCCAGCGGACCGAACCGAAGGCAAGTGGCAGCCGCAGAAGGGCCGTTTTGAGTTCGAAGAGGGCGGCAAGAAGAAGTACACCAAGACCGACCACATTCCGCTGCGGGCGGACCGGGACCATCCTCCAGGCGTGTTACTGATCGAGCAGGACATCACCGAGTTCATCGTGGAGAGGGAAAAGCGGGAAAAGATGTTCCGCGGCTTGATCGAGGCCTTTGTGGGCGAGGTGGACAGTCGTCAGGCCCAGGCGGCCCGCACCAATGCCAGGCTGATCGGGCGGATCGCCCGGGGTGCCGCGGAAGAGATGGGATTGACGCCCATCGATGCCGAGACGGCGGAGCTGGCGGGGGAGTTGTTGAATCTGGGAACGGTGTCGCTGCCCGAGGGCGTGGTCGCCAAGGGAGGGGCACGTAGCGAGGAAGAAAAGCAGCGGATGCGCCAAGCCATCCTGCGTAGCGCCGACCTAATTGGGAATTTGGAGTTTCAGGGGCCGGTGGCGGAGACCATTCGCCAGGCGCAGGAGCGGGCGGACGGCACCGGTTTCCCGAACCGGCTGGCCGGCGATGCAATTCTGCCTTCTGCCAAGGTGGTGGCGGTTGCCAAGAGGTTGGTGGATCTCATCCAAGGCCAGGAAGGTCCGGCGCAGTCGCTGGATCAGGCGTTGCGCACCGTGATGGGTGAGGCAGGAGGATCTCTGGATCGGGGCGCAGTCGCTGCGACCGTCGATTTTCTCGATAACCGGGGCGGCCGGGCGAAAGTTGGATTGGGATAAGCTTTCGGTAGGGGCGAGCAGCTTGCTGCTCGTCCCTACCTAAGATCAATCCGGAATCAGGCTCTGCTCGACGGTGTCGTCGAAGCGAAGGTTGAGCAGTTTCCAGTCCGCCCCTACGGGCATGTAGTAAACGAACTGCCAACGAAGCGGCTTCTTGGTGTGGAAGCTGATGTAAGTGAGATAAATCACCCGGGTTCCGACAGGGCGCTGGTCATACAGTTCCACTCCTTGGAGAGGGCCGAAAACTTCCAACCCTTTCCGGATATTCTCCACAAACTCCGGCACGGCGGCGGGATCGGAGAGGGATGGGTTGTTAGCGACGATGGCCCGGAAGCTCTCATCGACCTTGCCGGCCTGCACCCCGTTGAAGAAGGCGTCCAGCTGCTTCTGCACGCTCGCCGGAGGCGGTTTGGCGCTGGGATTGCGGGGAAGTAACTGGGGGATGAGGGTGTTGACCCGGGGGAGGTTGTTGGTCGCCTTTTCCTTCTCCTTATCCTTGGCGGCGAATGCCGGAATCAGGGTCAGGATAAGCAGGAGGGCGGTACGTGGGATCATGGGAAAAGCTGATGAATCCTTTCGGTACCATCCTGCAGGATCGGGTCGCCGTGGGCAAAAAAGATTCTTCGGATCGGAAGATCCAGTAATCGGCGGAGGCTGGTCTTCAGCTTGGCAGGATCGGTGCAGTACTTGTCCGGCAGCGGCATCAGGCCGTGCGGGGCCAGGTTGATCAGGGCATCGCCCACCACCAAAGTGCCGGACAGGGGATGGAAAAAGGCAGTTTCTGCCTCACCGGCGCCGGGCAGAGGGAGAGCCGTGAATTCCGGAACCGTGGCAAAGACTTGCCCCTTTGTTCTTGCTGCCAATTCTGCGCAGGACCGATCGTGATTTCCGTTGGTGCGGACAATACGGACAGGGGCGGCGGGGAGGGGAGTGTCCTTCGGCCAATTGATCGGATCGAAGAGGACTGTCCCCTGGTTGGAGGAGGAGCAGGTCGACCAAAGCTCGGCTTTGCAGGAGGGATCGTACGCGTGCCAGGTAAAAAAACCGTCGCCGTGCGGGGTGAGCGGACCCGGGGAGAGGCTCAAGGAGCTATTTCTTCAGGGTGGCAGCGTACTGGCTGGCGGATAGGAGATGGTCGGTAGCAGGCGAGGCGGGCTTCATCCGGAAAAGCCAGCCACCGGCGTACGGCTCGCGGTTGATCAGCCCGGGATCGGCCGAAAGGGTGGCGTTGGCCTCGGTGACTTCGCCGCCCACGGGTGCATAAATATCGGAAGCCGCCTTGACGCTTTCGACCGTGGCGATGACATCGCCGGCATTGACCTTCTTCCCGGGCTTGGGGAGGTCAACAAACACCACGTCGTTCAACTCGTTCTGGGCGTGGTCGGTAATCCCGACAGTGGCGCAGTCCTTTTCCATCCGAATCCATTCATGACTCTTGGCGTAGCGGAGATCGTCGGGAGTGTTCATCGGTTTTGCAGGAATTTTCTTTTGGAAACCTTGGCAGGCACGCGCCGCCCGCGCACCTCAAATTCCAGCGGTTGTCCCAAGGCCGGGGCTGGCGACGACACCAGGGCGAGAGCGATCCCGTAGCCGAGGGTGGGGGAGGGCAGGCCGCTGGTGATTTCCCCGATTTGTTTGCCGGCGTGGAAAACCGGATACCCGTGCCGGGGCGGGGCTTGGCCCGGTTCCGTGATCAAACCGATCGTCACGCGCGGTGCTCCCTCCTTCTTTTGCTTTTCCAGGATGGCCCGACCGGGAAACGACCGGGGTCGATTCAGATCCACAAAAAATCCCATCCCGGCTTCCACGGGAGTAATCTCGTAAGACAAATCCTGGCCATTTAGCGGCAGACCGGCTTCTAGACGGAGGCTGTCCCGGGAGCCAAGCCCACAAGGCAGGAGGCCATCCGCTTTCCCTGTTTCGAGCAGGCGGTTCCAGATTTTGGGACCGGTTTTCAGATCGGTGAAAATCTCAAAGCCATCCTCCCCGGTGTATCCGGTGCGTCCGACGAGGGCCTCGCCGCCCTCCAGCTTGGTTGGGATGATCCGGTTTCGTTCCGGCATGACGGATCCGGCCGGCAGAATCTTGGCCAGAATAGAAGCAGCCTTGGGTCCCTGAAGGGCCATGCCGACGG
>JBILFP010000133.1:0-4756 GCA_044351535.1 Methylacidiphilales bacterium
TCCTCAAACTCACCGCGGAACTTGGCCCCGGCGACGAGGGCGCCGAGGTCGAGCGCAACGATGCGCTTTTCCTTCAGGCTGTCGGGCACGTCGCCGGCAACGATCCGGCGAGCAAGGCCTTCGACGATGGCGGTTTTGCCAACGCCGGGTTCCCCGATGAGGACGGGGTTGTTCTTGGTGCGCCGGGAAAGGACCTGGATGGTGCGACGGATTTCCTGATCGCGGCCGATGACGGGGTCGAGCTTGCCTTGGCGGGCGAGGCGGGTGAGGTCGCGGCCGTATTTTTCGAGAGACTCGTAGGTGGCCTCCGGGTTGGCCGAGGTGACGCGTTGGCCGCCACGGACGGTTTGGAGGGCGGCGAGAAGTTTGTCTTTGGTAATGCCGAACTCCTTGAGGACCTTGGCGGCGCCGGTATGGGACTCCTCGCCCAAGGCGGCGAGCAAGAGGTGTTCGACGCTGAGGTATTCGTCCTTGAGCTTCTCGGCGGCTTCGGCCGCGCGGCCGAGGAGGGCCTGAAGGCGCGGAGTGACATAAACGCCGCCGCCGGCCGAGCCGGGGCCGGAGACCTTGGGTAGGCGGGCGATTTCGGACTCGAGCCGATCGGTGAATTTGGAGGGTTGGGCACCGAGTTTTTCCAGAAGGCGGGGAATGAGGCCGTCCTCCTGGGTGGCGAGGGAGTGGAGGAGGTGTTCGACCTCGACGGCCTGATGGCCCTGCTTGGCGGCTTGGGTTTGGGCCGAGGCGACGGCCTTCTGGGCGTTTTCGGTGAGCTTATTCAGGTCCACGGACGAAAATTATCCGTAAAAAGGTCCCGGCGGGCGAGAGGTTTGAAGCTTCAACCTACAAGTAGGAAAGCAAAGCTTCCGTTGACGTTTACGGTTACGTTTACGACACCTATAGCTCGCGGCGATGGGAGAGGGCGTGGCCGAGAGTGATGGAATCAACGAATTCCAGGCCGGAGCCGGCGGCAACGCCGGTGGCAAGGCGGGTGATCTTGGCGCCGAGACCGGATAGTTCTTTGGCCAAATAAAGGGCGGTGGTTTCGCCACGGGCGTCGGTACCAAAACCCAGAATCACCTCGCGGACTTTGTTCTGTTTCGTCCGCTTCAGGAGGGCCGGGATTTTCAATTCCTCCGGTCCGATGCCGTCCAAGGGAGAAAGAAGTCCGCCGAGGACGTGGTACCGACCCTTGAAGGCGCCGGAGCGCTCGAAGTTGAGGACGTCGGGCGCGTGTTCGACAACGCAGAGGAGGGTGGAGTCGCGGTTTTGGTCGCGGCAAATCTCGCAAAGCTCGTCTTCGCTAAAGAAACCGCAGTCCGGGCAGGGTTTCACCTGGGCCTTGGCCTCTTTGACCGCATGGGCGAGGTCTTCCGAGGCGCCGGGCGGTGCGGAGAGAAGATGGAGGGCGAGGCGCTCGGCGGAACGGGGGCCGACGCCGGGAAGTCTCCTCAGGGCGGCAACAAGGCGGAGGGCGGCGGGAGGATAGTCGGCCATCCGGAGCGGGCCGGATCAGCCCTGGTCGACGATCCGGGCGTCGAACTCCTTCAGCGCGGCCTTGATGGCGGGATCGTTAAGAAAGGTTTCCTTGGTGGAGGCGGTGGAGGCGGCGGGCGTCTTGGCAAAGGGAGTCTTGGCGGCGGAAGGGGCGGCCATCGGTTTTGGCGCAGGAGCGGAAATCGCCGCAGGAGCGGGGCGTGAAGCGGCGGCTTCGGCACGGGTTTCCGATCCGGGTACGGCCAGTTTTTTTAGAATGGTCTCGAGGCTGACGCGTTCCCGCTGTTCGCAGAGGCGGAGGACGAGAATCTCCAGGGCCACATCCTTGGCGAGGGAAAAGCGAAGTTGGCTTTCGGACTCGAGGAGCTGTTCAAGCAGGGAAAGAAGGTGGGCCTTGTCGGGTGGGTCGCCGAGGGACTGGAGGGCTTGTTTCTCGGCCTTGCCGAGTTCCGCCTCGGCCTCGGCCGGGGTGAGCTGGAGAAGAAGAAGGTTGCGGAAGTGGCGGGCAAGATCTTGGGCGACGCGGAGCGGATCGCGGTGGCGGGCTTTGAAGTCGTGGATCTTGGCAAGGGCACCCTCGGAGTCGCCGGCGAGAATGGCGGAGGCGAGGGCGCGGGTTTCGATGGGGCCGGCCAGGCCGAAAACTTCCAGCACGTGGTCGAGGGTGATGGATTTGCCGGCGAAGCTGACGAGCTGTTCGAGGGCGGATTCGGCATCCCGGAGACCCCCCTCGGCCTGGCGGGCGATCAGGACGAGGGCTTCGTCGGTGATTTTTATTTTCTCGGCGTCAGCGATCTTGCGCAGATGGGCGGCAACCACCGGATCAGGGATGCGGCGGAGATCGAAACGCTGGCAGCGGGAGAGGATGGTGCCGGGGAGTTTCTGGACTTCGGTGGTGGCGAAGATGAACTTCACGTGGGCGGGCGGTTCCTCGAGGGTTTTGAGAAGGGCGTTGAAGGCCTCGCCGGTGAGCATGTGGACCTCGTCGATGATGTAGATCTTGAATTTCCCGCGGGCCGGCGCGTAGGGAACGCTTTCGCGCAGGTCCTTGATCTCGCCGATGCCGCGGTTGGAGGCGCCGTCGATCTCGAGGACGTCGAGACTGCGGCCCTCGGCGATTTCCTTGCAGATGTCCTCGTCGGGATCGAAATCAACGCTCGGCCCTTTCGAGCAGTTGAGGGCCTTGGCGAGGATGCGGGCCGTGGAGGTTTTGCCGATGCCGCGGGGGCCGACAAAGAGGAAGGCGTGGGCAAGGCGGCCTTCGGCGATGGCGTTGGAAAGGGTTTTGACGACATGCTCCTGCCCGACGAGCTCCGCGAAGGTGCGGGGCCGGTATTTACGGGCGAGGACGAGGTAGGACATGAAGTTTGAAGGTTAAGACTTGGGAAGGAAGGAGCAAGAAGCCGGAAGCTTGGGGCGTGAGTAAATTGGTGTCATCCCCCCAGCTTTTGCTTGAGGATCTCGTCAATCTGCACCGGATTCGCTTTCCCCTGGCTCTTTTTCATGACGAAACCCTTGAGCGCGTTGATCGCGTTCATCTTGCCGGCCTTGTAGTCCTCCACGCTTCGGGGATTGGCCGCGATCGCCTCTTCGCACATCGCTGCCAGCGCACCCGTGTCGGAAATCTGTTCCAGTCCCAGCTTCTTCACGATCTCGTGGGGTGAGGTGGGGTTCGCCACCAGTTCCGCGAAGACCTTCTTGCCCTGGGCGCTGTTGATTTTCCCGGCCGTCACCAGATCCGCCAGTTCCGCGAAATATTCCGGCTTCACTGGCGTCGTCGCCGGATCGGGTTGCGTGGAAAGAAAGTCGTTTAAAATCCAGTTGGCCACGGCCGCCTTGTTCTTCGTCGCGGCGGCCGCCTTTTCGTAGTAACCGGAAAGCACCCGGTCACACGCCAACACGCTTGCCTGGTAGGGCGTCACCCCAAAATCCTTCACCAAACGTTCCTGCATCTCGGCCGGAAGTTCCGGCACCGACTTCTTGGCTGACTCCTGCAGGCCGCGGTCGGTCCGTACCGGTAACAGGTCCGGATCGGGGAAGTAACGGTAGTCGTGCGCCTGTTCCTTCGTCCTCATCGTGAAGGTGGCCCCCGCGTTGTCGTCCCAACGCCGTGTCTCCTGGACGAGGCTGCCGCCTTTCTCCACCACCGCGATCTGCCGGGCGATCTCGTGCACCAGTGCGCGTCTTACCCCGCTGATGGAGTTCAGGTTCTTTAGCTCCACTTTCGTGCCGAATTTCGACTCTCCCGCCGGCCGCACGGAGATGTTCACGTCGCAGCGCAACTGTCCCTTCTCCATGTCGGCATCGCTGACGCCGCCGGCCCAGAGGATCTGGCGGAGCGATCCCAAAAACGCAAAAGCTTCCCCAGGTGTGCGCAGGTCTGCCTCGGTCACGATCTCCATCAGCGGCGTGCCCGCCCGGTTGAAGTCGATCCCACTCCGCTCCTCGAAGTGGAACGACTTCGCGACGTCCTCCTCCAGGTGGATTCGCACCAAGCGGATCTTTCTTCGAGCCTGCGCCTCCTCCGACTCCTGCAGCTCCTTGGGGAACTGGAACGGATCCAGTCCCACGGTACCGCCGGCGCAGAGGGGATCGTCGTACTGGCTGATCTGATAGTTCTTCGGCATGTCCGGGTAGAAATAGTTTTTCCGGTCGAACCGCGCCACCGGCGCGATTTGGCAGCCCAGCATGAATCCCGTTTGGATCGTTTTGCGAATCGCCTCCTCATTCGGCACCGGCAGGCTCCCGGGCAACCCCAGGCAGACGGGACAAACGTGGCTATTGGGTGCACCACCGTACTGGTTGGCGCAGCCGCAGAACATTTTCGTGGCGGTGCGCACTTGGCAGTGCACCTCCAGCCCGATGACTGCCTCCCATTTTCCGTTTGTGCTCACAGCGGCGGCATCCTTTTCCAGAAATCGTGCGACTGCTCGTACGCGTGCGCCGCCTGGAGAATCTTCTCTTCACCGAAACGCGGCCCGATCAGCTGCAAGCCGATCGGCAGGTTCGACTTGGTGAATCCGCAGGGAAGGGAGATCCCGCAGGTGCCGGCAAGGTTTACCGAAATCGTAAACACGTCGGCGAGGTACATCTTCAAAGGATCCTGCGTCCGCTCACCCAGTTGGAAGGCCGGCTCCGGGCTAGTAGGAGTCAGGAGCACATCGCATCCCTGGAACGCCTTTTCGAAATCCTGCCGGATGAGGCCCCGAACTTTCTGGGCCTTTCGGTAGTAGGCGTCGGTGTAGCCGGCGCTGAGGACGAA
>JBILFP010000134.1:0-4728 GCA_044351535.1 Methylacidiphilales bacterium
GCGGCCCGTTTGTGACGGAAGATGGTACCTTGGGACATCTCCTGCACGGCATGGGTCGGGAGTTTGGATCCACCACGGGCCGGGCCAGGCGTTGTGGCTGGTTTGATGCCGTGTTGGTGCGCCGGGCGGTGCGGCTCAATGGGGTGACGGAATTGGCCATGACCAACCTCGACGGGCTCGACGGGCTGGAAAAAATTCCCGTCTGCACGGGCTACCGCCTCAAGGGAAAAGTTCTCCGCGAGCCGCCGGTGGAAGCCTCGGACTGGGAACGGTGCCGGCCGGTCTACCGGATTTTTCCGGGTTGGTGTGAGCCGACCACGGAAGCGCGCCGCTGGCGCGATCTTCCACCCAAGGCTCGTGCCTACCTCTCCGCCCTTTCGAAAATGGTGGGAGCTCCCTTAGGAATCCTTTCCGTGGGGGCCGGGCGCGAACAGACTTTTCGTCATGGCTAAAGCGGAGAGCGAGGCAGGCAAAGTTCCCCGGCACGTGGCCATCATCATGGATGGCAACGGACGTTGGGCTCAGCAGCATAAGTTGCCCCGGCTGAGCGGGCACGAAGCGGGGCGGAAGTCCGTGAAAAAGGTGGTGCAGGCGGCGATCTCTCATGGGGTCCGGTATCTGACCCTCTACGCTTTTTCGGTGGAAAATTGGCAACGTCCCCGCGACGAGATCCAAGGGTTGATGGGGCTCCTTCGTCTGGTCCTGCGGGAGGAGCTGGCGGAAATGGGGAAGGAAGGGGTGAGGCTTCGCGCCATGGGCCGCCTGCAGGACTTGCCGGAAGCGGTGCGGGAGGAACTGGAGTCCGCCATTGAAAAAACCAAGGCCAATACCAAGCTGGATCTCATCCTGGCCCTGAGCTACGGCTCCCGGGTGGAGATCACCGAGGCGGCCCAGGCCATCGCCCGGGAGGTGAAATCCGGCCAACTGGAGGCGGATCAGATCACGGAAGCAACCATCTCGCAGCACCTTTACACCCGGGATCTTCCCGACCCGGATTTGCTGATCCGCACCAGCGGGGAGATGCGGATCAGTAACTTTATGCTGTGGCAGATTTCCTACGCCGAGATCCACGTGACTCCGGTCCTCTGGCCGGATTTCGGCAAAGAGGAGTTCGCGGCTGCCCTAGCCGACTACGCCCGGCGGGAGCGCCGGTTCGGAGGGATCTGATGTTCGGCTGGCGTCTTCTTTCCTCGTTATTGCTCTGGGGTCTGGTGATTGCCCTGGTGGCCTTGCGCTATACCCACGGGGTTTTTCTCCTGATTGCCATTACCGGGCTGGCCGCCCAACGGGAGTTTTACCTTTCCCAGCAGGCCGCCGGGCGGGTTGTGTTCATGAAAACCGGCCTGCTGGCCGGTGCCCTCCTTTACGCCGCCACTTATTTTGCGGTGGTCTCGCCTTACGGCCGTTTGCCGGAAACCTTTTCCGGCGAGGCCATCCTGGTTCTCCTCGTCATCCTGGGTGCGCTGACTCGGCGAGTCTTTGACGTGAAAATCGAGGGGGCGGCCGTGGCGATGGCGCTGACTCTTTTTGGATTTTTCTATGTGCCCTACCTCCTGAACTATGCCACCAAGATTCTCTTCAGTGTTCCCGACGGGGCCGGCATCCCGCTGTTGGCCTACGCGGTCGCGATCACCAAATTTACCGATGTCGGTGCATATGTGGCCGGAAGTCTGTTTGGCCGGCACAAGCTGAGTCCCTTGATCAGCCCCAAAAAAACCTGGGAAGGTTTGGCGGGAGGAATCGCGGTCGCCCTGCTGACCAGCGTGGGCTTGGCGCATCTCTTTCCCGAAGCCCTCGCCCCGGTGGGCGGGGTGCATGCCTGGGTCTTGGGTTTGCTCCTGGCCGGGGTCAGCGTGGTCGGGGACTTGGGTGAATCCGTGGTGAAACGGGACGCCCACGTGAAGGATTCTGGAAAATTCATCCCGGGAATCGGTGGGGCGCTGGACTTGGTCGATAGCCTGCTGTTCAGCCTTCCGGTGTTCTACGGGTATCTGATCCTAACGGGGAGGGTATGAAGCGCGTCATCCTGCTTGGTTCCAGCGGTTCCATCGGGGAAAGCACCTGCAAGGTCGCCAAAGCGCTGCCGGACAAGATGAAGCTTGTTGGTCTGGGCGTGGCCAAAAGTACCGCCCGTCTTCTGGAGCAGGCCAAGGAGTTTGGCGTCTCCTCGCTGGCGGTTTCGGATCCCAAGGCGGCGGAGAAGGCGCGCTTGCATCTTCCCAAGGGCGCCCGGCTTTTTGAGGGGCCCGAGGGTCTCTCCAAAATGGTCGAGGAGACCGACGCCGACATGGTTTTGGTGGCCATTGTTGGCACGGCCGGCTTGGCCCCCGCCTTGGCCGCGCTCCGCACCGGCAAAGATTTGGCCGTGGCCAGCAAGGAGATTTTGGTTTTGGCCGGCTCTGCCGTCATGGGGGAGGCCAAAAAGAAAAAATGCCAGGTTTTGCCGGTCGACAGCGAACACAACGCCATTTTCCAATGTCTGCAGGGCGCCAACGGCAAGGAGGTCCGCAAAATCATCCTGACCGCTTCCGGCGGACCGTTCCGGCAGATGCCTGCCAAGGAAATGGCCAAGGTGACCGTGGCCCAGGCTCTCAAGCACCCCACCTGGTCGATGGGAAAAAAAATCACCATCGATTCCGCCACCATGTTCAACAAAGGGCTGGAGATGATCGAGGCCCACTGGCTGTTCGGCCTGCCCATGGCCCAAGTGGATGTGGTCGTTCATCCGCAAAGCATCGTTCACTCCATGGTGGAGTTTGTGGACGGTTCGGTGCTGGCCCAGCTCAGCGTCACTGACATGTGTTTTCCCATCCAGTACGCAATCACCTATCCCGAGCGGCGTCCGAGTGGGCTACCGCCGCTCGACCTGCCCAAGCTCGGCGCGCTGACGTTTGAAAAACCGGATGAAAAGAGGTTTCCGGCCCTGCGTTTGGCCCGCGAGGCAGGGGAGGCAGGGGGAACCCTGCCGGGGGTGTTCAATGCGGCGAACGAGGTGGCGGTGGAGGCTTTTCTCGACGAAAAAATTCCTTTCCCGAGGATCTGGGAACTTGTGGAAAGCGTCATGTCCTCCCACCAAAACATCTCTGAGCCGGATCTGGCCGCCATTATTGCGGCCGATGGCTGGGCCCGGGCCGAAGCCCGGAAAAAACTTGGGGGGACCCGATGATCGCGGTTCTGCCGTCGCCGTGGGGTGAGGTGGTGACCATTGCCGGCACGGTGGTCGTGGCCATGGTTCTCTTTGGACTGACCGTAGCGGCCCATGAGTTCGGTCATTTTTGGGCCGCCCGGAGGATGGGTCTGGTGGTGGAGCGTTTTGCCATCGGCTTTGGCCCAAAAATCTATGGCAAGGTGATCGATGGCGTGGAGTGGCAGATCAACTTGCTCCCTCTCGGGGGATTTGTGCAGTTGCCCCAGATGAGCCCGGCGGAGGGGCTGGAAGGGAAACCGGGGGAAGAGCACAAGGACCTGCCTCCAGCCTCGCCCGGAGCCAAGATCATCACGGCGTTCGCCGGCCCTTTGGCCAGTTTGGCGCTGGGTGTGGTTTGTGCGGTCGGTGTCTGGATCCTTGGTGTGCCCACGAATATGACCTACCGGACCACCACGATCGGTTGGGTGGAGCCCAATTCACCTGCCGCCAAGGCCGGGATTCTTCCGGGAGATAAGATTTTAACGATCGACGGTCAACGGCCGGAGCGTTGGGCGGGCCGGCCTGGTGCGGTAGTGGAAAGCATCCTGCTCGGCCTGGACCATGAAATTCTGCTCGAGCTGGACCGGGACGGGGCGGAGATCATCACGGCACGGATCCGGCCCGAGCCGGATCCGGAACTTGAGGGACTGCGCCGGTTGGGATTTGAGACTTATCCGGCCCAGGCGGCCTGGGTCGACCAGGTGATCGAAGGCGGCCCGGCGGCCCGGGCCGGGATATTGTCCGGCGAGAAACTGGTGAGTGTGGACGGCGTGAAGATCTGGAGCCCCGCGGCGGTGAAGGCCGCGGTGGAATCGGGCAAGGAGACGTTGGAACTTGGGGTGGAAAATGTCCAAGGCCAGGTTCGCTTGGTCTCCCTTCGCCCGGAGCAGGCCATTAACCGGAAGGACCGGATGATCGGGGTGGTCTGGAAACCCAGCGACATCCGCATCACCCGCCCCACGCCGCAGGAGCAGGTTGGCTCCGCGGCCGGCCTCGTCTTCCGTACCCTGCGGGCTTTGGTGACACCGGCCTCGAACGTGGGCGTCCAGCATCTCAGCGGGCCTCTGGGGATTTTTGAACGGCTGGTTTCGCTTCTGCAGACCGATCCCCGGCTGGTCCTTTATTTTAGCGTGATCCTGAATGTGAACCTGGCGGTCCTGAACCTGCTCCCGATTCCGGTTCTCGACGGCGGTCACATCCTGTTCTCCCTCATTGAGGCGGTCCGTCGGCGCCAACTCCGGGCCAAGACGGTGGAAAGGATCCAGACCGCCTTCGTGATCCTCCTGGCCGGTTTCTTCCTCTTGGTCACTTATCACGATTCCCTTAGAATCAAGCGTCGTATGGATAAACCTGCCGAATCCACGGAGATGCCGGTGTTCCGCCCGGCCACGGAGAAAAAATGACCGGCTACTGTGCCAGTCCTTACCGCTACACCCGCCGCCCAACCCGGGAGGTGAAGGTGGGGAAGGTCGGCATTGGGGGACCGAATCCCATCGTGGTCCAGAGCATGATCACCTGCGACACCATGGACACGGCCGCCT
>JBILFP010000135.1:0-4722 GCA_044351535.1 Methylacidiphilales bacterium
CCACTTCACCCTTCGGTCCCAAAACCTTTTCCGCAAGGTCCCGCAATCCGTTGGCGCCTCCGATCACGCCATGACCAAGTTTCGCGTAGTTTTCCTGCATCCATGCCGTCAGGCCGACCCCGCCGGGGACGGAATCAATCTCTGTCAAAGCCCAGCCTTCTTCCGTCCTTAAGAGGTCCGGCCGAAGTACCCGTGGAATTCCGCTCATTAGCTTTTCTTCGCGACCGAGTCGGACCACTTCCCCGGGCTTCCCCTGGTCCAACCACTCCGCCACAAAGGCCGGCGCCTCCCCGGCCACGCTGGCGTGATAAAGGCGATGGGAAGCCTTCAGAAACGCTGCGAGTTTTTTTCCCAACGTCTCCAGAAGCTTCAGGTCCTGCGGATCCAGCCGCAGCGCCTGATCTGACCAGCGCCAGCTTCTCCCCCGAAAAAGCCCGCCATCCGGAAGGGCCGCCTGCAGATCCGCGACCGCACCCCGCAGGAACGTGCTCACTGAATCCTCCTGGTCAATCGACAGGCAAGTTTCACCGCTTCAAGCATACTCTCCATCCGGGCTTTCCTTTTTCCTGCAATCCCAAACGCCGTTCCATGATCCGGTGAGCACCGAACCACCGGTAGCCCCATGGTGACATTCACCGTGCGGTCAAAATCGAGAAGCTTGGCGGGAATCAGTCCTTGATCGTGGTATAGCGCCACCACCCCGTCGAACTCCCCATGCATCGCCCGGCGGAAAACCGTGTCGGCCGGCTCAGGACCAAAAAAGGAGAGCCGGCTTTTTTTACGCAACTGCCGGACTGCGGGGGTAACGATTTTTTTATCCTCCTTGCCAAAAAGACCGCCCTCGCCGGCGTGCGGATTGAGCCCACAGACCGCAATCCTCGGCTTGCGGATTCCCATCCTTCTTAAGAGCTCGGCCAGATGTAGGCCCGAACGAACAATTGCGGAAGATTTTAAGCCTGTCGCAGCCCGCTTCAGGGATAGGTGCGTGGAAACCAAGGCCACCCGCAACCGGGGCCCGACCATGCACATCGTCACTCCATCCGCTTTTTTCCCAAAACGCCTGGCATAAAACTCTGTCTGGCCGGGAAAACCGAAACCCACCCGCGCCAGCCACTCCTTGGAAACCGGGCCATTGACCACCGCATCGATCTTCTTCCGCTTGAGAAGCCGGACGCTTTCCTCCAAAGCCTCCTGCGCCTGTCTAGCCCCAGCCAGGGTTGGAACACCTGGACGGAAGCGCTGCGAGGAGCCGAGAATTTGGAGCGAGGCTGTTCGGCCCATCCGCCTCACTACCTGGGCAACCAGTTCCGGACCGATCCCCGCCGGATCCCCTTGGGTGAGGCCAACCACCGGACGGCGGTTCACAGGAATCTTTCGACGTAAGCGTCTCGTTTTAGCCGGTCGATCCACTCTTGCTGGATTTTTTCGTTCTCCTTGGCCACGAGGGTGCTTTCGATGGCATCACGGATGCTGGAGAGCGGAGTGACCGTGGCTTTTTTCACCTCCTCCACATGCAGTATGTAGTAGGCGCTCTGCCCGTCAGCGGTTGGCAGGGTGATGATCCCGCTGGATTGACCGGGCCGCAGCTTGAAGGCCACCTCGGCCAACTCCGCGCGCAAGGCTTCCCGTTCAGCCCAGCCGTTATTTTCCTGAAACAGTCCCCCGCCGGCTTTGTTGTAATCCGAGTACCGCTGGGCCAAGGCCGCAAAATCCACCCCCTGTTCCACCGCCCCCAGCGCCTCCTTGGCGGTGGCCTCCGGATTCGGACTGCTCCCGGGCGCGATGTAGATCATCCGCATCTTCACGCGATCCGGCTGAAGGAAGTCCCGGACATGCTCCTGATAATAGGCCTCGATCATGTGGGGCGAGATCGTCACAAAACGCTTCGCATTGATCAGGCGCATCTGTTGAACAATAAAGGTCTCCCGCACGTTCTTGCGCCACTCGGCATAGGTGATGCCTCGCTCCTCCAGGGTTTTCACCAACGCCTGGCGGTCACCGCCAAACTGGTCGCGGATCCTCTGCCGTTCCTCCCGGTCAAAAAAGTAGTCCGGGAAACTGTACCCCTTGTTCTTATACTCCTGGAGGATCAGGCGGGTCTCGATGAGGGAGTCTAAAACGGTCTTGCGCCGTTGCCGGACCCGTTGCTTTCGCTCCTCATCCGTGATCTTTCCAGCCTGCATCTGGGCCTTGAGGTCATCCTCCTCCATCTGGGTCTGCCGGAGAACCTCAATCAGGGTGATGGCCTCGTTGTTCACCACCGCCGCCACGCCGTTGTTGATGGAGGCAGCTGACTGCTGGGCGGGAAGATCCGTGACCCAGAACACCATTAGAAAAGGAAGAAGCGCGCAGGTGCGCAGCAAGGGTTTCATCTCAGCCATCCTTCAAGTTGTTTGAGCTTATCGGCCGCCGTCTGACCGGTCAAACGAGGTAGCTTGGTCCCAACCATTTCCAGCTCCAAACCCTTCCAGGCACGGATTTTATCCCCGTCCGTTTCCAGCCGAGTCACCCCGGACAGGCCGGCCGCCACCCGGACCCGGTGATAACCCAAAAGCAGTTTTGCCTCGATCGGCCAAGGGCCGTAACGGTCGCGCCAGACCCTGCTCACCTCCGCCAACTCCTCAAACTTCCCCGCCTCCGCCACCTGCCGGTACGCCTCGATCCGTTCCCGCACTTCGGGGATGTATCCAGCCGGCACATAAGCCCCGGCGACACCATCCCCTACCTCGGCCGCCCGAAGGGTGAGAAAGTCCAGCCGCAGCTGCACGGTGGGCGGCGGCCTCCAACCGCCCTTCTTCATTCGGCTGACCGCGGCCCGCAGGAGGCGACAGTACAACTCGAATCCAATCACGGCCACGTGCCCGCTCTGTTCCGTGCCCAAAAGATTTCCCGCCCCGCGAATTTCCAGGTCACGCATGGCGATGCGATATCCCGCCCCCAGCCCCCCGTGCATCTGCAGCGCCTCCACCCTTTCCCCAGCCTCCCCACGGCGCCGCTCCCGCGGGACCAAAAGGAGGGCATAGGCACGGTTTTGCGCCCGACCCACCCGGCCGCGAAGCTGGTAGAGATCGGCCAGACCAAACCGGTCGGCCCGGTCCAGGATGATTGTGTTGGCGTTCGGGATATCCAAACCGCTCTCCACAATGGTGGTGCAGAGCAGCACATCCGCCTGTCCTTTCACAAATTTCCCCATCGCCTCCTCCAGATCGGACTCCCCCATCTGGCCATGGGCGATCTCCACCTTGGCACCCGACACCAGATCCTTCACTTTTTTCGCCAAGATCGGCAGGGCCGCGACCCGGTTATGCAAATAGTAGACCTGGCCACCCCTTTCCAATTCCCTCCGGATCCACTCGCGGATCAGCCGTTCGTCGTATTCCGCCACCACCGTTTCAATCGGATGCCGGCCGGGGGGAGGGGTCTCGATCTGACTCAGATCCCTGGCCCCCAACATCGCCAGATAAAGCGTCCGGGGGATCGGGGTGGCGGACAGGGTCAGCACATCCACCCGTCGAAACCGCTCCTTGTATCGCTCCTTCTGTTTGACCCCAAATCTCTGCTCCTCGTCGATCACCACCAACCCCAGATCCTTAAATTCCACATCCGGAGAAAGGAGTCGATGCGTCCCCACCACCACATCCACCCCGCCCTCGGCCAGCGACTTCAGCACCTTGGTCTGCTCCCCCGCCGTCCGGAACCGGCTCAACTCCTCCACCGTGATCGGCCAGTCAGCAAACCTATCGCGCAGGGTTCGGGCATGCTGCTGGGCCAAAACCGTGGTTGGGGTCAGCACCACCACCTGCTTTCCCGCCATCACCGCCTTGAAGGTGGCCCGGATGGCCACCTCAGTCTTGCCGTACCCCACATCGCCGCAGATCAACCGGTCCATCGGCCGGGCTCGTTCCATGTCCGACTTCATTTCCGAAAAAGCTCTTGCCTGGTCCACGGTTGGTTCATAGGCAAATTCGGCCTCGAACTTTCCCTGCCACTCATGGTCGGGCGGAAACGCAAATCCCGGCATCGCCTCCCGCTCGGCCGCCGTCCGCAACAACGTGGCCGCGAAGTCCTCCACCGCCTTTTCCGCCTTGGCCTTGGCCCGTTCCCACCGGCCGCCACCCAAAGTGTCTAACATCGGCCGTTTCCGGCCAACCCCGACATAGCGCGAAACCAAATAAGACTCCTCGACCGGCACATAGAGCCGCGCACCGTCGGCATACTTTAAAAGCAGGCACTGGCCCTTCCCCCCCGGTTTCTCTCCCAACCCCTCATAAATCCCGATTCCGTGCTGCAGATGTACGGCGTAATCGCCCATCTTGATATCCCCGGGATCAAAGACCGGGCGCCGCCAACGGTCGGCCGCCGCCACGGCCTGGCTCTTCCGAAATGTTCTTCGGGTCTCCGTCCGACCGAGCAGTTCCGCCCCGGTTACCACCACCCACTTCCCGTCCGGCCAAGCGAACCCCTGCCCCAAATGGGAAATCCGGAAATCCAACCGGCCAACCTCCGCAGGGCCAAGATCACACTCCAGGAGCCATTCCTGCAGACGATCCGATTCCCCTTCGTTGATCCCGGTCACGGTGACCCTCCACCCCCGCGAAAGCCACGAACGGATTTCCGCTCCCACCCGGCGACGGCGGGCCTCGGCCAGACCAGCTTCCCGAATCGGCTCTCCAACAAAACCGTGCCGGATTGGATTTCCTTCTAGCCTGGGTTCCTCTCCTT
>JBILFP010000136.1:0-4714 GCA_044351535.1 Methylacidiphilales bacterium
CGTCTGCCCAAAAGCACCGCCGGTTCCGCCTGGCGATGGCTGCAAAGGGCGGTGGGCATGGTCCTGGTCCTGTTTCTGGTGCTGGCGGTTTTGGGCCGGACGGTCGGTCTGCCCGATGGGTGGAAGCAGCGGTTGATCCGGGAGCTTTCCAACCGCGGACTTGAGGTGGAGGTGAAAAAACTGACGATTGACCCGCTGGGCGGTCTGGTGGCCCGGGATCTGGTGGTCTACCGGGACAGCGCCCGGGGGGAAGAGAGGCTGCGGGTGCGGCGGGTGGAGTTAACGCCCAACTGGCTGGCGTGGCGCCCAGGGGAGCCGTTTCTTTCCGGGGCCAGGTTGCGGGACGCCCACGTGAGCTGGCCGTTGGGAGAGCAGGTGGAGGCGGAGGCCCGCCGGGTGGAGGCAGACCTGGAATTTCGACCCGGAGAGATCCGGATCCAGCGGCTGCGTGGACAGGTGCTGGGATTTGATCTGGATCTCAAGGGGAGGGTCGGAACCGAGGCAGGGAGGCAGGCGGCCCCCCAGGAGTTTCCCATCGCCAAGGCTTGGCGTCGGGCGGAGTCCGTACTGAAAGATCTGGGAGGTCCGGCACCAAAAATTCAGGCGGAATTCAGCGTGGAGGTCGGTCGTCCCGAGCAAAGCCGCGCGGAAATCCTGGTGACCTCGGCCCGCAACATCTGGAGAGGCGTGGCCATTCCTTCCTTGGAGATCCGCGCCACGATGGCGGACGGCATGCTGAAGCTGGAACGATTCCTGGTGCAGCTGGAGAGAGGAAACCTGGAGGTGTTCGGGTGGGCGGATTTTCCCCGGGGTGCCGGGGGAGCCGAGTTTTTTGGGTCGGTCGATCCGGCGAAATTGGCGCCGGCCTTGGGGCCGAACAGCGCCCATGCGGTGAGAGAATTCCGGAGCCAGCAACTGCCCCAGCTCAGTGGTAAGGTGGAGGCGGTTTGGAAAGGCGAGCCCAGCTTCTTTGCCTCCGCCCAAGTGGACGTGGGCGAGTTCCGGCTGGGTTTGTTTCCCTTTCGAAGTCTTCATTTGCCCTGGGTGACGGACGGAACCCGCTGGATGGTGCAGGGGTTCCGGGTGGAAGCGGTGCCTGGGGGCAGGATCGAGGCCCAGATGGCTTTCGACGGAAAAGCGGAGTTAAAAGGCAACCTCCGGAGCGACTTGGATTTGAAAGGCCTGGCCCCGCTCTTTGGGCCGGGCGCGGCGCCCTTTTGGTCGAGCCTCGAGTTTGCCGCGCCTCCGGAGATGAATTTCCGGATCATGGGTGCGGGTTTTTCTTCGGATCTGATCCGTCTGGAGGGAAAAGTGGAGGTGGAGTCCATGCGCTACAAGGGGGTTCCCATGGACCGGCTGTCCGCGGACGTGGTCTACGCCTCAAGGGAAATCAGGGCTACGAACGTGCGGGTGGTTTCCGGCGAGGGAGAGGGAAAAGGGGAGGTCCGCTACACCCTCGATCCCCGGTTTGTTTATTTCCATCAGGTTGAGTCCACGTTGCCGGTCCGCGAATTTTCCCCGGTTTTTGGCGAAAAGGTCCGCGAGACCATGCAACCGTACGAGTTTGTGGACCGGCCTTTCGTGACCTTGGAAGGCAAGATTGACCTCGAGGAAAAGTTCCGGACCGACATGACGGCCACCGGCAAAAGCCCCGCCGGCCTTCACTATGTCGTGGCGGGCAAAAAGCTGCATTTCCGCGATGTAAACTTGGAAGTGAAGATCCAGGGCAAAAAGACGACCGTGAGAACCCAGAACAAACAGCCGGGTTCCTTGTGGGGAGGTCGGGTTGAGGTGGATGTGGCCGTCGAAGGGCCGGTAGGTAAAAAAACCCAAAAAACCAAGGTGCGACTCGAGGAAGTGGACTTCGGCAAAACCGTGGAGGTTTATTTCGGCAACCCAGGCTACCACGGGAAGCTAAGCGGAACCTGCGAACTGGAAGGGCCCTCCGGTGCGGGAACCTGGCGGCAATGGACGGGCCGGGGCGAGCTGGAGGTAGAGGACGGAAAGTTTCCCGGGTTGGGCAACTTTGCCAAGACGATCAACGCGCCGGTGGAGTGGATGGGGGATTTGGGCGAGGGGGCGGACATGAAATTCGAGCTGGATCGGGGCAAGTTGCATGTCCAGCGCCTGAAAATCTTTTCCAAACTGGTGGAGACCACCGGCGAGGGTTTTTATGACATCGCGGAGGACCGGCTGGAAAAGTTTTTCATGAAGCAAAACCTGATTGGTCCCGTGGGGGTGCCCTTCATGTTGGTCAGCGAAATGCTGGAAGTGGAAGGGAGCGGATCGCTGAAAAACCCGGTTTGGACTCCCAGAAATTTCGACGGCAAATGAGCCGCTGCGGACTCCACACCTCCACGGCGGGGGGTCTGGGGGAGATGTTGGCGCGGGCCAAGGCGTTGGGGGAGGACGCGGCCCAGATTTTTGTGAAAAGCAACCGGCAGTGGCGGCTCGCGCCGCTGGCCGTGGACGAGGCGGAGGCTTTTCGTAGAGGCAAGAAGGCCGGGGATTTGTGGGTCTGCGCCCACGCCGGTTACCTGATCAATGTGGCGGGGAGCGGCGAGATCCGGAAAAAGTCGATCCGATCCCTGGCCGAGGAGCTGATGCGGGCCGAGGCGCTCGGTCTGGAGGCCTTGGTGGTGCATTGCGGAAGTCGTGGAGAAGCCCATCCCGCCGAGGCGAGAAAAACGGCGACCGCCGGTTTCCGGGAGGCCCTGGAGATTTCGGGCACCCGAAGCATCCCCTTGGCCCTGGAAAACTCGGCGGGCCAAGGATCTTCTTTGGCCCGGGATCTTGAGGAGTGGGCCGAGCTGGTGGCGGGGTTGCCGGTGGGGCGGCGGGCGGCGTGCCTGGATACCGCCCACGCCTTTGCGGCCGGGCATGACCTGCGAAGCGAGGCCGGAAGAACAAAGCTAGTCCGGGAAGTGGAGGAAAAAATTGGTTGGGATCGGGTGAAGGTGCTCCACGTGAACGACTCGAAAACCCCGTGTGGTTCCGGGGTGGATCGGCATGAGCATCTGGGACGCGGGGAGATCGGAGCAGCGCCATTACGAGCTTTTCTGCGGAACCCGGCTCTTCGGAGTATTCCGCGGATCGGCGAGCTGCCGCCCGGGGAAAAGGAAGATCGGGAGAACCTCAAGTTTCTGCGCAGCTGTGGCTGAGAGCCTGATGTTCAAAGGGGCCGGAAGGTGGTAGAACGACGGTTATGAAGGCATCCGATCTACGGGGGATTCTTACCTACATCCCCAGTTTCCGGGACAAGCTCTTCGTCCTCAGCGTGGACAGCGCCGTGTTGGAGGATGAAAGGGCGGCGAGCCTGTTTCTGGATATCTCGGTCTTGCGAAGCCTGAACATCCGGGTGGCTTTGGTTCACGGGGCCAGCGCCCGGATCAAAAAAGTTGCCACGGAAATGAAGGTGAAACCTTCCGATGTGGACGGCTTGGGCGTGACCGACGAGGCGACCCTGCGGGTGGCCGAGCGGGCGGCGAATTCCTACAGCCACGATATTCTGCAACATCTGGCCGATGTGGATTTAAAGGGGGCGGTGACCAATGCAGTCATTGCCCATCCTGCGGGAATTCTCGGTGGGGTGGACCACCAGTGGACCGGCCGGGTGGAGCGGGTGGACAGCAAGTTTTTGGAGGCGTTGCTCGACAATGGAATTATCCCGGTGATTCCGCCGCTCGGGGTGGATGGGGACGGTCGGACCTACCGGGTAAATTCGGACGGGGTGGCATTGGAGGTGGCGGAAGCGTTGCGGGCCGAAAAACTGATCTTTCTCACTGGCAATGGGGACCTGCCCAAGAACGGGAAAAAACCGGCGCAACTTTCCGTCGAAGAGGCCAACGAATACCTGAAGAAGAAGAAAGGGGAGATCAGCCAGGAGATGGCCTCCAAGCTCGAGCACGGGCTGCGGGCCTGCAAGGAGGGGGTGAGTCGGGCCCATATCCTGGATGGGCGGGAGGATGAGGCGCTGCTCGACGAGCTCTTCTCCAGCGAGGGGGTGGGAACGATGATCTATGCCGATGAATACACGGAGATCCGGAAGGCGCTGAAGAAGGATGTGCGGTCGATCATGCGGCTAATCGGAAATTCGGTGGCGGCGGAGGAGTTGTTGCGGAGGACGCGGGCCCAGGTCGCGGCCGACATCGGGGACTACAGCGTGTTCGAGATCGACGGCAACATGGTGGGTTGCGTGGCGATCCATCCCCTGGAGGGAAAAACGGCGGAGATGGGGTGTCTGTTTGTGGCCCCCGGGCATGAAAATTCCGGGATCGGCAAAAAACTGATGCTCTATGCGGAGAGCCGGGCCCGGGAGTTGGGGATGAAAAAGCTGTTGGCCCTTTCCACCCAGGCCTTCAACTACCTGCAAAGCAAAGGCGGATTCGCGGAAGGAACGGCCGAGGTGTTGCCGGCGGGCCGGAAAGCCTCCTACGAGGCGAGCGGGCGGAACTCGAAAATTCTCTACAAAGATCTCAGCTGACGTTCTGGGGGCTGAACACGGTCAGCAACGCGATCCCGGCCACCGCCAGGCCCATGCCAAGGAGCTCCACGGGGGAAAGCTGGCGAAGTTCTCCGCGGAACAGGATTCCGACCAGGATCGGGCCGATGACCACCAAGGTGTTGGTGAGGCTGGAGGCCTTGGCCAAGCCGAAGTGGGAGCCGACGTAGCCGAACGCCAGAAAAACCAGGGGAGAAAGGCCGATCATGGCCA
>JBILFP010000137.1:0-4713 GCA_044351535.1 Methylacidiphilales bacterium
CGTTTACGAAATCAGCGGAGGCCGGCGCCTTGGTAGCCGACGGGGTCGAATTCGATTTGGCTAAATCCGGCGGCGGCGAGGGCAGGGGCAAGCTGGGACTGGAGTTTGGAATCCTTTAGTCGCGGAGTTTCCTCCGGGGAAACCTGGATGAGGGCTTTCTCACCGAAGTGGCGCACACGGACAATACGGAAGCCGTGCTGACGAACGACCTCCTCGGCTTTTTCAATGGCGGCGAGTCGATCGGGGGTGACGGCGAGTCCGGGGGCGAGTCGAGAGGACAGACAGGGCGAGGCCGGCTTTTCGGCGACTTCCAGTCCAGCTTCGCGTGCCAGGGCGCGGACATCGACCTTGGTTAGGCCGGCATCGCGGAGCGGGGCGGCGACGGAGAATTCGCCGGCGGCGGTGCGACCGGGTCGGACTTCGCGGGAGTCGTCAAAGTTTTCCCCGTACGCGAGCACGGCCACTCCCCGGAGTTGGGCCAATTCCTCCATGCGTTGAAAGAGTTCGGAGCGGCAGAAGTAACAGCGGTTGGGGGGGTTGGATGCATAGGACGGATCATCCAGTTCGAGGGTGCGAAGAACCTCGATGGGCAGGGAATGTTTCTGGGCAAAGGCAAGGGCGGATGAGTGTTCCGAGCGGGGAAGGCTGGGGGAGTCGCCGAGGATGCCGGTAACCTTCGGGCCGAGGAGTTGGTGGGCGGTCCAGAGGAGGAAGGCGGAGTCGACCCCGCCCGAGTAGGCGACGAAAGCCGAGGGCCAGGCCTGAATCAGCTCATTGAGCCGATTTTGTTTGGTAGTTAAGTCCGAGCTCATAACCAGCGTTCACTTTAAAACATGAAAACATTCCATGGAATGCTTTCCCATCCGACCATTTTACCAGATTCGGGGACGGGCGTAGGCCCGGCCCTGGGCGGGGGAGGGACGGGCCTAGGCCCGTCCCCGGTATTTATGATCTTTGTTGTAAATAGGGGAGGTCTGGGGAGGGTGTCATGGGGGGAGGTGGCATGGTAGGGTGAGGGATG
This sequence comes from Methylacidiphilales bacterium, assembly GCA_044351535.1. Taxonomy (GTDB): domain Bacteria; phylum Verrucomicrobiota; class Verrucomicrobiia; order Methylacidiphilales; family Verrucolacustridaceae; genus Verrucolacustris. The sequence continues at coordinate 1,022 of JBILFP010000137.1, forward strand.
GCCGGGAAGACCAACGTGGCGGATCTGCGCAAGAGCTACGAAAAGGCGGAGCTCAACGAGGAGGCGTCGCATGCCGATCCATTGAAACAGTTCGACCAGTGGCTGCATGAGGCGATTCGGGCGGAACTGCCGGAGCCCAACGCGATGACGTTAGCCACGGTCTCGAAGGAAAACCGTCCCAGCACCCGGCCGGTGCTGATCAAGGGGTACGACGAGCGGGGGATCGTCTGGTACACGAATTACGAAAGCCGAAAGGGTTTGGAGTTGTCCGGGAACCCGTGGGCGGCCCTACAGTTTCATTGGGTGGAGCTGGAGCGGGTCGTGCGGATCGAGGGGAAGGTGGAAAAAATCAACGACCAGGAGAGTGACGACTATTTCAAGAGCCGGCCTTTCGACCACCGGATCGGGGCGTGGGCTTCGCCCCAGAGCCAGGTGATCGCCAGTCGGACCGTGATTGAAAAAGCCGCCGGGAAATATGCGGCCGAATATCCGAAAGATCCGCCCCGGCCCAAAAACTGGGGTGGCTACCGGTTGAAACCGGAGTTGTGGGAGTTTTGGCAGGGGAGAAAGAGCCGGTTGCATGATCGGTTGCGATATCGGGCGGAGGCGGGAAGCTGGAGGCGTGAACGTTTGGCGCCGTAGTTGTAAGTGGAAGGTGGAAAGGGGCAGGCGAGACCTTTAGGAGATAGCAGATAGGAGATGGGAGATAGGGGGGAGTCGAAGATGGGAGATGGCAGATCGGAGATGGGGGGCAGAAGCGGAAGTCTAAAATCGGAAACAGCTTTATTTATAAGATGATAGCCCGGCCAGAGGTCCGGCCCTACCCGGCTGGAATGCAGTGCCGAGGAGGGATACAGAGGCGGTGCATGGGCCCAGTTTTATTCGTTTTTTGTCCCAAGATTTTGGTGTGGGTCGGCGGTGGGACTTGGATTGCTCGGTGGGTCTCTGAAAATGTGGAATGCACAACCCGGGCATCTGCCTGCGATTCGGCACCTTGTTTTTGGCCCTGGCCATGACCCAGGCGGCCTTCGCGGTGGATGAGGAAACGGCCAAAACCATCGCTGATTTGAAAGCCCAGGTTCAGGCCTTGGTGGAGAGAGTGCGGGTCCTGGAGGGACGCCCGCCTCCTGAAAGCCCCGCGAGTCCACCCTTGAAATCCTCTCCCGCCCCCGCCGCCTCCACAGAGCTGCAGCCTTTGATGGAGACACCTGCTGATGCGACCACCGAAATGGCGTCTGCCCCCTCCCAGCAGGGCCCTGCGCGAGTGACTCCCGTCAGTGTCACGGAGAGGGGGCTTGAGTTTCGCTCTGAAGACAATGCGAATGCCATCCGGCTCGGCGGCCTGATTCAGGCGGATTACCGGGGCTTCGTGGATGAGGGGGATTCGAGCGCCTCAAAATTCCTAATTCGCCGCGCCCGCCCCTATGCTTCGGGCTATTTTTTTAACGACTGGATCTACCGTTTTTCCCCGGAGTTTGCCTTGGCGGCACCGGATGCCACGACCTATTCGACCACGATTGCCGATGCTTTCATCAACTACGGGCATCTCGAGGAATTCCAAGTTCAGGCAGGAAAATTCAAGGTTCCGGTCGGTCTCGAGATGATGGTCGGGCCGGCCTCCACCACGTTCAGCGAGCGGTCTTTTCCCTCCAACCTTACCCCCAACCGAGACGTCGGAGTCATGATTCACGGGAGTTTACTGGAAGGGAAAGTATCCTGGGCCGCCATGGTCGGAGCCAACGCGCGTGACAACACCATCAACACGGGTCTGGATTTGGGCTCCGGCTACAACGGCTATTTCCGCATCTTTACGCAGCCGATGAAGGACGAGGACGCCGTGCCGGAGGCCTTGCACGGGTTGCGGCTGGGAATCGGCGGAAGTATCGGGCAACAGCAGATGTCGAGCGCCGGGACTTCGGCCCTGTTCCAGGATCCCAGCACGGACGGGGGTAACGCCTTTTTTTCCTGGCCCAACGGCTTAAACACCCAAGGCCAGCGTTGGCGGATTTCGCCACAACTTTACTATAGCTATGGTCCGTTCGGCCTGATGGGGGAGTTCATCGCGCAGAAACAGGGGGTCAATACCGCGGCGGTCGGGCCCGGGGGCGGAAACACCAGCTGGGAGGCCACCGCCTGGAATGTCACCGCCAACTATGTTTTCACGGGGGAGGAGGCGACGTTGGACGGGGTGGTGCCGCGGGAGCCGTTTGACCCATCGGCTGGGACGTGGGGAGCGTGGGAAATGGCGCTGCGTTACGACGGCACCGCGCTTGGCGCCAACATGTTTCGGCCGGTGGCGGCGGGCGGGCTGGGCGCGTCGGCCACCAGCAACGCCACGGCGGTCAATGGTGTCTCATGGGCCCTGAACTGGTACCTGAATCGTATCATCCGGCTGGGATTGACGGTGGAGTACAATGCCTTCACCGGCGGAGGCGCTCAGGGAACCGTGGTGGAAAACAACGAGCTGGGTATTCTCACCCGGTTACAACTCATGTATTGAATCTGCGGTCCTCCTCAAAAAAGACCCGCTTGCTATGGCCGGAGGATTTCCCTTTGTTGGGTTGATGACCCCATACCCTCCTTACCTAACTGTCCGCTCCTTGGTGTTGCGAAAATTCATGGGATTGGCCTTAGCGATGGCCTGGGCCCCCCTCGTGGTGGCGGCTCCGATTACCGAAGCGGAGGTGAATGACGCCCAGCAGGCATGGTGTGATGGATTGGTCAAAATCAGCAAAACCGCAAAAGAAAGGGGTGACGCCAAGGCCGTCGCGGCCCAGGTGATTGACGATCTTTACGATTACAAGGAAGGAGTGGTTTTCTTTAAGCCGACCTTGGCTTACGGGAAAAACACTTTTCGACCCACCCGAGAAGGAGCCTTGGCCTACTTTGTCGGGGGAGACAAGAATTTCCCGGAAGACACCGGATTCGCATTAAAAAATTGGACGAAGGCGCGCTATGACAACAACGCCGCCGAGAAGGGCGTTCAGATTCACGGGGACATCGCCATCACGATGGGCAACGTATATCTCACCAATGCGGATGGAGAGGAAGTGATGGTGGACAAGACCTTCGTGTTTCGTCGGTGCAAGGATGGCAAATTACGCCTCTGCGTTCATAAGTCGGCCCTGCCTTTTGCCCCGGCAAAATAGCAAGCCGTTGGTGGAAGATGGAAGATGAGACTGGTCGTTTACGACCACGACAAACTCTATCGGTAGAGGAGTTTGTCCCGAACCGCCCACTCTGGAAATCAACGCGGTCCGTTAGGGACAACGGACCCTACCTGGCTGGAATTTTACGGCCGAGAAGTATGCCGCAGGTGAGGGTGAGCAGGCAGGTGGAGGGGTAGAGCCAGGCGTAGCTGACGGCCGGTTTCCAGGCCGTGGCCTGCTCCGCAGTAATGAACCCGAAGTTTTTCAGGATGGTGTAGAGGTCGGGCCGAATCCAAAGCGCGAGGAGCAGGGAAAGACCCAGACCGATCCAAAGTCCCCGGGCGTCGCGTTTCAACGGGGAGAGAGCCAGCAGGAACATTCCCAGGAGCGGACCGTAGGTGTAACTGACCATGCCGAAGGCGAGGTTGACCATGTTGATGTTCCCGCGCAGGTGATCAAGGGCGACGGCGAAGGCGCAAAGAATCACGCCCCAGACACAAACGGCAACGCGGGAGCGGAAGACGAGTTTCTTCTGATCCATTG
>JBILFP010000027.1:0-15800 GCA_044351535.1 Methylacidiphilales bacterium
GCTGGATATCGCCGCCCGCCGCTACGACGAAGCGATCGCCCGCCTTCGCTCTGTCCCGGGCAAGGACGAGCTGATCGCCAAACTGGAGGCCAACTTGGCTCCTCTGCGGGCCGAGGTCGCCCGCGACACCACCCCGGCACCTGAAAAGCTCAAAAAAATCCAGCGGGAACAAAAGAAGATCGAGGAGGTCCGCTCCCGGCCTGACTTCGCCGCCCAGGCCCTTCTCCAACTCGGCACCGCCTTCCTGCAGACCCGCCGCTATGACGAGGCCCGCTTGGTCTTCCGCCACGTGGCCCGGTACGGCGGCAAGGATCTGGCCGGCCCGGCCGAACAGCAGGTCATTCTTACCTACGCCCTGCAGGGCCGCACCGGTGAGGCTGACAAAAAACTGGAGGAGTACCGCCGGAAATATCCCGATCAGAAAGGCATCGCCGGACTGGTGGACTACCTGGTCGGGAGAGCCCTGCTCGAGGACGGAAAAACGGACGAGGCCATCCGGCGGTTGGAATCGGCCCAGGAAAAAGCCGCCGGGGAAAGATTTGCGGATGAAATCCCGCGGTTCATCGCCAGCGCCTACCAGAAAGCCGGCCAAGGCGAGGAAGCCCTCAAATTTTACGACAAGTTCATCAATGAGGTGAAGGCCGGGAAGCGCAAGGTGTCCGACGAAAGCCTGGAAAGCACCCAGCTTCTCTATGCCAGCACTCTCATCACCGAAAAGAAGGTACCCGAAGGCGTGGCCAAGCTGAAGGAGTTGATCGCCTCGGCCAAAACCGGCTCGATCAAGGAGGATGCGGAACTTCGGTTGGGCTATGCCCTCCGCACCGCCCAGCAGCCGGCCGAAGCGGCCGAGGTCTTCGCCAAGTTCGTCACCAACTACCCGGAATCCGAAAACCTTGGCGCCGCCCTGTTGGCCCGCGGGGACGCCTTGGTGGAGGCCAAAAAAACCGACGAAGCCGTGGCCGCCTGGAAGGACGTGATCGCCAAACGAAAGGACTCCCCCGTGGCTGTGGAGGCTTCCGAACGGATCTGGCGGATGTACCTGCGGGAAAAGAAAAACGACCTGATGCTGGCGGCCCAAGAGGAGCAGCTGAAAAATTTCCCCAAGGAACCTCGAAATATTGGTGTGTATCTCGCGCGCGGTGGGGCGTTTGCCGAGGCCCGGGATGAAGCCCAGGCCCTGGCCGCCTACCGGAAAGCGTTCGAACTTTTCAAAGAGCTCTATCCCGACGCCACCACCTCGCCTCCGCCCTCGCAAATCTCCGATCTGGCCTACTCCGCCCTGGATCGGTCCGCTGACCTGGAAATCACGCGAGCCAAGAGCTTGGGCACCTTTTCGAATCTTACCGAAGAGCAGAAGAAGAAGTGGAAGGAGTTCCTAGACCAGGCCACCGACAACTACTCCCAAGCCGTCCTGGGCTACAGCGCCGCCCGGGTTGCCCCCACCCTCTCCAAGCTGGTCACGCTGGCCCTTTTCCGTTTCCAGGCCGGCGAGGCTCCGGTGGAAGATTGTCTAAAGCCGTTCCGGGATCTCGCCGCCAAGGCCAGTGCCAACCCCGGCCTCGTCGCCCAGATCCTCTTCGCCCAGGCCAGCGTCCCTTTCGAGGCCAATCAGGTGGCCCTCGCTCTCCGCCTCTACGAGGACGCCTACAAGAAGTCCGTCGAAACCAAGGTGGCGCTCGACTGGCGGGATCTCGAGCGTTTCGCCCGGGCCCTGCTGAACGCCGACAAAAACGAGGAGGCCCGACCCATCTTCGAAAGAATCCAAAAGGAGTTTCCCGCCAGCGGCCCGAAAGATCCTAAGCTCCGAGCACAAGCCTCTGCGGTGTTTGGGCTAGGCCTGATCGATTTCAAGGCGGGCCGCAAAGAAGAAGCGGAGAAGCAGTTCGCCAAGCTCGCCAAGGAATACCCGTGGTCGGAAAAACTCCAGGAAGCCAACTACCTTCGCGGGAAGGCCCTCGCGGAGGCCGGCAAGTATGATGGCTCCAAGGAGGATCCGGGTGCCTTTGACCTCTGGACCGAAGTCATCGAAAGCAACAAGGCCGACAACGAGACCAAGGCCCGGGCCATGCTTGCTTTCGGAAAAGGCATGGAGGATGTCGCCGCCAAGAAGATCGCCACCAAGCAGATCGAACAAGGGGGAGGAAAGCCTCCGCTGGACCCCTTGGATCTGGCGGTCAACTACTACCAGAAAGTGGACCTGTACTACGACAGCTTGCCGGAGTTTTCCGCCGAGGGACTCCTTAAGGGAGCCAAGATTCGTCGCAGCCAGCAAAAGAACGACGACGCCCGGAAAATGGTCAGCGCCCTGCTGGAAAAGTACGGCAACTCCTCCTCCGCCGCCGAGGCCCGCGAACTCCTGAACTCCCTCCCTCCCCCCTCCGCCCCCGCCTCTTAAATTCCCACTTCGCGGCGCAACCTTTCGTAAACGTAATCGTAAACGTAAACGAAAACTCCGCCCGTGGCTGCCAAATCCACAACCTCACTGCCCGAAAGAGTTCGCCTGATCATTTCCAAACTCAAAAAGACCTACCCTTCCGCCCACTGCGAGCTGAACCACTCCAACCCGCTTGAGCTCCTGATGGCCACGATCCTTTCCGCCCAATGCACCGACGAACGGGTCAACAAGGTCACTCCCGCCCTCTTTGCCCGCTGCCGGACGGCCCAAGACTTTGCGGAAATCCCCACCACTGAACTCGAGGGCCTGATCCGCGCGACCGGATTCTTCCGCTCCAAGGCCAAGTCGATTCGCGGTTGTGCCGCTACTTTGGTCAAGGACCACGGGGGTGAGGTTCCAAGGACGATGGAACATCTGCACAAACTGCCTGGGGTGGGCCGAAAGACCGCGAATGTGGTTCTCGGTAACGCTTTCAATCTGGCGGAAGGAGTCGTGGTGGACACCCACGTCGGTCGTCTCTCCCGCCGCATGGGCCTGACCCGCCAGCATGACCCCGTGAAGGTGGAACAGGCCCTAGTAAAAATCGTGCCCAAGCCGGACTGGACCCTCTTTTCTCATCTCCTGATCTGGCACGGTCGCCGCCGCTGCTCCGCCCGTAAACCCGACTGCGCCCACTGCGAAATCTCCTCCCTCTGTCCCAAGCGAGGGGTCAGACATTAATTTTTAGTTTTGGACTTTAGATAATCGGTAGGCCCCTTTTGATAAAAGGGGCTGCCACTTCTATCAGAAGTGGCCTACCCCACCTCCCGCCTTCCACCCATTCCGCCTACGGCAGCGTCGCCTCCACCTTCAGGAACCCCCGCCCGGTCGAAGTCGGCAACGTCGCCTCGTATCGCTTGTAACCGGTCGGAACTCCGGTCTGATCTGTGGCTTCCTGGGGCGTCACGGAGTTGGTGAAGCCACCGCTTAGGCTGGAGGCGGATTTCACCGCATAAGTAACCCCGCCTGTCTCTTTTTGCAGGAAGGTAAGTTTGACTTGGCTGGATCCTTGACTGAGGACCGCCGGATTTCCCGCTGCGTTCGTGGGGTTCAGCCCGAAGGCGTACTCCTGGGCGTTGCTGAAGCCATCCCCATCCGGATCAGCATTCGCTCCCGCGTTGGATCCGCTCAGGCCGAATTCGCTCCCCCACGACTCGATCGGGGTCAGGGCCGGATTCACCGTCACCGGCACGGAAAGAGTCACCGTGTTGTAATTGGTGCTGTCGGTCGGCGTAAAGGTCACCTGGTAATTTCCAGAAGCGCTGGGCACCGTGGAAGCATCCGTCCAGGCGAAACCTCCCGGCACACTGGCGGTTCCTGCGCTCAGGTTGGAACTGGCCAGCGATTGCCCGGCCGTGATGGACGATGCACTGGGGTTGCCGGTGATCGCCGGGGTGGCTTTCACGACCTCGACCGTGCGCACCAAGATCTCGCTCTCATTGCCGGAAAAATCACTCACCACGTAGCTTTTCACATAAGAGCCAACCGAGGCGGATTGAATGGGCATCATGATCTGGACGTACCCGGAGAGATCACCGTCCACGGCATCCGTCGCGGTCGCGCCCGGATCGCTGTAGGTGGTCCCGTAGGGGATTTGCACGGTGGCCGGCCCATTCAAAGTGATGATCGGCGGCGTCTGGTCAACCACCCGCACCGTCCGGGTGGCCCGGCCAACGTTTCCGGCGGCGTCACTCGCGGAGTAGGTCAGCACATAGGTTCCCACGGCGTTTGGATTCACCGATCCGCTGATGGTGGGGGTGGCACTGGTAGCCCCGGTTGCGGTGGCGCCAGACTCGGTGTAGCCGCTCCCATGGGCAACCGTCAGATCCGCCGCACCATTCAGGGTCACCACCGGGGCCGTTTGATCCAAAGCCCGAAGCGAGTTGATGAACGCCCCATTGTCAGCATTGTTTTGCGAACCAAAAGTCAGGAGGCTGATCCGCGCGATCCCGGACGAGGAATAAAAATCGGCCAAGGAGGAATTCCCGTTGACCACATAGGCATAGGGCCGGCTGCCATTCAGCGCCTGACCATTGAGTTTGCGGCCCGTAAATGTCGTGTAAGGGGTACCCGCCGAACCCATGGAGGCCGCATGAATTCCGCCGGCCACCCCGTCCGCCCCCGTGTTGGCGGCCTTGATCATGACCATTTCGGTGTCGCCGATGTTGAATCCGCCCGCCTCTTCCGTGAAGTAATCGGTGTTCCCCAGATTGACCCTCAACAAATAGTCCGTCCCCGTGGCGGAAAAGTCCTGGGTCAGCGTGTTGCCGGCAGAGAGGACGATGAGGGTACCGGCGCGCACCGAGGCCCAAAGAGGATTCTGCGTAAAGACGTACTTTCCTCCCTGATCCCCGGTCATGCTGGCGCTGAAGTCCTTGATCACCATGCCTCGAAGGTCCACGGGAGGTCCCTCAAAAGAATCCCCCGTGACCAGAAGTTCCACTCGGTCCGTGGTTGCATTTTGATATTTATTGATCACCACGCTGGGGGTGCCGCTGATCGCGCTTTGCTCGGCGGCCGTCATGGTACGCAGGCGGTAGGTGGCCCGGGAAATTCCCTGCGTTCCATTCACCGTGATCACGATCTGGTTGGTCGCGGCCGTCGCCGGGTTGGTTCCGGTGATCAGACCATTGGTGGGATTGATGGAGAATCCGGCGGGCAGGCCGGTGGCGCTGTAGGTGCTGTTGGTGTTGGTGGTCGCCAAAGTCACCTGATAGCTGAAGGCGCTGTTGGTATAGAAGGAGCCGCTTTTGGTGGAGGTGATGGTGGGCCCGGTGAAGCCGGCTACCGTCCCGCTGACCGAGAGGTCCTGGGCGTTGATCCCGCCGCCCGTGTGATTCACATTTCCACTCACCGCCCCGACCGACGCCGTGGAACTCAACCGCACCTGCAGGAGGACTCCACTTAGCACCCCGGATGTAGGTGTCAGAATCTGGCTGGCGGCGTAGGTGATGCCGTCTTGACTCACCTCATATCCGGTCGGCGCGGTGACGGTGATCGGGCCTTTCAGGTTGCTTCCGGAAACCGTGTAACTCTGCGGGGTACCCGGATCCCCGAAGAGCGAGGTAAATCCGGACAGGGAGTTGGTGGAAAGGGTGAAAATCGGAGTCGCATCCGCAACAGTTCCGGTGACCCCCAAGGTGACGGTCGAAGCACTGCCTCCGCTATGGGTGACGTTCCCGCTGGGCGAGCCCACCGGTGCGGTGCCACTCAATCGGACGTAAAGGGTGACTCCGGAAAGGTTGCCTGCCACCGGACTTAGGGTCCGACTGGCCGCAAAGGTGGCGTTATCCAGACTGACCTCAAAACCGGATGGGGCGAACACCGTGATGGTCCCGGTTAGACCGGATCCGGAGATTGTGTAAGCCTGGCTTGCGCTGGGCACCCCAAAGGTTGAGGTAAATCCACTCAAGGAAGTCACCGACGGGGATAGGGTCGGGTTGGCGGAATTTACCGTTCCCGTGACGGCGAGATTTTGATCGGCAGCTTCTCCCCCGGTATGGGTAATTGAGCCTGAGGAGACGCCCAGCGGGGCGGAACTGCTTAAGCGCACATAGACCGGCACGGCGGCCAAGCTGCCCCCGGCGGGATTCAGGGTCCGACTGTTGCCGAACGTGCTGTTGTCCAAGCTGATTTCAAAACCGCTCGGAGGGGTCACGGTCACGGGTCCCGTCAGATTCGCTCCGCTCACCGTATAGCTCTGCGTGGCCGAGGAGGAGCCCCAATCGGCCGTAAAGGCTGGCAAGCTGGAGTCCGAGAGGGTGATCGATGGCTCAACCACGGTTCCGCTCAGGGAAAGGGACTTTGGAATCACATCCCCGCCCTCATGGGTGATGCTTCCAGAAAGGCTACCGACTCCGGCCCCGGTGCTGATGCGCACATGGATGGTTTGACTGGCCAGGCTTCCGGAAGCGGGAATCAACAGCAGGCTTTCGGTAAAGCTGATGTTGTCAGTGCTGATTTCAAATCCAGCCGGAGCGGTGACGGTCAATCCACCGGTCAGCTCCGTCCCGCTCACCGTGTAATTTTGGGCCGCGGAGACGACTCCCACCCGCGTACTGAACCCTCCCAAGGAATTGGTGGAAAGGGAAAGTTGCGGCTGGACTACGGTTCCGGCCACCGAGAGGCTTTGGCTCACCGCCCCGCCCCCGGCGTGCGTCACGATTCCTGATCGGGCACCCACCGGCGCATTCGTAGCCAGGCTGACAAACAACATTTTCCCGGACAAAGTTCCCTCCGTGGGGGTTAGCGTGATGGGGTTATTGGTGAAATCAGCGCCGTCTGCACTGATCCGGAAATGGGTGGGAGCCGTGACGGTGATGTTACTCGTTAGATTGGAGCCAGAAATCATATAGGTCTGAACCGAACCCTCCTTGCCAACCGTGGAGGAAAGTCCCGCGACGGAGTTGGTCGACAGGCTGATCACCGGATCCAAGACGGTGAGGGTAAGATTCTGCGCATCGCTCCCGAGCGAGTTGGTGGCGGTGACGCCGACGTTGAAGGTTCCCGCATTTGTCGGCGTCCCGCTGATGGCGGCCCCGGAGCTCGTGAGTCCGGCCGGGAGTCCGGAGAAACTAAAGGAGGTGGCTGCTGGATTGGCGGTAGCCGTAAAGCTGAAGGCGCTGCGCAGATAAGCGGTGGCGTTGCTGGCGCTGGTGATGGTCGGCGCCCCGGCATTTTTCAAGAGCGTCAGCGTGAGGTTCTGGGTTCCCTCCCCCGCCGAGTTGATGGCCGAAAGCCCGACCGTATAGGTGCCTGGTGTCACGGCGGGTGTTCCGGAAATTAGGCCGTTGCTTGTGTTGATCGAAAGCCCGTTCGGCAATCCGGAAGCATTGTAGGAAACCGGGCTGTTGCTGGCGGTAATTTGATAGGAGAAACCGGCATAGTTGGTCGCTGTAACCGCATTGGTGCTGGTGATCACCGGCGTCACCGCAGGAACTTCTGCGCTGACGGTTAACCTTAGATCATCCAACCTCCAGTTTGCAGTTCCGGCACCCGGACTTCCCGTCCCCGCATAACCAAAAAGTCGGAACGTGGTCGCGGTCTGGGCGGAGAAGGTAAGGTTGTTGTTGGATTTAAGCGCCCAATTACTGTCGGACGTTAAACCATTGGTTGCGACGTCAGATGTGTAGCCGTCGGCAGAACTTCTTAAGGTGTAAGCCTTCGGGCCGGTACCGGTGCTTCTTGAACCAAACGAGATACCAGTAAGCGCAAAAGTTACATTAGTATTTGGCGTAATCGTTATTTCAAGATAGGCACTCGAAGCAAGATCGATTGGGCCCACCCTCGCAGCAGCACCCCAATTGTTGCCCCCGCTTAGCCCAAGGTTCGTGGTGCCAGAAGTAGTGGTTAGCATCGTGGTTGACCCGTTGTTATTCCTCTGCAGAACTGCGCCAACCGAAACACCAGCAGGAACCCCGGAAGTCGGTGTAGCGGTGTCGAAATTCCAATACACGTCCGAGGCGAGTCCGGGGGTATAGGCGGTGACCGTCCCAGTCAGACTTAAATTTTGGGTGGGTGCACCTCCTCCGGAATGGGTAACGGCCCCACTCGCTGTTCCGACGGGCGCAGTAGCCGCAATGCGGATATAGAGAGTGCTGGCAGCCAAAGTGGTGCCGCCAGGACTCAATAAAACACTGCCGGCAAAATCAATGTTGTTGGAACTAATTTCATACCCGGAGGGAGGAGTAACGGTAATGGGTCCGGTCAGATTCACCCCTGAAATGGCGTAGCTCTTGCTCGTGCTGGGACTTCCCTGCAAAGCGGAAAAACCGTTCAGATTGGTTACGGATAAGCTGAGCGTAGGATTGCTGGAGTTGACGGTTCCGTTAACCGCAATGGAAGGAGGGTTGGTTACCCCTCCTCCACTGTGGGAAATGGTTCCGGATACGCTCCCGATGGACAGGGAGGCCGCCGTCCGCACATAGATGGCAGTCGCAGGAATCACCCCCGAAGTGGGGCTAAGGGTCAGAGAGTTGGTAAAACTCGCGGAGTTTGTGTTGGTGCTGATGGCAAAAGAGTTTGTCGACAGGCTGATCGTGATACTCCCCGTAAGGTTGGTTGCAGATAAGGAGTAGTTCGTGCTCGCTCCCGCCGCTCCCTGGATGGTGGCAGGGGTGGTTAAAGATCCGGTGGAAAGGCTCAAAGTCGGCTCCGTTCCGCTTCCCACAATAAAATTGCTAGCGCTGGTGTCGGTCCCACCCGTGCCGCTGACGGTGATCGGCCCGGTGCCGGCCCCGGCCGGAACCGTGGCGGTGATGGTGGTCCCGCCGGAAACACTGGCCACGGCCGTGGCGCCGTTGAACTGGACGGTGGGAGTGGTTCCAAAATTGTAACCGCTGATCGTCACAGTGGTACCAGCCGCTCCGGAGGCGGGAGAGAAGGAAGTGATCACCGTGGGTTTGTTGGGGCCGGTTCCGGTATCCACCACGTTTTTCAGGTAGGTGGCCACCGCCGGATCCACGCTAGAGAAAAAGTTGAAGCCGGTGATCTCCTCAATCTCCTCCACCGAGGTGATGTAACTCTCCCAAGTGCCGAGTCCCGAGCTGGTGTTCGGCGTCAGGATGGCAATGACCCGGCTGTTGGTGGTCACCCTTTGGTAGGCCGGCGTCGTGCTGGAGGCGTTGGGAACCTCCACGATAATTTTCCAGACGGAACCCGGCACCGACATCTGGTTGGGAATTCGGTTACCGGTGAACTGGGCCGGACCGCAAATGATCAGGATCTCATCGCCATCAGAAGCCAGGCCACGGGTATAGGTTTCAAAGTTGGCCCAAAGTCCCTGGTTGTTTTGGGCGGCCTGCGGAATCATGTTGCTCATCCGGAAAGTCAACTCGTTGTCCGCGACCGTGGCGGTCCGGTCCGCCGAGGGACACATGTGGCCACGGTCCCAACTTTCTCCAAAGCTGCTGCCAAACGTGGCGATGCCCACGCGGTAATAACCGGCCGGCAATGCCGTCTCCTCCGACCAGGCATCCGTACGGCCGCTGGAACCGCTATCCCCCGTGGAGTAGCTCCAGCTCACCCAGTTGGGTTGATGGTGGATTCCGTTGTAGGAAAGCGTGAACTGCGATCGGGCAATCAGGTAGTTGTTTGTCTTGCTCGGGTCCGTGGTGGCGGCGGTCGGATTCCCCAGCGCCATTTGAAAATCCACCCCGCGCTTGGCCCACGCCGGAATGGAATTTCCCAAAACCAAAATGGAAAAAATAAAAACGAATCGACTTGCGGGAGTAGACCGCAAACGACCCATACGGAGGAGGAATCTCCGGATAGACTGCATCTAATTGAATGCTAGCACATTGCGTTTATTTTGCCGAAATTTTCTTCTTTCCTAAAGTCCTATCGACCAAGTCTTTAAAATTTGCAAATTATAACAATCTTTGCGGGGTCGGGGGTACCCCCGACCCCATCACCGGAGCACGGCCTCAAAAACTAGAGCTTTTGGGCTATGGAGAGCGCGTAATCCCGGTTCATCCGGGCAATCCAATCAGCCGAGATCTCTTTAGGACATACCGCCTCACATGCGTACTGGTTAGAACAATTTCCAAATCCAGCCGCATCCATCGCCTCCACCATCCGTAGTACCCGCTGTTTCCGCTCGGGCTGACCCTGCGGCAGCAATCCCAAATGGGACACCTTCGCCGCCACAAACAACATCGCCGATCCGTTCCGACACGCCGCCACACACGCTCCACACCCAATGCAGTGCGCGGCATCAAAAGCCTTCTCTGCGACCTCTTTTCCAATCGGCATGGCATTAGCATCCGGCGCCTGCCCCGTATTCACGGAAACAAATCCCCCGGCCTGCATGACCCGGTCAAAGGCCGACCGGTCAGTCACCAAATCCTTCAACACCGGAAACGCCCGCGCCCGCCAAGGCTCCACTGTCAGCGTCTCCCCGTCCTGAAAAGAGCGCAGATACACCTGGCAGGTGGTGGCACCGTCGTTCGGACCGTGTGGCTCCCCATTGATCGCCATCGCACACGAACCACAAATTCCCTCCCGGCAGTCATGCTCAAACGCGACCGGCTCCTTCCCTTCGCGCGTCAGTCGGTCGTTTAAAACATCCATCATTTCCAAAAAGGACATATCGGGATTCAGCCCGTCGAGGCCGTAAGTCTCAAACTTTCCGGAATGATCCTTGCCCGGCTGCCGCCAGATCTTGAGCTGCAGCTTCATTTGTAACTCCGCGTGGTCAGACTCACCTCTTCATATTGGAGCGGCTCGGCATGACGCACCGCCGCCTTGCCTTCCCCAGAATATTCCCACGCCGCCACGTGGGCGAAAGCATCATCCTTCCGGGTGCACTCTCCGTCAGGGGTTTGATATTCCTCCCGAAAATGACAGCCGCACGACTCCTCCCGCTCCAGCGCATCACGGCACATCAGCTCGCCCAACTCCAAAAAGTCCGAAACGCGTCCCGCCTTTTCCAGTGACTGGTTCAGGTCCTCCCCGCTGCCCGGCACATTGACGTCCTGCCAGAACTCCTTGCGCAGGGTCCGAATCGCTTCGATCCCCTGCTCCAATCCTTTCTTGGTTCGACTCATCCCGCAATGATCCCAAAGGATCCGGCCCAGCTGCCGATGAAACTCGCTCACCGGCCGCTTGCCTTTCACGCCCAACAGCTTTTGGATCCGGTTTTGCGTGTCCTCGTTTGCCTGCCAGAACGCCTCTGTCTCGGACGCCTTCTTTGGCCCCGCCGGTTTCTGCTGAGAAAGATAGTCCCCGAGGGTGTAAGGAATCACAAAGTAGCCGTCCGCCAGCCCCTGCATGAGGGCACTCGCCCCCAACCGGTTGGCCCCGTGGTCGGAGAAGTTCGCCTCCCCGAGCACGAACAGCCCGGGGATATTGCTCATCAGGTGATAGTCCACCCAAAGCCCGCCCATGGTGTAGTGCACCGCCGGAAAAATCCGCATCGGCGCCTCGTAGGCGTTCTCGCCGGTGATCTCATGATACATGTTGAAAAGGTTGCCGTACCGCTCCTGCACCGTCTTTTGCCCCAACCGCCCAATCGCCTCGGAGAAATCCAGATACACCCCCAGCCCCGAGCCCCCCACGCCCCGGCCTTCGTCGCAAACCCGCTTCGCCGCCCGCGAAGCGATATCCCGCGGCGCCAGGTTCCCGTAACTCGGATAAAGCCGCTCGAGGAAATAGTCCCGCTCCGGCTCGGGAATCTGCGCCGCCGGCCGGCGGTCCCCTTGGTGCTTGGGCACCCAGACCCGACCATCGTTCCGCAGCGATTCCGACATCAACGTCAGTTTCGACTGATAGTCCCCCGACACCGGGATGCAGGTGGGATGAATCTGGGTGAAGGAGGGATTGGCAAACGCCGCACCCCGCCGGTGCGCTCGCCAGATCGCCGTGGCGTTCGAACCGCGTGCGTAGGTGGAAAGATAGTAAGCGTTGCCATAACCGCCGGTGCAGAGCAGCACGGCATCGGCCGAGTGGGCCTTCAACTCCCCCGTCACCAGATTCCGCGTGATGATCCCCTGCGCCTTTCCTTCCGCCACCACCAGGTCGAGCATCTCGTGCCGGGGAAACATCTGTACGCGCCCCTGCCCGATCTGCCGGCTCAATGCCGAGTAGGCTCCCAACAGCAGCTGCTGGCCGGTCGCGCCCCGCGCATAAAAAGTCCGTGAAACCTGCGCCCCGCCAAAAGAGCGGTTCGCCAGCAGGCCGCCGTACTCTCGGGCGAACGGCACGCCCTGCGCAACGCACTGGTCGATGATGTTCACGCTGACCTCGGCCAACCGGTGCACGTTGGCCTCGCGGGAACGAAAATCCCCACCCTTGATGGTGTCCTGGAAAAGACGCCGCACACTGTCCCCGTCGTTTTGGTAATTCTTGGCGGCGTTGATTCCGCCCTGCGCGGCGATGGAGTGGGCCCGGCGGGGACTGTCGTGGAAGCAGAAAGCCTTCACCCGGTAGCCCAGTTCGGCCAAAGAGGCGGCCGCCGAGGCGCCGGCCAATCCGGTTCCCACCACGATCACCTCGTACTTTCGCTTGTTGGCCGGACTGACCAGCCGGACCGAGGCCTTGAAGTTCTTCCACTTGTCCGCCAGCGGACCGGCAGGAACCCGGGCATCCAGCTTCACAGTTTCCAGACTCCCAGCAGCACCGCCACCGGGATCGAGCTGAATCCAAGAAAAAGAATCACTGCCAGCACCCAGGAGCCACTTTCGATCAGTTTCGACAAGGTCCGATCCCGGATCCCGATCGTCTGAAAGACGCTCGCCGCCCCATGCCGCAAATGGAAAAAGAGCAGCCCCATGGCCAGGATGTAGAACCCGCTGATCAGCGGCTTGGAAAATCCGGCCACCACCATCCGGTGCACGTCATGCATCGCCTTGCCGTCCACCACCACCTCCATCTCCTGGTAGGAACGATCCACCACCTGGGCCGTGAAGTGCAGCAAATGGAAGATGACAAACCCGAGGATCACCGTGCCGCTGATCACCATCGTCACGCTCGCCCAGGTCACCCCGAGCCGGGATTTTCTTCCCGTCACCGCATAGTTCACCGGCTTGGCCGCCCGATTCTCCCGGGCTAGAGACAACGCCGCCCAGATGTGGAGGGTCGCGGCCGCCAACAAGGCCACGCGAAATCCCCATAAGATCAGGAGATTGGATTTCAGCAGGTCGGCGTAGCGGTTAATGACATCCGGGCTGGGCGCAAACATCTGCAGATTCCCCGCCATGTGGACGATCACGAAAAAGATCAGAAAAAGACCGGTCAGGGCCACCACCCATTTCCGCCCGATGGAGGTTTTGAGAAAACCGAAGAACCCCGTGTTTGCAATCATGTCTTTGGGCAACTCCTTGTACCCAAAGGCAAAGTGCTCCCAGCCCCCCGGGAAGTCAAAATCCGTTCTGGCCTATTAGGGGAGAGAACTCAAAGCCCAAGACTGACTAATGCCTCACCCAACCCTTTTTCCGGGCGGGAAACCAGGGCCCAGCGCCAGCCCGCTCCTTCGGCTCCCCGCTGATCGCTGATCGGGTCGTCCCCCACCAGCGCACATTCCCCGGCAGTTAGCCCTCCCGCCTGCTCGGCTTTCCGGAAAATTTCCCGGCCGGGCTTTTCCGCCCCCACCTCCTCGGAAATCAGGACTGGGTCCAGCCGCTCCGCCCAGGAAAACCCCGCCAGCACCTGCCGAAGCCGGGGATCCCAGTTGGACAAAATCCCCGTGCGGACACCCAACTGGTGGAGCCGCGTCAGCACCCCTTCCGTCTCGGGAAAATCCCTCCAGGCATCCGGCCGGGCAAAATGGGCATAGACCTCCTCAAAATAGTCGTCGAACGGAAAACCCTTCGGCAACCCCCCAGCCTCCACGCTGGCTTTCAGGATCTTTTTCCAACCCTCCCGACCCAGGGTTCCGTCCGCTCCGGCCCCTTCGGCGATTCTTTTTTTCCAAGCGCTACGGAACCCATGGTCCAGTGGTTCCTCCTCCGCCTGCCAACCGTAATGACCTGCGAGGCGTGCATAGGTCCGTCCCACCGGCTCCGCCGTCCGCAACAACGTTCCACCGGCGTCGAAAAAGACCGCCCGGATCATGCCACTTTCACCCCCTGCCCCCTCAACACTTCACCCGCCAGAACCAAGGAGCCGAGGACCAACGTGGCCTTTTTGGTTTTTTTCTCTTCGGCTATCACCTCGGCCACAGACCCAAAAAAGCGATCGGGCGAAACCGGCCAAGCCAGCGGATCCGAGCCCCGCGCCCCGGGCAGGGCCACACCCCAAAGCTCGGCACCGGTTCTCTGAATTCTACGGAGCATTCCCCCGATCGCCTTGTCTTTTAGACATCCGAAGATCACGCGGTCCGGCCCTCTCCCCGTCTTCTGTTGCCAGGTTTGGAGGGCCGCCTCCACACCCTGCTCGTTGTGAGCCCCATCCAAAACCAGTAGCGGTTTTTTGCGTAAAATCATGAAACGGGCCGGCCACTTCGTACGGGCCAACCCGCGTTGAATGATGGACCCTGGAAAAGAAAGATACCGTGCGGCCGCCATCGCTAGGGCCGCGTTATGGCGCTGGTGTTTTCCCGCGAGCGGAAATTCGCCCGTCGAGATGGGCCGGACAATTTTCCACGGACAACGAAGCTCGCGAGCCCGCCTGGCCAAAACCTGCTTCGCCTCGGCCGGCCAAGGCGCCGAAAACACCGGCACGCCCCGTTTTAAAATTCCCGCCTTCTCCCGGCCGATGTTGCGGTAACCGTGCCCCAAAATCTCCTCGTGATCCCGGCCCAGCGAAGTCAGTAAACACAGTTCCGGTTGCACCACATTGGTGGCATCCAGCCTCCCGCCCAGCCCCGTCTCCCAAACCACGAAATCCACCCCGGCCGACCGGAAAATCCTCAGAGCCAGGACTGTAGCCGCCTCGAAAAAGGTCGGCCGGCGGGACCAGGGAATCTTGCGCAGAATCCTCAACAGTGGCCCCAATTCCTTCTCCAGGGTGCGGGCACCCACCGGCACCCCACCCAGCCGAAAGCGCTCCCGGAAATCCACGAGATGCGGAGAGGTGTAAAGCCCGGGCATGAATCCCGCGGCCCTCAGGATCGAATCCAGCGCCGCTGCCGTGGAGCCCTTGCCATTGGTTCCGGCGATATGGATGAAGTTCAGATCCCGCTCGGGGTGTCCCAGCCGGGCCAGCAACGCTCTCGTCCGTTCCAGGCCAGGCCGGATGCCGGCGGCGCAGACCGCCTCCAGCCGGGCGACGGGATCGTTTCGCTTCAGAGGTAACGAAGCAGACGCGCGAGCGTCTCTTTCATCTCCGGACGCGGCACAATCAGGTCGATCAACCCGCGCTCGTGGAGGAATTCGGAAGTCTGAAACCCTTTGGGCAGCTCCTGCTGCGTCGTCTCCTTGATGACGCGGGCACCGGCAAAACCGATCATGGCCTTAGGCTCGGCCACGATCACATCCCCCAGGGAAGCATAACTGGCCATCACGCCGGCCATCGTCGGATTGGTCAGGACAGACACAAACGGCAGACCGGCCGCGCCCAACCGCGCCAAGGCCCCGCTTGTTTTGGCCATCTGCATCAAACTGAACATGCCTTCGTACATCCGTGCACCGCCGGAGGCCGAGAAAACAATCACCGGTGCTTTTTTCTGCAATCCACGCTCGATCGTCCGCGTCACCTTCTCCCCGACCACCGCTCCCATGCTTCCGCCCAAAAAGGAAAACTCCATGGCCGCCAGGGAAACTTCCCGCCCGCCGATCTTACCCGTCCCGGTGATGATCGCGTCCTTGAGACCGGTCTTTTTGCGGTTGGCCTTCAGCTTGCTGGTGTAGCTAGCCACGCCCTTGAACTGGAGGACGTCCACCGCCTCCATTCCCGCATCCACCTCTTGGAATTTTCCGCCGTCGCAAAC
>JBILFP010000138.1:0-4585 GCA_044351535.1 Methylacidiphilales bacterium
TCCTCGGGGTGGTTTGTCTCCTGGGTGCGGCTGTGGTCGGGTTTGCCGAATTCGGCCCGAAAGTTGGCGCCCTGATTCTCATGGCGGAGCTGCTCGCCGGCACGGTTTTGACCATCCTTTGGATGCGCTACTTTCCAAAAACGCCCCTCGGGAGGAAGTATATCCTTGATCCCTCCACCGCCGCCCATGCCCCCACGGAGCCGGAAAAGTGGATGGGCCATGAAGGTGTCGCCCTCACCGACCTTCGACCCGCCGGTGCCGCCCGTCTCGACGGTGAAAAAGTGGACGTCATCACGAGTGGGGAGCATCTGGAGTCCGGTACCCGGGTGAAAGTGGTCCGGGTGGACGGCCCGTCCATTTTTGTTCGCCGAGTCTAAAAACCTCATCCATCCTTTCCCCTATGCCATTATTCCTTCTCATCGCGGCCGGGGTGGTTGCCCTGGTTTTCGGAATCGTCCTCCTTAACTTTTTCGGCCTCTGGCTTCGGGCCCTCACCTCCGGCGCCCCAGTCGGAATCCCCACCCTGATCGCCATGCGGCTGCGGGGCATTCCCAATTCCCTGATCGTGAATGCCCGCATCACCGCCGTCCGGGCCGGCATCGATGTCTCCACGGCCCAGCTGGAAACCCACTTCCTGGCCGGCGGCAACGTGGATCAGGTCATCCGCGCCCTCATCGCCGCCGACAAGGCCGGCATCAAGCTCGACTTCAATCGCTGCTGCGCCATCGACCTCGCCACCTCCGGCTCCGGCAAGACCGTCTTCGACGCCGTCCGCACCAGCGTGAATCCAAGGGTCATCGACTGCCCGGGAGCCGCCTCCGGCAAAAGCACGATTGATGGTGTTGCCAAGGATGGCATCACCGTCCGGGCCCGCGCCCGCGTCACTGTCCGCTCCAACCTCGACCGCTTTGTCGGCGGCGCCACGGAGGAGACCATTATCGCCCGGGTCGGCGAAGGTATCGTCAGAGCCATCGGCTCCAAGGAAACTTACAAGGGTGTGCTCGAGAACCCGCAGGACATTTCCAAGGACGTGTTGAACCGCGGTCTCGATGCCGGCACCGCTTACGAAATTCTCTCCATCGATATTGCCGATGTGGATGTTGGGGAGAACGTCGGCGCCAAACTCCAGGCCGAACAGGCGGATGCTGATAAGCAGGTCGCCCAGGCCAAAGCGGAAATGCGTCGGGCCGCGGCCGTCGCGGTCGAACAGGAAATGCGAGCCAAGGTCGTTGAGGCAGAGGCCCAGGTTCCCCTCGCCATGGCCGAGGCCTTCCGCAAGGGCAATCTCGGTATTCTGGATTATCAAAAGATCCGCAACGTCTCCGCCGACACGGAGATGCGTGCCGCCATTGCCAAGGATTCGGGCAAGACCGGCCCGAAATAGTCCCCCTCCTCCATGGAGTGGCTCGTCCCGATTCTCTTTGTCCTCGCCAGCCTCGCGCAGTGGTGGATGCAGCGGAATCGGCAGGGCCAGGAAGAAGAGCATCCCCAGGCACCGCCGCAGGAGAAGGCCCGTTCCGCGCCCGATCGTCGGGAAACGCCACCTCAGGAGGAGTTCGGGGATCTGGGCGACTTGCTGGAGGCATTGGGACGGCGGCGCCACGAATCCCCGCCCCCGCCGGTCGAGAACACTGAACCCCCGGTTTTACCCTCTCCGCCAGCCCCCAGAGTTTCCCCTCCTAAACGCGAACCCACCCCGACTCCCCTTCCGGAGCCCGTTATTATTTTGGAGGCGCCCAAGCCGGCACCGGTTCCGGTTTTTACCGCCTTTCCTGAGGCAAGAGTTGCCCCGATTTCCGAGCCCTCATTTGTTTCGCCTACCGAGGAAACTCCCCGGGCCACCTTTCGCCCGTTTCCGACTGCCAAGCAGGCGGATACCACCTTTTCCCATCGCTGGCCCGAGAAACTCCATTCTCCCGATTCGGTCCGGGATGCCATCGTCCTTTCCGAAATTCTCGCCCCGCCGGTCTCTTTGCGCTGAAATCCCCGCATGTCCAAAAAGAGTCCTGCCGGCCTGCCGGTCGCCCTCATCCAGATGGCGATGTCGCCCGACCCGAAAAGGAATCTGCCGGCGGCCATCGACCGGATCACCGCTGCCGCCAAGCAGGGTGCCAAACTGGTTTGCCTGCCGGAACTTTTCCGCTCCCTCTACTTTTGCCAGAAGGAGGATTACCAGTGCTTCGATCTGGCCGAGCCCATCCCCGGCCCCACCACCGACCTCCTTGCCAAGACCGCCAAAAAATTAAAAATCACCCTCGTCTCCAGCCATTTCGAGCAGCGCACGGGCGGCCTTTATCATAACACGGCCGTCGTGTTTGGCCCGGACGGTTCGATCCTCGGCACCTACCGCAAGATGCACATTCCTGATGACCCTGGGTTTAGCGAGAAATTCTACTTTGCCCCGGGGGATACCGGTTTTCTCCCGATCCAGACACCGGTCGGAAAACTCGGCGTGCTCGTTTGTTGGGACCAGTGGTACCCCGAAGCCGCCCGTCTCATGGCCCTCCGTGGCGCCCAGATCCTCATTTATCCCACCGCCATCGGTTTGGCCCGGACTGAGCCGCGGGAACTTCACAAAGTGCAATGTAGTGCCTGGCAAACGATGCAGCGCAGTCACGCCATCGCCAACGGAGTCTTTGTCCTCTCCATCAACCGGACTGGCCGGGAGAATAATCTCGATTTTTGGGGCACTTCCTTTGCCTGCGACCCCTTTGGCGAAGTTTTGGCCCAAGCCTCCACGGACAAGGCCGAGATCATCCGCGCCCATCTGGATCTCGATGAAATCGGTGTCACCCGCCAGCACTGGCCCTTTTTGCGCGATCGCCGGATCGACGCCTATGACGGCCTAAATCAGCGGTTTCTCGCTCCTTGAGCCGCCCTGCCGCCGCCATCGATTGGGCGCAGTACCGCTTCCCTGCTGAGTGGGAGAAACACGAGGCCACCTGGTTGGCCTGGCCGCATAACGAGGGCACCTGGCCGGGCCTGATGGAACCGGTCCGGGAAACCTATCTGGAAATCATCCACGCCCTGGTTCCCGGGGAACGCGTCTATCTCTGCGTCAATGACTGTGCCGCCGCCGATGAGGTCACCGAGAGACTCCGGAAGGCCAAGCTCCAATCCCCCAACCTCAAGCTCGTGACCATCAAGACCGACGATGCCTGGCTGCGCGACAGCGGCCCTATTTTTATGCTCCGCCGGGGTCAGGGATCCCCGGCCCGTGTGGCCCACGACTTCGGCTTCAATGGTTGGGGAAGAAAATACGAGCCGTGGGATTCGGACGATCGGGTTCCCCTCGCCGCCTGCCCGATGACCGACACCCCTTTCGAAACCCATGACTATGTTCTGGAAGGTGGTTCGATTGACACCGACGGTCAGGACACCCTTCTCACCACCGAACACTGTCTTCTCAACAAAAACCGGAATCCCGAGTTCTCCCGGGCCGAGATCGAGACCAAGTTGAAGCACTGGCTCGGCATGAAGCAGATCATCTGGCTGGGCGACGGGTTAGAGGGTGACGACACGGACGGCCACGTCGACGACCTTTCGCGTTTTGTCGCTCCCGGCGTGGTGGTCACCGCCGTGGAAAAGGATTCCCAAGACACCAACTACGCCCCGCTGAAGGAAAACCTGGATCGCCTCAAAAAGGCCAAGGATTCACGGGGTCAGCCCTTGCGGGTTTTGGAAATGCCCATGCCTCCCCGCAGTGACGGCCCTCACCATCGCAACCCGGCCAGCCACGCTAACTTCTACATCGCCAACTCGGCGGTTTTGGTGCCGGTCTTCAACTCCCCGACCGACCAGCCCACCCTCGACCTCCTTCGCCCTTTCTTCCCCGACCGCAAGGTGGTGGGGATCGACTGCTCCGCCCTTGTCGGCGGCCTCGGCGCCATCCACTGCATCACCCAGCAAATGCCCGCAATTCCCGACTGAGTCTTCTTTTCCCGGTCATTAAAGCTTGGTAGGGGCCGTTGTCCCTAACGGCCCGCGTCCAATTTGCAAAACGGGCGGTTAAGGATAACCGCCCTTACCGGTTATAAGGCCTTCCGCCCGCGTAAACGTAAACCTAACCGTAAACGAGCGGATTGAGTCTCCTCGCTTCAACCTTTAAGGTTTAAACCATGAAGCCCCTCCGTATCGGCCTGCCCTCCGGCAGCCTTCAGGAAGCGACGCTGGAGCTCTTCCGGCGCGCGGGGTTCAACATTGCCACCAACTCCCGCACCTACCGCCCCTCCATCGACGATCCCTCCTTTGAAGTCCGCCTGATCCGCGCCCAGGAGATCGCCGCTTATGTGCAAGATGGCTTCTTAGACCTCGGTCTGACCGGCACGGACTGGATTCAGGAAACCCGCGCCAAGGTGCATGTCGTCTCCACCCTCCGTTTCAGCAAGGCGACTGCCAAGCCGGCCCGTTGGGTCGTCGCGGTGCCCGCCAAATCTCCTATCCGCAAACCCTCCCAACTGCGCGGGAAACGTATCGCCACGGAAGCGGTCGGGCTGGTGAAGCAGTATCTTGCCAAAAACCGGATCAAGGCGAAGGTGGAATTTTCCTGGGGTGCCACCGAGGTGAAGGTGCCGGAGTTGGCCGA
>JBILFP010000139.1:0-4541 GCA_044351535.1 Methylacidiphilales bacterium
CCAGCAGGATCGCCAGTAGGGTAAAAATCACCACTTGGGAGGTGAAGGATTTGGTGGCGGCCACGCCGATTTCGGGTCCGGCGTGCATGTAGACCCCGCCGTCACTTTCCCGGGCGATGGTGCTGGAAACGTTGTTGCAGATCCCCAAACAGCGGAAGCCGCGGCGCTTGGCCTCACGAAGGGCGCCAAGGGTGTCGGCGGTCTCGCCGGATTGGCTGACGGCAAAGAAGAGGGTCTTGGGGTGGACGGGGGAGTCGCTGTAACGGAATTCGCTGGCGTGCTGGGTGTCGACCGGAATTTTGGCGAGTGTTTCAATGAGATATTTCCCAACCATCCCGGCGTGCAGGGCCGTGCCGCAGCCCAGGACGAAGATCCGCTCGTATTCCCGCAATTGATCAAGGGAAAGGTTGAGCCCCCCCAACTTGGCGGAAGACTCCTCCAGATCGAGGCGGCCCCGGAAGGCGTTGCGGACGGTTTCCGCCTGCTCGAAAATTTCCTTCAGCATGAAGTGCGGATGGGAACCCTTGTCGCTGGCGGCGACTCCATTCTCAATTTTTTCCACATGGACGGCCTTTTGTCCGAGAGGGGAGGCCAC
The DNA here is from genome assembly GCA_044351535.1 of Methylacidiphilales bacterium. Lineage (GTDB taxonomy): Bacteria > Verrucomicrobiota > Verrucomicrobiia > Methylacidiphilales > Verrucolacustridaceae > Verrucolacustris. The sequence goes on from JBILFP010000139.1 coordinate 596, forward strand.
ATCAAAGCGGTCCGCATGCAGGGCGACCACTTCCTGATCCTGGAGGATCACGACCCGGTCGGTATAAGGGGCGAGGGCTTGGGTGTCGCTGGCGAGAAAGTTTTCCCCGTTGCCCACGCCGATCACGAGGGGGCTGCCCCGCCGGGCTCCCACGACCAACCCCGGCAGGTCCGAATGAATCACCGCGATGCCCAAGGTTCCCTGGACCTGCTTCAGGGCCGTGCGCACCGCATCGATCAGGCGTTTCTCGCCCTTTTCCTTGCTGTGCTCGAACGACTCTCCGATCAGGTGAGCGAGAATTTCCGTGTCGGTATCGGAAGCAAACTTATGACCGGCCTTCGAAAGGTGTTGTTTCAGCTCCAGGTAATTTTCGATGACCCCGTTGTGAACGAGGGCGAGCTTGCCGGAGGCATCGAGATGAGGATGGGCGTTGATGTCGGTCGGAGCCCCATGGGTGGCCCAGCGGGTGTGGCTGATGCCGGATTTGCCTTCCACGGGCCTGGCCCGGCAGGCCTTGGCCAACTCCTCGATGCGGCCGCTCTTTTTGCGGACCTCGACGCCTTTGCCGTTGAGGATGGCCAGGCCGGCGGAGTCGTAGCCGCGGTATTCCAATCTTCCCAAAGCATCCAGAAGGATCGGCTGGGCGTCCCGGGGGCCGACGTAGGCAACAATTCCGCACATCGTGCACTTGTTCTACATTTTTACGTAGATAGGGTCAATGAATGAGCCCGGCGGGAAGTCCCAACCCTGACCAAGTCATTACGGTCATCCTGGGGGGCGGGGAGGGGAGCCGTTTGTTTCCGCTCACTCGCGACCGGGCCAAGCCGGCCGTGCCCATTGGGGGCAAGTATCGGCTGGTGGACATCCCCATCAGTCTGAGCCTCAACTCCGGCATCAAACGTATTTTCCTGCTCACCCAATACCTCAGCTCCTCTCTCCACCGCCATGTCCAGCAGGCCTACCGGTTCGACGATTTTATTCCGCGCGGCTTCATTGAGATTGTGGCGGCCCAAAAGACCCGCGAGGCCACGAGCTGGTTCCAGGGCACGGCCGACGCCGTCCGCCAGGGTTTGATGCATTTTGACAATCATCAACACGAACATGTCCTGATTCTTTCCGGGGACCAGTTGTACCGGATGGATTTTCGAAAAATGCTGGAGCGGCATACAACCTCCGGCGCCGACATCACCATCGCGGCGTTGCCGGTGGACCGGGAAAGCGCCCCACGTCTCGGCCTACTCCGAGTGGACGGGCAACACCGTGTGACGGAATTTGTCGAAAAGCCAAAGGATCCAAAGATTTTGGACGCGTTGGCGGCAGCGCCGGGACTGCCCTCGGATCGCCCTTTTCTGGCTTCCATGGGAATTTACATCTTTCGGCGAGAGGTTTTGCGGGACTGTCTGGCCAAGACCCAGGGTGATGATTTCGGGAAAAACGTCCTGCCGGAGGCGATCCGCCAACGAAAGGTTTCGGCTTATCTTTACGACGGCTACTGGGAGGATATCGGAACCATCGGGGCCTTTTACCGGGCCAATTTGGATCTGTTGGCTCCGGAACCCAAGTTTGACTTTGGGCTTAACGTCGCACCCATTTATACCCGCGCCCGGTTTTTGCCGGGCTCGGTGGTGGAGAACAGTCAGGTGAACCGGGCGATCATTTCCGATGGGTGCACCATCCTGCGGAGTGTGCTGGACGATGCGGTGGTGGGCATTCGGCAACGGATTGGCACGGAGTGCAAGATTCGCCGGTCAATTCTCATGGGGGCCGACTACTTTGAGACTCCAGCCCAGCGGCAGGAGAACGCGCGGCTGAATCGACCGGATGTCGGGATCGGGGGCGGCAGCGTGATTGAAGATGCCATCATCGATAAAAATGTGCGGATCGGCCGGCGGGTGACCATCCGGGCGGCGGGGAAAGCTGCCGAGATGGATGGTCCCAACTTCTACGTCCGTGACGGGGTGGTCATCATTCCCAAGGGGGCGGTGGTGGCGGATGGCACCGTGATCTGATTCCAAAAACGGTTGTGTTCCGGGAGGGGCCGTTGGATAATTTAGAACAGTCAGCGGGCGTGATGTAATGGTAGCCTGCGAGCTTCCCAAGCTTGATGCGAGGGTTCGATTCCCTCCGCCCGCATTTCTTTAGCTCTCCGAATCAAAGATCAAAATACAGACAACCCGGAGGCTGGATTATGATTAGGATGAAGATTAAGGGAGTTTCTAGGGATGAGCCAGCAAGCCTTAGGCTCCTTTTAACCTAAACCTAGCCCCTAATCTGAGCAGACCGTAGGCCTGCGGATGTCCTACCCCGTTTTTTAGAATTATGCCCAAGATGAGGTTTGACCTTCGATCGCCGGCAAGGAGGCTGGCGAAGCCATGGTGATGATTTTCGCCGCAGGGATCGGGCTGCTCGTAGGAGCCGGCTTGGCGTACGCCTACCTTTCCGGCCGACTGGGCCGGGCGAGTGGCGAGACGGAGGCGCTTCGCAGTCGGGCGGGTGAAGTAGAACGGCTGCGACAGCAGGCGGAGGCCCAGGGTCAGGCGGCTCGGGAAGGACTGGCCCGGGCGGAAGCGGAGCGGCAGGCAGCAGAGCGGGCCCTGGCGGAGGCCAAGCAGGAGAAAGAGCAGCTCGCCGCCAAATTACAGATCGAGATGCGGGCGATGGCCCAGCAGATGGTGGCGGAAGGGACGCGGCGGCTTGTGGAGGACAACAAACTGCAGGTGGGGAACGAACTGCGTCCGCTGCTGACCCGGATTGAAGATTTCCGGAAGCGGGCGGACGAGATCCACACAGCGGAGACCGGAATGCAGAGCGATCTCCGTCGGGAAATTCAGCAGATCCAAGCGATGAGCACCCAGCTGGGCACGGAGACCCACCGGCTCACCCACGCTTTAAAGAATGACTCCGGGGCCCGGGGGCGTTGGGGGGAGATGATCTTGGAAAAGACGCTGGAGATTTCCGGCCTAGAAAAAGGCCGGGAATACAAAACCCAGGAGTCGGCGGACCGGAAGCGGATGGATGCGGTGATTTTTCTTCCGGAAGACCGGGCGGTGATCGTGGATAGCAAGGTGCCTCTCGTGGATTACGATGCTTTTTGTGGGGCCACGGATTCGGCGGAGCAGGAAAAGTGCCTGAAAGCTCACGGGGCGGCGGTGCGGCGTTTTATCGATGATCTTTCCGGTAAGGCGTATCCGGATCTGTTGTCGGGCAGGTCCCCCGATTTCACGGTGATGTTCATTCCGATCGAACCGGCTTTCGGGGCCGCACTGCGGGCCGACAAAGACCTTTTGGAGTACGCCTTCGAAAGAAGAATCGTGCTGAGCACACCCAGCACGTTGATGGCGACCCTGCGGACGATCGCGAATGTCTGGAAAATTGAACGCCAAAACAAAAACGTGCAGGAGATCGCACGGCTGGGCGGGAAGCTGCACGACGACCTGGTGAACTTTGTGGAAGACCTTAAGGATGCTGGGATGGCCCTGGAGAAAGCGAGGGAGGCTCACGATTCTGCGGTGAAGAAGCTTTCGGAGAAAAAAGGGAATATTTTAGGGACGGCGGACAAGCTGAGGGAGCTTGGCGCCAAGACGGAGAAGCGGTTAAGCCTCAACGGAAGAACAGAGGAGTAAAGGTTGGGAATGGAGGGGTTCAGAAAGCAGCCACTTTTATCAAAAGTGGCCTACCTACCTAACTAACGGGCGCGCCGATAGGTCGCCGATTGCCAGGGGGTGACAAAAGGGGGGATTGGGACAAGATGGGGTGGTGAAGATCCATGACCCCATGCTGCAGCGGGTGGCGGTGGGGGTGTCGTTGGCGCTGCTGGTGCTGGCCTGTCTCAATATTCTTCGTCCTTTCTTCGGTCCGCTGCTTTGGGCGGTGATCCTCACGGTGACGGCCTGGCCAGTGTTTGTCTGGGTCCGACACCGGTTGCCGGGGAAACCGATCCTTGGTT
>JBILFP010000140.1:0-4511 GCA_044351535.1 Methylacidiphilales bacterium
GCAGATTTTAGAACGAGCGTACGGGGTCGGCGGGGACCAGGTGGGCGAGGAGTGGATGCCGGCCTTTCGGGATACGGCGGCCCGTAAAAAAATCCGCAGGAAATGGTTTGAAGATTTGGCTCTGGGTGTTGCCGGCGACGCGGGTCCGGTGGATCTGCAGTCCTGGCAGGAGCTGGATCTCTACTGCTACCGCGTGGCCGGAACGGTGGGTCTCATGATGATGCGGGTGTTCGGACTGGAGGATGAGGCGGCCGAACCCAGGGCGCTGGATCTCGGGCGGGGGATGCAGTTGACGAACATCCTGCGGGACGTGGCGGAAGACGCCGCCGCCGGGCGGATTTATCTTCCGGCCGAGGAGCGCCGGCAGTTTGGCGTGGAGAGGGAAGCCCTCCTGCAGGGGCGGCATTCAGGCAGGTGGAAAGAGTTCATGAAGTTTCAGGTCGAGCGCGCCCGCGAGCAGTATCAGCGGTCTGAGCCCGGGATTGGGAAATTGGCCGCCGGCGGTCCGCGTCTGGCGACGTGGCTGATGCGGGAGCTCTACGCGGGAATTTTGGATCCGATCGAAGGTTCTGGGTACGACGTCTTTTCCCGGCGCCACGCCCTGACGCTGGGGCAAAAAATCAAAAGGGGGCTTGGGGTGGTGCTGCGACGGGCCGGAGGCTTTCTCTAATCAGATTCCGTGGGAGATGCGGCCGGCGATAAATAGGCCGAGGATGATGGCCAAGGTGATCGCGGGACGGGGATCAGGCCTAGAGGAAGGCTTGGCATGGATGGGAGTGATCCACGCCATCAGGGCGCTGAAAATAAACCACGAGAAGTAGTTTTGGGGCGGCACATAGTTGCCTGCCCAGATCCAGTAGCCGCGAATCGCGTAGGCGAAGGGTTCCATCAAAAAGTCGAAAAACAGGGCAAAGGCGCCGGTCGCAATCGCCAGGGGGGCGCGGGAGGCACCCTGCCAGTATTGGCTCAGGGTCAGGTTCGCCCCGGCCACCACCACGAACCAAGCCAGCGGAATCGCCAGTGGCAAAACGCCGCCAATCCGCGGACCGAAGGCATCCGTGTAGGTGTAGCTGCCGAAGGGGATGCCGGTGAGCGTGCCGACGGTTTCCAGGATTCCGGAAGCCACGAGGATGATGGCGGCGCTGATCCGCGCTTTCCGCAGACCCAGGCGATCGACCGCAGAAAAGTAGACGTGGCTGCAGGCCAGCAGCATGGAGACGAAGTCCCCGTTCCGCATGCAAAAGGCGACAAAGGAAGTAAACCAAGCCGGAAAGGGGAGCGATTCGGCCCATGTCGGCGTTAGTCGAAAGGCCACCGTAATCAGGCCGATACCCGCCCAGATCAGGAAAAAATTCCACAAGGCTTCGCGGAGTCGACCGGGAATCATTCATTGAGGTAAGGGCAGGAAAAGGCCGGAGACAAGCCGGTCGGCGTTGACGGAAATCCCCACGGGACCGAGAAAGGGAGATGTCCCGCGTACGGCAGATCCTGGGGATCCCCATCACCGGCTGGCTATGCGCCGGGGGCAGCGGGCTGATCCTGACCTTGGGCTACGCCCCATTTTCCCAGCCGATCGCCGGCTGGGTCGGGCTGATCCCGTTGGCCTACTATGGCCAGAGGCAACAACTGGAGATTCGGGATGCCTTCCTGCTCGGCTGGTTTTTTGGATTCAGCCACTTCTTAACCAGCCTGAGCTGGCTGCAGACCGTGACGATTTCCGGATGGGCGGTGTTGAGCGCCTATTTGGCCATTTATCCCGCGCTTTGGTTTGTGCTTTGGGTCCGCTTCGCGGGTTGGGATCAAGATCGGATGACCAGCCTGGGCAACATTCGGAACTCCTTTTTGGGGGCCTCGGCGTGGGTGGTCACCGAGTGGCTGCGGGGAGTAGTGTTCACCGGTTTCGGCTGGAATTCCCTGGGGGTTTCGCAGGGAGACCTTCTGCTGATCGCCCAGGTCGCGGATTTGGGCGGAGTCTTGCTGGTTTCCTGGGTGGTTGCATTTGCCGGACTGACATTGGCGCTCACCGCGAGACGGTTTGAGCTGGAGATCCGGGGATCGCAAAAGTGGCGGCCGCGTTGGGACTTTACCGCCGGGGTGATCGTGGTCGGCCTGACTATGGTCTACGGGGCGCGGACTTTGCTGCGACTTTTGCCGGAGCCGGTGGTCACGCTGCGGTATGCCGCGATCCAGCCGTCGGTGCCGCAGGACCCTTGGCGATCGGCCAAGGTTTCCCGCGTGGCACAAGAACTGACCCAGTGGAGCGAGCTGGCGCTGGTCGGCGGGGGTCCGGTCGATCTACTGGTCTGGCCGGAGAGCCTGGCGGGCACCGGTTGGCGGGAGGAACCCGAGTTGCAGGCGGCCATCCAGGCGGTCCGACGGATGGGGGCGCGGGCCCTGTTGACCGGGTCGCTTGATGTGCGCGGGCCGGAGACCTTCAACTGCGCGGTTCTTTTTCAGGGTCCGGAGGGAAGACCTCCGGAGGTGTACGACAAAACCCATCTGGTGGTGATGGGAGAGTACGTTCCTTTGGCGGGAATTTTTCCGTGGCTGCGAAAGCTGGTTCCTCCCGGAGGTGACCTGACCGCGGGAAACGTTCCCGGCCTGCTCACGTTGGAGTCCCACCCGATCCGATTGGCCCCGCTGATCTGTTTTGAAGACGCGGTGCCGCGGGTGGTGAGAAGGGCGGCGCAAAACCTTCCGCATCTGCTGGTGAACCTGACCAACGACGCCTGGTTCGGTGCCTCCGCCGGCTCCCGGCAGCACCTGGAGAACGCCCGCTTGCGGGCGGTGGAAACACGGACGCCGTTGTTGCGGACCACCAATGACGGGGTGACCGCATTGATCAGTCCGCGTGGGGTGATTCTGGCCGAGGTGAGGGATCCGGAGACAGGATCCGTCCGGGACCCGGGTTTCCTCAAGGGGGAGCTGGAGTTGTTCGAGCCAAGGGCCACCCCATATACCCGCTGGGGCGAATGGCCCGTGTGGTTGTCCATCGGACTGGTGGCCGCAGGAATGGTGCGGCGACGGGAACCCGCTTGAGCCGGACCAAGCGAAAGGGCATCCTTTTGTCATGACCTTGCCGGCAGAGACAATCGATTTGGCCTCCGTGGATTCCCGTTTACGGGAATTGCGGAGGTTTCTTTGACCCGGCCAAGCTCGAAGCCCAACTGAAGGAACTCGACGGTCGGATGGCCGCGCCGGATTTCTGGAACGACACGTCCAAGGCGCAAAAGGTATCGGCCGAGGCCACCGCCATCCGGCGCAAACTCGAGCAGATGCGGGATCTGGAAAAACGCATCGCCGACCTGCCGGTGCATCTGGAGTTAGCGGAGGAGGATGGGTCGGAGAGTGCCCGCAGGGAGTTTGCGGAGGAGATGAAGCAGGCCCTCGCCCAGCTGGATCAGGCGGAGGTGCAATTTATCCTTTCCCAGCCCGATGACCGGCGGAACGCCATTCTCAGCCTGAACGCCGGTGCCGGGGGCACCGAGGCGTGTGACTGGGCCAACATTCTGTTACGCATGTACCAGCGCTGGGCCGAGCGGCGTGGCTACAAAGTGGAGATCCTCGACATTCTCTCCGGGGAAGAAGCCGGCATCAAAAATGCCATGCTCCGCATCATCGGGGAAAATGCCTATGGCTATCTCAAGCCCGAGCGCGGGGTTCATCGGCTGGTGCGGATCTCGCCGTTCAACGCCCAAGGCAAGCGCCAGACCTCCTTTGCCTCGGCGGAGGTGGTGCCGGAGCCGGATGAGGAGCAGGAGATTGAAATTCCCGAAAAGGATATTCGCGTGGATGTGTTCCGGGCTGGAGGGCACGGAGGGCAGGGGGTGAACACGACCGACTCGGCCGTGCGGGTTACCCACCTGCCGAGCGGGTTGGTGGTGACGTGTCAAAACGAGCGCTCCCAAATCAAAAACCGAGCCACCGCCATGAAGGTGCTGGCGGCCCGCCTTCGGCAACTGGAACTGGATAAGAAGAAAGCTGAACAGGAGCAAAACTACGCCGCCAAGGGGCAGATCGGATGGGGCCACCAGATCCGCTCCTACGTCCTGCAGCCGTACCAGATGGTGAAGGATCTGCGCACGGGCGAACAGACCAGCGATGTGCAGGCGGTGTTGGACGGGGAGATCGACGCCTTCCTCAACGCATTCCTGAAAGGAAAGAAGCGATCCGGGCCGATCGAGGAAGAGGAGGAAGAATGAAAGGGTCTGACCGCTTAGCCGGGATCATTGCCGCCAAGCGCAAGGAAGCCGCGGCGCTGGAATCTCGCAAAATCCAGCTCCGCAAGGAGGCGTTGCAGAGAAATGAGTACCGGGGATTCCGGAGTCATCTCTTTCATCCCGGCAAGGTCACGGTCATCGCCGAGTGCAAGGCGGCCTCGCCGACGGCCGGGACGATTGCGAAGAAGTACGACCCGGTGGCGCAGGCCAAGTTGTATGAGGGGGGCGGGGCGGGGGCCATTTCCGTGCTGACCGACCGGGAATTTTTCCGGGGTTGTCTGGACGACATGC
>JBILFP010000141.1:0-4449 GCA_044351535.1 Methylacidiphilales bacterium
GCGGCCAGTTCGGCATATTCAAGAGAGGCCTGGCTTTTTTTGGGGAGTTTGGGTTCCACCCATTTCCAGACGGGGTAAAAGACGCTCACGTGGGAGGCGATGGAGTCGGCCGGATTGCGCAGGATGTTGACGACGCGGGCATCCGGGAACTCCTTGCGAAGGCAGGCGACCGAACCGGAAAGCTGCGTGGCCTTGGAGAGGAGAATCTTATTTTTTCCGTGAAGATAGAGATGGCGCTGGAGACAGGAGCGGTAGTAGCGCATGAGGCGACGCTGTTGGGGTTCGGGCAGGTCGTCCGCAAAGCCGGCCCCCCAGAGCAGACGGACGTAGGGGAAGAGCAGGTAAATGGCCTCGGTCACAAAGGTGTAGACGAAGAAGCCGTCGTCCTCTTCGGGCTGGGCGAGGCGCATCTTGTGCATGTTGTCCCAACCGCCGAAGAAGCGGCGCTCGATCCAGGTGACGAGCAGGCCGAGGAAACCGTCGCGTTTCCGGCTGAGTCCGGCGAAGGCGAGAATGATCTTCTGAATGGTGATACTGGGAAAAATGGTCTGATACATCAGCACGGGGGCAAAGACATCCCGGTTCCGGGCGAGGAGTTTTTGCAGGAAGGTGGTGCCGCTGCGCGGCGGGGCGATGATGAAGACGGGCCGGCGGATTTCCTGGCGTCGAAACGCGGGGAAAAAGACGTGGTCCAAGGCCCGCCCGATGGCCACCACCACCCAAAAGCTGGAGAGAAGAAGGAGGAAAAAGGCGGTGATCAGCCAGCGCCGAGGCCGGAAGGGTTCCCCCAGATAGGAGTGAAAAAGGGCTTTCGAAGTTAGGCTGATATTCAGATACATGGAGGGAGCGAAGGGTTTTTTAATGGAAAAGCGGGTGCGGACAATGCAAACCAACCCCTTCGGGATATGCGTTCATGAACATCGATTTTTTGATTCAAGCCGTTTCCGAGTACCGGTATTTCGCCATGTTCGGGATCCTGTTTGTTTCCGCCATGGGGGTGCCGATTCCTGAAGAACCTCTTCTGATTGCCAGTGGCCTGTCCGTCGGTTGGGGGGATTCCCAGTACCACCTGGCGGTGGCGGCCTGTGTGGCCGGCATCCTCGCCGGGGACATGTGGGTCTATTTCCTTGGCCGGCGCGGCGGGAAGTGGTTTCTGAGCACCCGCCTGGGCTCGTGGGTCTTTTCGGAAAAGCGGCAACACCGGATTGAACATCTTTATGAAAGGCACGGGGCCAAGACGGTGTTTTTGGGTCGCTTCATCCCGGCCGTGCGTTTCGGGGTATTTTTCTTTGCCGGCCGACACCGGATGCCGATCCGAAAGTTTCTCGGTCTCAATGCGCTGGGAGCGATGGTCTATGCGCCGTTGTGGATTTGGATCAGCGCGCTAGCGGGAGAAAAATTTGCCCAGACGCCGGCGGCACAGAAGGCGGCCGAAGCCTGGGTGGAACGGGGGAGTCTGATTTTGATCGGATTTGTTTTGGTGGTGATAGCGATCCTGGTCTGGGGAGCGGGGAAGAAGAAGCCGGCAGCTTAGGTTTCGGATCAACAGTTTGTCGTTTACGTTTAGGTTTACGAAAACCTGAAACAATGGGCCGGGCTTTTTTAGCGGGAGTAGTTCCAGTCGCGGGTGGAGTAACGGTCGCGGAACAGTTTTTCGGCGAGTTCCTCTTCCTCGCGGGTTCTTTCGGCAACAGCCCACGAGGTCTGGAGAGCCTGGGCCAGATGGTCGGGAAGATCTTTTCGAAGCTGAGGCGGAATCGGACCGGGAAGTAAAACGCTGCCCTGATGAAGGCAGCCCTGCTTGGTGCGGCGCTGGGCGGCTCCGGCGAGCTTGTTTCCCTTGGGGTCCAAGACGTCGGCGGGAACCGGCTTAAGAAAACAAGAGGCGTGATCTTTTTTGGGTTGGGCGGTGGCCAATCGGCAGCCGACTCCGACGGCCCGCAGGGCTGAGGCCACGCCCTCATGGATGACGCGGTAAGAAGGAAGGGTGCCGGCTGCCGTCAGAGGATGATCGGCGGGCAGGACCAATGTGTAGGTGAGATCCTTGCCGTGTGCGACCAGGCCTCCCCCAGTATATCGACGGACAAAAGAAGCTTCGGCGGGCACCACGGAGGTTTTTTGGAAATAACCAATGGAAACACAGGCCTCTTCCCAGCCGTAGAGGCGCAGGACGGGAGCCTGGGCGTGGCGGAGCAGCGACTCGTCGATGGCCATGTTGGCGGCCGCCGAGGATTTGGAGTCGAGGAGAAGGCGACCGCTCATAGTTAGATTAAGATTAAGATTAAGATTAGGCTGAAGAAAGTAAGGAGGTTGAGTTGCCGAGGCGCAGGGAATAGTTTCGAACCATGAGATTTCTTCTGGGATTCATGATGGTGGCCGCTTTCGGGTTGGCCGGGTGTGCGGGGACGGGCAATCGGGACGCTTCGATGGCGTTGATCCGGTCAGATGTGCCGCTGAAGGAGGCGGGGCCGAACCAGGTGACCCCGGCCACCTCCACGCTGCGGCGAGGGGATCGGGTGTTTGTTCGGCGGGTGGTGGGGGATTTCGCCGAAGTGGAGACGATGGACCGGCGGACGGGGTATGTGCCCACCGGCGTCCTGGAAGAACAGTAAGCGAAGGAGTTGACCCGGCCCCGGGGAATTTTAGGATTTCAATACAGGGGAGTCCGGACGGCCGGGCTGAGAGTCGGGAACCCTGGTCCCGAGACCCTTGAACCTGAAGCGGATCATGCCGCCGGAGGGAGAAAGCCGACCGCTTTTCTTTTCCTTCCCGGAATCCGCCTATGGAAGGAGGCATCGATGACCGCAAAGAATAGTGCACCGAAAATCGAAGAGATGGATCCCATCGAGGGAATGAGGAGGGTGTACATCAAGGGTTCCCGCGCTGACTTGCGGGTGCCGTTCCGCGAAATCGAGCTTCAGCCCACGCGGCAACCGGACGGGAGGCTTCAAGCCAATGACCCGGTCCGGGTTTACGACACCAGCGGACCGTGGGGGGATCCGGATTTTGCGTCCGACGTGAGGCAGGGTTTGCCCATACCCCGGGCGGCTTGGATTGAGGAACGGGGGGACACCGAAACTTATGACGGACGGGCGGTGAAGCCGGAAGACAATGGCCAGCGGAACGGCAGCGGCACAGGGCAGGAGGAGTTTCCGGGCCAACGGAGGAAACCACGGCGGGCTGGGCAAGGGTCAGTCTCCCAGCTGCATTATGCGCGCAAGGGGATCATCACCCCGGAAATGGAGTTTGTGGCCATCCGGGAAAACATGAAGCTGCAGTCGGTCCGGGAGGCGGTGGAGATGACGGCCCAAGGGCCGCGGGATCAGTTGCGCTTCCAGCATCCGGGGCAGCCGTGGGGGGCCTCGATTCCCAAGGAGATCACGCCGGAGTTTGTTCGGGACGAAGTGGCGCGGGGTCGGGCGATCATCCCGGCCAATATCAATCATGCCGAGCTGGAGCCGATGGCCATCGGCCGGAACTTTTTGGTGAAGATCAACGCCAACATCGGCAACAGCGCGGTGGCTTCTTCCATCGAAGAGGAGGTGGAAAAGCTGCGCTGGGCGATCCGCTGGGGGGCGGACACGGTGATGGATCTTTCCACCGGGAAGAACATCCACCGGACCCGGGAATGGATTTTGCGCAACTCGCCCGTACCGATTGGCACCGTGCCAATTTACCAGGCCTTGGAAAAGGTGGGTGGAAAGGCCGAGGAGCTGACTTGGGAGATTTTTCGCGACACCTTGATCGAGCAGGCGGAGCAGGGGGTGGACTATTTCACGATCCATGCCGGGGTTTTACTGCGGTTCATTCCGCTGACGGCGCGCCGGATGACGGGCATCGTCAGCCGGGGCGGGTCGATCATGGCCAAGTGGTGTTTGGCCCATCATCGGGAGAACTTCCTGTGGACCCACTGGGATGACATTTGTGAAATCATGGCGGCCTATGACATCAGTTTTTCCATCGGGGACGGCCTGCGGCCGGGTTCGCTGGCGGACGCCAATGATGAGGCGCAGTTCGGAGAGCTGAAGGCGCAGGGCGACCTGACGAAACGGGCTTGGGAGCATGGCGTCCAAGTGATGAATGAGGGCCCGGGGCATGTGCCGATGCACCTGATCCAGGAAAACATGGAAAAGCAGCTGGAGTGGTGCCACGAGGCGCCGTTTTACACGCTGGGACCGTTGACCACGGACATTGCGCCGGGGTACGACCATATCACCTCGGCGATCGGGGCGGCGATGATCGGTTGGTATGGTTGCGCGATGCTCTGCTATGTCACACCCAAGGAGCACCTAGGTTTGCCAAATCGGGATGATGTGAAGGCCGGGGTGATCGCCTACAAGATCGCCGCGCACGCGGCTGATTTGGCAAAAGGTCATCCGGCGGCTCAGTACCGCGACAACGCCCTGTCCAAGGCGCGGTTTGAGTTCCGTTGGCGGGACCAGTTCAACC
>JBILFP010000142.1:0-4427 GCA_044351535.1 Methylacidiphilales bacterium
ACGTATTCCCCAGGGTTCCCGTGATGGTGTTGTCGATCTGGCTCGCCAGCTTGGTGGCCACCGGCAACTGGTTTTCCACCACCATTTCTCCTTCCAGCCTGCCGGCGCTGTCGTAAGCCGCCATCTGGATCTTGGCATCGGCGTTCACCGCCATACCGGTCAGCTCCTTGATTTTGAAGTCCCGCACCGAACTGCCGCTCATCAACACACGACCAGCAACTGATCCACCCGAAACGGTTTCTAGCCGGCTTTCCGAAAAACCGCGGATGGTCACATTTCGAAGTTCGAGCGAGTTTCCGGACCGGATCACCGCCAAGCTGCCAGCTTCTGGCACCCCCGAGGAGGTGGCCGTGTCGGCCAAAATTCTGACCTGCTCCCGGTCGGCCGTCTCCTGGCTTGCCGCCGGCCCTGCCCCCATGATGACTTTTCCGGCTCCTTCCGCCGTAAAGCGGGAACCCACGTTTTCCACCTGGACCTGTTTCATTTCCACTTCGCCGGAGCTGACGAATTCCACCTGGGCGCGCTGGGGGTCCATCCGAAGAGATTGCACCAAAGTCCCGGCCTCGCCCGAGGCGAAGGTCGCAACACGCTCGCCGCTTCCCGACGGAGGATCGAAACGCAAAACGACCTGGGGCTGGAACATGGAGGCCACATCCAGCGACCAGCTCTCCACCTGACCCATCGCTCCGGTTGATAGGTCGCCCACCCACAGGGTCCAGTCCCCGGCCGGATTGATGGCCACCAGGTCGTTCAAGGCCATGGGCCAACCCCCGTATCCCGGACGATAACTTCCGGTCAAAGACCCCGTGAGGGTGCCGGCCGTGTCCTGGAGATTGATGTTGGCCGCATGCCAATCCGAAAGGGTCACCTCCAACCCGTTGGCGGGCGATCCGCTGGGATCGGAGGGAGTGCTCCCGATCCGCTCGAACAAACGGACCGTGCGGGTCTGGCCGTCCGCCGAGGTGTGGCGCAGATAGGCGGCGAAATCCCCGAGATACGCCCCGTAAGGATCGGTGGGGAGCGGGGAAATTTTGAGGTTCAGGCGCGCCGCCAACGGAAGGTTGTTATCGAAAATGGAAGCGGGGAAGGTTTGGGAATTTCCCGAAGCGGAGCCGTCGGGCACGGTCCAAGCCGTGGTCGAACCAACCAAGGGGGACCACGCCGGCGGGTTCACCGGGGAAATCAAGGGCAAGCCTAGGGAAATCCGATTGGCATAGAACACCGCGCCGGGATCGGCCAACGGCATCACGCCGGCGATTCCGGTGGCCCCGAGGGATCCGGAAAAATAGTAGTCTTTCCCAAAACTTCCCGCACCGGCCAGCGAACGAATGGCGTCCGGCGCGGTCAAGTTGGCCAGGTTCAGGGAGCGGGAACGGAAAGCGTCGTAAAATCCGAGGGAGCCGCCATCGGCCGCCGCGCGGAAATAGAAAAAGGCGTCGAGCGCAGCGACTTCGTCGGCATCCATCTGGGAGAACGCCGGCGTGCGCCGGGCGGCGTTGGCGCTGCGCATGACGCTAAGGTCAAACCAGCCCGGCACGGCATTGGCCGAGGCCGAAAGCGACCCGGCCGTGGCGGTGGCCGTCAGCGGTCGGAATCCCGAGGACGGATCGGACGGATTCAGGAATCCGGGAAAATAATTTCGCGGGTCCGCCGGCAAAGCAAAGCTGGCGGAGGAAGCGCCGGCGGGAATCGTCACCGAGCCCGGCAAACCACTGAATCCCAAAAGAGTGACCGGGGTCGCCTGCAAGGCGGGACGATTCAGGGTGACCGTTCCGTTTCCGTTGGCAAACGCCAGCTGGATCGAGGTGGGGCCGGACGGAGAAGGGGGGGTCTGATTGGCCGTCTGACTAATTTTGGCCGAGGAATTTGGGGAGGTGGGAGGCGTTGAAGGCATCGCCCTGGCTGTTTGCGTGACCCCACTGGCGGGTTGAGCCGGCCCGGCCCTGCCTCCGCCCGCTCCCGGCCCGGCGGCAGTATCAATGTCCAGCCCCTCCCCGCCGCCTTGGGATTGGCCAGCGATGTTGAGCCTCTTGTTCACCACCATGAACTCCTCTTTTTCCACCTTGGGAGCTCCCACCAGCAGATCGCCATCCCCGCTTTTCACCGCCACGGCTTCGACTTCCAGTTTTTCCAGTTTTCCCTCTTTGACCGCTTGTTGCTGCGTTTCGACAACCTTTTCAATTTTCGACGCGGAAGGCAGCTCCGCCTTGAACTCCACCACCAAAGGCGAGGTGGCCACCACCCGTTTCACATCGACGTCGAACACCTGGATTTTGGGGGCAGCCGGCGGCGGCGTACCGCCCGAATCCCCACCGCCAGCTGTGGGAGATCCGCCCGGTCCTTTTTCCTCGCCCGGCGAGGCCGATGGCCCAGCCGGGGGACCTTTTTCGGATGATGCCACGCCCGGTGATTCCTTGACCGAATCTGCCCCCACGGAAGCGGCTTGGCCGGGGCGAATCACAGTGGAGTTTCCGCCCACGGTGACCTTCAGCCCTCCCTCCCCCTCCAGCAAAACAAACATCACGTTTCCGGAAACGTCGTGACTGGCCATGAACGTGGTCCCGGAAACCGCTCCGGTGACGCCCCCACAATCCACCGTGGCGCCGCCGTTGCCGGGAGGGGTGTGAATCAGAACGGTTCCTTGATCCAGCTTCACCAGACGTTCCTTGGACGAGAAGGAGAACTGGGTGTTGGCCCCCATCCTCGTGATGGAAGTATCCGCAAACGTCAGCTCGGCCATGGAAGCGGCGGCGGTGGAAACCTTGGATTTCTCCAGAATCTTTTCATTCACCTTGGCCGGGGTCGCCCCGCTGCCCGGATCGTGCTCCACCATGTTTTTAATGGTGGTGATCTCCGCCTCCTTAAACTCCATCGCCGCAAAGGAAGCGGAACGCACGAGTCCGAGAAGAAGGACAGGAAAAACCCAAGAAAACTTCATAAGCCTCTTCCTTCGACCACCCAGAAGGGACAGAAGTTCAAAGAATGTTGAGTGAGACCGCGAAGTCTTCAACGGATTCAAATTATACTATAAAGTGCTGAATTTCAATAGTTTTGAATAATTTTGTCGCATTACAAAGTATCCGGTATTCATCCGTAACTATAAACACAATATGTTGTGTTGATTGATAGTTTTAAAGATCAGGTATGGGCGAGCCAGTGATTGCTCGCCCGATAGTAACCTTAAAGCACAGAGGTGGACTGATCGATCGGGCAAGCAGCGAATCCCCCCGCGTAAGCGGATATTCACCATCGCCCGAGGCGGAGATAAAGATGGGCGAGGGAAGGTCTCAGGGGGCCAAGACTGCTCGCCGCTACCCAACCCCTTAACCTTCCACGGCCTGGACCACCTGCCACCAGAAACTGGCGGCCACGGCGGAAAGAATGGCCAGCTCGGGCAAAAACCAGGACACGCCCAGGCTCAAGCCGGTGCAACCGGCCGCAGCCAGCGCCGCCAAAAGGGAGCCAGGATTACGCATGGCCGGGCACCGGCCGCCAGGCCAGCTCCAGTTCCATTCGTTCCCGCAGGGCCGCGAGGGCGTCCAGCCCCCGCGCCATCGCGCCGGTGGCCTCGCCGCAGTGCGCACAGCACCGCCGCGCCGCCTCCCAGTCCGCCCGGTTCGTGTCCTCCCCGCAACTCCGACAATGTACGATCGTTTCCATAACTTCCTCCTTTTGACTTGCAGTCTGGGGCCAGGGGTAGGACATTAAGCGTCCTATGAATAAAAATTCTTTCCCCGCCCCTGGCGGTCACAGCCGGCCGCCCCTCGAACGCATGCAGCGTCTGCACGACCTCCTCATGAACGAGCGGCCGGTGAACTGCCAACAGCTGGGCCGCGAGTTCGAGGTTTCCTACAAGACCATCCAGCGGGATCTGGACTTCATGCGGGACCGCCTGAATCTGCCGATCGCCTACGACGCCACGAAATACACTTTCCGCTACACCGAACCCGTCGAGGCCTTCCCATTGTTACAGGTCAGCGAGGGGGAGATCCTCGCCTTGTTTGTCGCCCAGAAAGTGCTGGCCCAGTACCGGGGCACGCCGTTTGAGAAGACGCTGGCCAGCGCCTTCCAAAAACTGACCGGCGCCCTCAAAGAGGAAGTCAGCTTCAATTTGGGGGAGTGGGGAGCCGACTACTCGTTTCGGGTCACCGGGGCCTCGGCGGCGGACGTGGAAACTTTCCGCCTACTGGCCAAGGCGATTGTCCAGCGGCAAGAGGTTCGCTTTTCCTACCGCTCCCTCCGCGCCGCCACCCCTGAGACACGCGTTGTCCACCCCTACCATCTCGCCAATGTTGACAACGCCTGGTACCTGCTGGCCCACGATCCCCAACGGGGACAGCTGCGCACCTTCGCCTTGGCCCGGATCCGTTCCCCAAAAGCCACCGGCAAGACCTTTGACCGCCCACGCGGGTTTTCAGCGGAAAAGG
>JBILFP010000003.1:0-37617 GCA_044351535.1 Methylacidiphilales bacterium
TAAATTTCAGATTTTTTTTCTCCAATTTTGACCTCTGACCCCAAAGCTTAAAAAACTGAGTTGCAAAGGCTTTGACAGCAGAAAGTTGCAAGACCTCTGACCCCAAACTCGGAAAAATGGGGTTTTTAGGGTGGAAATGGGAAGGGAAAACAGGCGATGGTGAAGGAAGGAAACAGGGTGTAGGATCGGGAGAATGGCGGATGGGTTTGAGTTTCGGTTGAATGGAAATCCCGTGCGGGTGGAGGGTGTCTCCCCGAATCTCACGCTGCTGGATTGGTTGCGGGCGAGCGGCCGGACCGGTTCCAAGGAAGGTTGTGCGGAGGGGGACTGCGGGGCCTGTTCCGTGGCCGTGGCGGAGACGGATGCCGCCGGGAAACCGGCCTACCGTTCGATCAACAGCTGCCTGACCCCGCTGATCCTGATGGCCGGACGGGATGTAGTGACGGTGGAAGGACTGGAGAACGGCTGTCCGCACCCGGTGCAGGTGGCGATGACGGCCCACCACGGTTCCCAATGCGGCTACTGCACCCCCGGCTTCATCATGTCGATGTTCGAGGGTTACTACCGCAAGGACATGGACCGGGAGTGGAAGCTGGATGATCAGCTGTGCGGGAACCTCTGCCGCTGCACCGGCTACCGGCCGATCCGGGATGCGGCCCTGGTTTCGCTCAAGGAGAGAAAAAAGAAGGGGGCCGACCGGTTTGACCGTTCGCTGGCCAAGGCACCCGTAAGGCTCACGAGCCTCGAGTACCAGCAGAACGGCGAAAAGTTCTTCCGGCCCACCACGCTGAAGGAGCTCTTTGCCATCCTGAAAAAACATCCCGGTGCCCGGCTGATTGCCGGGGCCACGGAGATGGGAGTGGAGATTGCCAAGCGATTCAAAAAGTTCCCCATCTTGGTTTCGATTGAGGCAGTGACGGAGCTGGCTAAGGCCAAGAAGGGCAAGGATGGGTGGCATCTGGGCGCCGGGCTCAAGCTCACCGATCTGGCCGATACGGTGGAGAAGGATTTCCCTGAATGGGCGCGGATGTTGTGGGTGTTCGGCTCCCGACAGATCCGCAACCGGGCCACGTTAGGCGGAAACCTGGTCACGGCCTCCCCGATTGGCGACACCGCCCCCGTTCTGCTGGCCCACGGGGCAACCATGGTCTGTGCCTCGGCCAAGGGAGAAAGAAAGGTTTCGGTCGACTCCTTCTTCACGGACTACCGCAAGACTTGTTTGAAGGTCGGGGAGATTCTTAAGGAAGTAGTCGTACCGATTCCCTCCGTGAAAAGCGGGGGCCGGATCCTGAGAGAGTGGTATAAGGTTTCCAAAAGGCGGGAGATGGACATCAGCACCGTCTCTGCCTGTTTCGTGGTCGTCCTCGACAAGGAGAGGAAGGTGTCCGGCGCACGCCTGGCGTTTGGCGGGGTGGCGGCGACACCGATCCGGGCGAAGAAGACCGAGAAGGCGCTGTTGGGCAAACCTTGGGACGCGAAGACGGTGGAAGCGGCCTGCAAGGTGTTGGCGACGGAGTTCAACCCGCTCACCGATGCACGGGGCACGAAGGAGTATCGGTCGGGCGTGCTGGTTTCCTTGTTGCGGAAGTTCTTTGCCGGGGAGAGCGACGGGGTTGATTACGAGTTGGCCCTGCCGGTGGTTTCCGATCCCAAGACCCTGCCGCCCCCTCACGAGAGCGGTCACAAGCACGTCAACGGGGAGGCGGTCTATGCCGATGACATTTCCCTCCGGCGGGAAAACGCTTTGGAGGTTTGGTATGTGACCTCGCCCCATGCCAAGGCCCGGATCAAGCGGCGGGACGCCACCGAGGCGCGGAAGGTTCCGGGGGTGCGGGCGGTGCTGATGGCGGAGGATGTGCCCGGGCTGAACGACACCGGTCCGGTTGTCCACGATGAGCCGCTTTTTGCCGACAAGGAGGTCTGCTTTCACGGCCAGTTGGTGGCCCTGGTGGTGGGCGAGACCGCGGAGATCTGCCGGGAGGCCGCGGCCAAGGTGGTGGTGGAGTACGAGAAGCAGGAGCCGATCCTGACGGTGGAGGAGGCCATCCGGGCCGACAGTTTTCACACGCCTCCGAACTTCATGCGCCGGGGGGATGCGGCCAAGGGATTGAAAGCGGCACCCAAGACGATGAAGGGCACCTTCAGCTTTGGCGGGCAGGAGCACTTCTATCTGGAGATGAATGCGGCCTTCGCCGAGCCCGGGGAGGACGGCACGGTTCAGATCGCCTCCTCCACCCAGCATCCCACCGAGGTGCAGCAGTGCGTCAGCCATATCCTCCACATTCCGGCCCACAAGGTGGTGGTGAGCGTGCCGCGGATGGGCGGGGGATTTGGCGGCAAGGAGACCCAGGCGGCGGCTCCGGCGGCCTTGGCGGCGCTGGCGGCGGTGAAGACCGGCCGGCCGGTCCGGGTCCGCTTCAACCGCGACCAGGACATGATGTTCACCGGGAAGCGGCATCCGTTCCTGGCGAAGTTCGAGGTGGGGTACGACCAGGAAGGGATCCTCCAGGCCATGAAGCTGGAGTTGTTTTCCGACGGTGGCTGGTCGCTCGACCTCTCCACCCCGGTGACTGACCGGGCCATGTTCCACTCCAACAACTGCTACTTCATCCGGGACGTGGAGGTGAGCGGCCGGGTGGCGAAGACGAACCTGGTTTCCAACACCGCCTTTAGGGGGTTCGGCGGGCCGCAGGGAATGCTGGTGATTGAGGAGATCATGGACCGGATCGCGCGGTCGTTGAGGTTGTCACCCGAGACGGTGCGGGAACGGAACTTCTACCGCGGTTCCGGCGAGAGCATGACCACCCATTACGGGCAGGTAGTGGAGGATGACCGGGTGCAGCGGATCTGGAAGCAGTTGCAGGCCGACGCCGACGTGACTAAGCGCCGGAAAGAGGTGGCGGCTTGGAATGCGAAGAACCCGATGCACAAGCGGGGAATCGGGATGACGCCGGTGATGTTCGGGATTTCCTTCACCCTGACGATGTACAACCAGGCCGGGGCCTTGGTGCACATTTACAAAGACGGGTCGGTCCAGGTGAACCACGGGGGAACGGAGATGGGGCAGGGAATCCACACAAACATCCGGACGATTGCTGCACAGGAGCTGGGGCTGGATCCGTCGCGGGTACGGGTGATGACCACGGCCACGGACAAGGTGCCCAACACTTCGGCCACGGCAGCTTCCTCAGGGACCGACCTGAACGGGGCGGCGGTCCGGAACGCTTTGGATATTTTAAAGGAGAGAATGAGGCCGGTGGCGGCGGGGCTGCTGAAGTTGGAGAATCCGAAGAAGATTGAGTTTCGCGACGGCAAGGTGGGGACCGGATCGAACTGGGTGGAGTTCGACAAGGTGGCGGCGGCGGCGATTGCCCAGCGAGTTTCGCTTTCGGCCACGGGGTACTACAGGACGCCGGAGATTCACTGGGACCGGGCCAAGGGGTTCGGGCGGCCGTTCTACTACTTTGCGGTGGGGGCGGCGGTGACCGAGGTGGAGGTGGATGGCTTTACCGGGTTCACGCGGGTGCGGCGGGTGGACATTCTTCATGACGTGGGGAAGTCGATCAACGAGGGGGTGAACCGGGGCCAGATCGAGGGCGGCTTTGTGCAGGGGATGGGCTGGCTGACCACCGAGCAGCTGGTCTGGAACGCAGAGGGGCGGTTGCTGACCCATTCGCCCGACACCTACAAGATTCCCGCGATCGGGGATGTGCCGAAGGATTTCCGGGTGAAGTTTTATGATGGCCCGACCGGTCCCACGGCGGCGGTGAAGGGCTCCAAGGCGGTGGGCGAGCCTCCGCTGATGCTGGCGATCAGCGTGCGGGAGGGGATCAAGGACGCGGTGGCAGGTTTTGGCGGCCAAGGTCCGGTAGAGTTGGCTTCTCCCAGCACTGGGGAAGCGGTCTTTATGGCGATCCAGAAGCGATTAGCCAAAAGCTAGGAACAGACTCAAAGATCCCGCTTTAGGTCACCGGCAAGGATAAGAAGTCGGCAACGAAAGCATTGGCGGGACGCGCAATAATCTCATCCGGGGTGCCGGATTGCTGAATCTGTCCCTGATGGAGGATGGTGACATGGTCGGCTAGCTCGAAGGCCTCCTCCTGATCGTGGGTGACAAAAATCGTAGTGAGCCCGGTACGATCGTGAAATTCACGCAGCCATTTCCGTAGTTCCTTGCGGACTTTGGCGTCAAGGGCACCGAACGGTTCGTCCAAGAGAAGAATCTTAGGCTCCACCGCGAGAGCGCGTGCCAAGGCGATGCGCTGGCGTTGTCCACCGGAGAGCTGGGCAGGAAATCGCTTTTCCAGTCCGGGTAACTGTACCATTTCCAGAAGTTCTTGGACGGTTTTTTGAATCTGAGCTTCCGATGGGCGGGTTTTTCGAGGACGGACCCGCAGGCCGAAGGCGATGTTCTCGGCCACGGTGAGATGGTTGAACAGGGCGTAGTGTTGGAAGACAAAACCAGCCCGGCGCTCGTAGGCGCTGGACCAGGTGACGTCCTTATCGTCGATGAGCACCCTTCCGTCGTTGGCATATGGAAATTCCAGGCCAGCGATGATGCGGAGCAGGGTGGTTTTACCGGAGCCACTGGGGCCGAGTAGTGCAAGGAGGTCGCCCTCGCGCACTTCGATGGAGACGTTGTCGAGGGCGGGGAAGCGCTCGAAGACCTTGGTGATGTTGCGGACTTTGATGTTCATGGTTTTGCCTTCGGAGTGGGTTGGGCCGGGTCACGCTGACGACGGCGGTCCTCCCAAGGAGGGGCCGGCGGCGGCACGAGCACGGGTTCGCGTTCGAGGTAAAATTTCAGGATCAGGGTGATAATCCCGAGGAGGGAGAGGAGCGAGGCAAGGGCGAAGGCATGAGCGAACTCGAACTCCGTGTGGAGGATCTCGATCTGCAGGGGCATGGTATTGGTCTTGAAACGGATGTGACCGGAAACGACGGAGACGGCGCCGAATTCCCCCATGGCCCGGGCGTTGCAAAGGATCACCCCGTAAAGCAGACCCAGCTTGATGCGGGGCAGGGTCACCCGCCAGAAGACCTGCCATCCGCGGGCGCCAAGGGTGACGGCAGCTTCCTCTTCCGCCTGACCCTGCGATTCCATCAGCGGGATGAGGACGCGGGCGACAAAAGGAAAGGTGACGAAAATGGTGGCGAGGACGAGGCCGGGGTAGGCGAAGATCACCCGGATATCGTGTTCATCGAGCCAGGCCCCGACCGGCATCTGGATACCGAAGATCAGGGTGTAGATAAGACCACCCACAATCGGGGAAACCCAGAGAGGCAGTTCAATCAGGCTGATGAGGTACCGTCGGCCGGGGAAGGTGAAACGGGTGACCGCCCAGGCGGCGGCGATACCAAAGATGGTATTTAGCGGCACAGCGAGGGCCGCAACCTTCAGAGTCATGCCGATGGCATGCTGCGTGGCAGGATCACGAAAGGTTTCCAAATAGACGACCGGCCCCTTGGAGAAGGCCTCGGCAAACACCGCAATTAAAGGGAGGACGAGCAGCACGGCCACGGCCAAAAAGGTCAGGGTGGTGAGCACCAAGGCGACCGGCTTGGGGTCGTGGTTGGGAGTGCGGACGCCGAGGGCAAGGGTGCTCATCTTTAAACCGGACCTCCGGAGCGTCGGGCGTTCCACGTCTGCAGGATCTGAGTCAGCAGGAGGATCACGAAAGAGACGAGCAGCATGAAGAAGCCGATCCCAGCGGCCGCGACGTAGTTGAACTGCTCAAGCTTGATGACGATGAGGAGGGGTGTGATCTCGGTGTAGTAGGCGATGTTGCCGGCAATGAAGATGACCGAGCCGTATTCCCCCACAGCTCGGCCGAAAGCGAGGGTCATGCCGGTCAAGAGGGAGGGAAGAACGGCAGGGAAGAGAACTTTGGTGAAGATGAGAAACCGGTTGGCGCCGAGGCAGGCGGCCGCCTCCTCCAGCTCCACCGGAAGCTGGGCAAGGACGGGCTGGACGGTGCGCACCACGAAGGGCAGGCCGATGAAGGAGAGTGCCACGAAAATGCCGAGAGGGGTGTAAGCGACCTTAAAAGGAAGCAGTTGGCCGATCCAACCGGTCGGGCTGTAAAGGGCGGAGAGGGAGATGCCGGCTACGGCGGTGGGCAGGGCAAAGGGAAGGTCGATCAGGGCATCGAGGATCCGGCGGCCTGGGAAGTCGTAGCGGATGAGAACCCAGGCGATGAGCAGGCCCACCACGCCGTCGAAAAGGGCAGCAAGCAGGGATAGGCCAAAGCTGAGTCGGTAGCTGGCCACGACCTGCGGCTCCGTGAGGTAGGAAAAAAAGGCGCCGAATCCTTCGGAAAAAGAACGGGTGGTCAGGGCGACAAACGGAATCAGGACGATCAGACCGAAATAAAACAGGGTAAAGCCGAGACTGAGTCCGAATCCGGGCAGTACTTGTCGGCGGGCGGTGATGACCTTCATACGGGTGTGGTCCGGTTTAGAGGTTCTGGCTGAAGGAGAGCAGGGCGCGGTGGTGTTCCAGGATGGTGTGAAGCGCAACGACCGAGGCGTCGACCTGCGCGGGGATGGGGGCGAGGGCCGGGGTTTCCAGGACGACCTCGAAGGGTTTGGGTCGGGTGCCGGGGGCGGGGCCGAGCATGCCGACGTAGCGTTGCCGAACGATGCCGTTGCGGGCGGGGAAGTTGTCGATGCGACGGCGACGGTTGCGGGGGAGGATGGCGGAGGCGGCGCGGAGGGCGGGCGCCAGGACATGGATGGCGTGGGTGGTGCCGAGGGCGAAGCCGTAGAGGCCGTCGCTGGTGTCGTCAGCGTGGAGGGAAAGGTAGCCGTCAAAGTTCAACTGGCGGATTTCGTTCTCGAGGACCCGGACCTCCAACTGTTCGGAATGCCGCCAGAACTCCCGGTTGAGGTCGAGGCCGGCGCGATTATGGCGGGTGCCGTCGGCATAGCCGGTGGGGTTACAGACCGGGTAGAGAAAGATCTCGTAGCCGCGAGCTAGTTCCGGCCGGGCGACCAGTTCGCCGAGAAACCGTACGGCGGCCAGAGAACCGGCGACCTCGTCCCCGTGGATGCCGGCGAAGACACCAAGCCGGTGGTACGAGTCGCCACCTTCCGGACCGAGAAAACGGAAGCGGGGAAGGAAGTGAGGCTCGGTGAGATGGTTTCGGTAGACGAGCTTATGAGCGCTGAGGTGGCGCGAACTGGTGAGTTGGCACTCCAGGGGGGCGAGGAGTGCCTCCAGGCCCGGGCCGTGGATCAGCGAGGAGTGGGGAGCGAGTGGCATGGTTATCCGGCCACGGCCTTGCGTGCCTCTTCGGCCAGGGCGGTGGAGAGGTAGCGCTCGCCGGTGCTGCAGCCGATGGTGACGATGAGTTTGCCCTTATTCTCCGGACGTTTGGCGACCTCGAGGGCGACGTGGACGTTGGCGCCGGTGGAGATACCGACCAGCAGGCCCTCCTCCTTGGAGAGGCGTCGGGCCATGGCGATGGCGTCCTCGTTGCTGACGGTGATGACCTCATCCACCACGTCCAGATGGAGGTTATCGGGCACGAAGCCGGCGCCGGTGCCTTGAATCTTGTGGACGCCCGGTTTGATCGGAAGACCCGAACGCGTCTGGGAAATCACGGGGGAGTCCTTGGGTTCCACAGCGATGGCTTTGAGGGATTTTCTGCGGGGTTTGATCACTTCCGACACCCCGGTGATGGTCCCGCCTGTGCCCACCGCCGAGACAAAGATGTCGATTTTGCCATCGGTGTCCTTCCAGATCTCCTCGGCGGTGGTTTTCCGGTGAATCTCCGGGTTGGCTGGATTCTTGAACTGTTGGGGGATGTAAGAGTCCGGGATGTCCTTGGCCAATGCCTCGGCCCGGGCGATGGCTCCTTTCATCCCCTCGGCGGCCGGGGTGAGAACGAGGTTGGCGCCGAGCAGGGCGAGCAGGGTGCGCCGTTCCAGGCTCATGCTCTCCGGCATGGTGAGGATCAACTTGTAGCCTCGGGCGGCGGCGACAAAGGCGAGGGCGATGCCGGTGTTTCCGGAGGTGGGCTCGATGATCGTGGTCTTCGGTGTGATCCGACCTTCCTTGGCGGCGGCCGTGATCATGGCCGCCCCGATCCGGTCCTTCACGCTGCCCAGGGGATTAAAGAACTCCGCCTTGATGGCGACGGTGGCCGGCACTCCGGCGGACACCCGCCCAAGCTTGATGAGCGGGGTCCGGCCGATGGTGTCGAGGACGTCGTGATGAAGAGGCATAAGCGATCAGCGCTTGAAGATTTCGTCGTAGATGCCGCCGTCGTCGAAATGCTTTTTCTGAGCCTCGGCCCAGCCGCCGAAATGCTTGATATCCACCAGTTCAAGGCTGGGGAATTGAGAGGCATATTTCTCCAGAACCTTTTTGTCGCTGGGACGGAAGTAGTTCCGGGCAGCGAGGTCCTGGGCTTCCGGGGTGTACCAGAACTTCAGGTAAGCCTCCGCCAGATCCTCATTTCCGTTTTTGCTCGCGTTCTTTTTTACCACCGCCACGGACGGCTCCGCCAGGATGCTGGATGGGGGGACGACGATCTCGGTTTGGCCGGGGAACTCTTCAGCAATAAGGTGGGCCTCATTCTCCCAGGCAAGATAGACGTCGCCGATCTTCCGTTTGACGAAGGTGATTGTGGAGCCGGTGGCGCCGGTATCGAGGACCGGGGCGTTGCCGTAGAGCTTCTTGATGTACTCCTTGATCTTGGTCTGGTCGCCCTTGAACTCCTTCTCCGCCCAGCGCCAAGCGGCGAGGTAGTTCCAGCGGGCGCCGCCCGAGGTTTTCGGATTGGGGGTGACGATCTGAACGCCCTCCTGCACCAGATCGCCCCAGTCCTTGATGTTCTTGGGGTTGCCGGGCCGAACCACAAAGATGATGGTGGACTGGTAGGGAGTGCTGTTGTGGGGGAGGAGGGTTTGCCAGTCCTTGGGGACTGACTTGGCGCGGTTGACGATGTTGTTGATGTCGCCGGCGAGGGCGAGGGTGACCACGTCGGCGGGAACGCCGTCGATCACCGAGCGGGCCTGCTTACCGGAGCCGCCGTGGGATTGGTTAATTTTAACGTCCTCACCTGTCTTCTTCTTCCAGTAAGCCCGGAAGAGCTCGTTGTACTGCTCGTAGAGCTTCCGGGTGGGGTCGTAGGAGACGTTGAGGAGTTCCCGCCCGGCCTGGGCGGAGAGGGCCAGGGCGAGAAACCCGGCGATAAGAGTGAGTTTGGTTTTCATATTATGATTTTCCTTTGTGAAGCGGGTTTGATTTAGAAGAACAGTTGAAGTCGGGTGGTAATGCCGAATTCGTTGTTTGTGATGTTTGAGTTGTTGGATGGCACGCCGATACCGCTCGTTCCACCGTTGGCGGAGTAGTACCACTGGGTGTAAACCGCATTTGCCGATGCGCGGATATTCGGATTTAAGTACCAATTGAATCCCAGGCTGTAGGAGTTAAACCCACGGGCGTTGGTTCGGGCGTTGTTGCCAGTATTCCCGTTCGCAAGAGTGGTAGTGGTGCTGCTACCGGGGAGTCTCTGGAAAAGATCCTCATCTAACTGGATTTGGTCAGCCCGGAAGGCAATCTGCCAAAGCCCAACCGCATCCGGGTCGTCAGTCTGAAAGAAGTCGAAGTTGTTCTTCGGGGTGAGACTGTCAAAACCGTTGTCTTCCCCCGTCAGATTGTAACTCAGGGTCGTTTGCCAAGCCCAACTGGTATCACGGATTTGGGGATTGGTGGTTCCGGCGCCCACCAGTTCCACGCCTTGGCTCTGGAGAATGTATTCTGCCTGAATTCCAAACGGACCATAGTAATAGAAAGCCTGAGGGATGATTCTGTAAATGGCGCCATCCCGCGTGGGACTCCCAGTCCCGGATTGCCAGTTAAAAAAGGTCACGCCTGTATCCGATGCGTAGCTATTGAGTCCATTGCTGATGGCATTATTTCCGGCGGCACTCGGATCAAAGTCGTTGGCGTAGGATCCCGCGACTCCAAACCCAAGACCTGAAAGTTCGTCCGCATCGTTGACGAAAGGACGGGCGAAAAGGCGGGCGGCAATGCCGTAACCCAGGGTGGTGTCCACGGTTTGGGTATAGTTGTTGGGGGATTCAGAAAATACCCCTACCGCGTAAGACAGCTCGTCATCAAAAAGCAGGCCATGAACCTGGACCCCTAAGGCCCGGGAGGGCTGAAGCTGGGTTGTAGCCGAACGCTCCATGAAGACGGTGTTCTGATCGGACTGCAACATCTCGAGCCCTAATGGTGGTTTGTATTTTCCGACTTGGACCTGGGCCTCGGGGATGGCTTTAAAATTAAGCCACGCATCCGCGATAATGGCGGTGTTGCGAAGATTTTGGGCATCCACCAAACCGAAATCCGGCATAAAGCGAAAATCAACGTACTTCCACAGGGTGCCAGAGGCATAAACCCGGGCGCGTCTAACGATGAACTGGTTGTTGGCATCGTTGGCTTGGTTCACGTACTGACGATCATCCAGCTGAAGGGTTCCCCCCAAACGCAAGGCATGTTGATTATCAGCCGAGCGCAGCGTGAATCCCTTATCAGTAAATGAGATCCTTGGTGATTCAGCGGCCTTCTTAGCAGCCTCCTCGGCAGCAATCTCTTGGTTGCGCTCCACCACGCTGAGGCGACTGCCGACGTCAAAGTTGGTGTCGTCACCGATACTTTCCTGCTCCGTGGTGCCGCCAATGTTCTGACCGGCACCCTGTTGCTGAATCCGGGGTGCGGCGCCCTCGCGCACAGCACTGCCTTGGGCGGCCTTGAGATTGGCGATTTCTTTGCGCAGGGCCTCCAGCTGGTCCTGAACCGACTGGTCCTGGGCTTGGGCCGAGTTCTGGGCGTGGAGAGAGGTGAGGGGGGTCGTCACGAGGATGAAGACGCCGAAGCGCATCAGGAACCGGACGATTACGGTGATGAGGTTTTGATTCATGGAGGTTTCCTTGGTTGATTTCAGAGGCACCTCCGGTTGTCCGGTCAGTTCCGCTAGAGCTGTCGTTTCGAGGGTGTTGGGGTTGTTAATCCTCCCGTGTGGGTTGGTTGGTTTTTGAGGAAGAGCTCTCCAGTCGAGTCTTTTCGGTCCGTTCGATCTGGACGACCCGGCCATCGTGGACCGTAAGGAGGATCTGGCCGTAGCGGAGTCCGCCCAGCTTCTCCTTAATCACTTCGATCCAGTTTTGGGTTTCGGCGGTCATATACGATAATAAAGGTCGTTATTAAGACCTAAAAAATTAAATCCCTTCTCCGTTGACACCCTGAAGGGCCAGCAGTTCCCCGGGTAAAACCGGGGCATTGAGCATGACTTTGGCCAAAGAGGCTTGGTCCATAACCTTGGCCACGTAGTTCCGGATCTCCAGGAGGAGCCGACGAAATCGGCAGACTGACTCCTGGGTGCAGGGGATGTAATTTTTGATAGAGACGCAGGGGATGGGGGCGAGGAAACCATCGAAAAACCTAACCACCTCTCCCATAGATATTTGAGAAGGTTCCTTAGCAAGAAAGTAGCCACCTTCTTTGCCGGCGGAGCTATCGACCCAGTTCTGGGATTTGCAGTCCAAAAGGATGTGCTCAAGGAAACGCTTGGGCACATCGTTCCGGCGGGCCAGCTCCCGGATCGGGATTGGGCCCCGACCATGGTACTCCGCGAGAGTGAATAACACCCTCAGTGCGTAGTCAGTTTTTTTGGACAGCTGCATATACGATTAAAATGATCGTATATAAAATTGGAGAATCGTCAACAAGTATTTTTGTTTTATGACAGGCCCATTACTCCGATGAGAGGACTGTAGGTTTGGTGGAAGGTAGAGGGTCTAAGGTGGAAAGGGACTCACGGCTTCCGAAACATGGCGTCGTAGTCGCCGAAGCCGGGGAAGTCGCCCTCGAAGCGGCGAGCCGCGAGGATTCCATCTTTGTCGAAGGTGAGGGCCATGGTGAAGCTAGCCGTGGGGTCAACATATCCGCCGGGGGGAATTCTCCGGTAGGGGTTGGCGATCCAGTCGTCCGTCGCGGTGTTAGTGGAAGTCCGACTCCAGCGCAGGATCTCGACTCCTCCGTGGAGTTTCTCTGTGGAGGTGGGCTGGCCGTAGATCAACTTGGCCTCGTCGATGTGGAGTTTGCCCACATCGGGAAATCTCTGTTCCCGGGACACATCCGACTTTTGGTCTGCGCTAAAAATCAGGCAAGGGATCAGAAAAAATAAAAAGAAAAGCTTCATGGGGAACAAGCGTTTGGGCCGGGTTCAGGGATTTACCAATCCCAAAAAACAAAAAAAGAAATTTATCAGAGAGAGTCCGACCAGATCCGTTCCCAGGTGGCGGAGAGGAGGCCGGAGCGGGAGAGCATGGGAAGGCGTTGGGCGGGGATGGGTTGCCAACGGGGGTTGCCGTATTCAGCGACAGCATGACGAAAGACGTAGTTGTCTCCCGCGCCCATCCGGAGATCGGTGATGATGAGGGTTCCGTCCGACACGTCGGCACTGACAAAGCCGTCAGCGAACCACTGAAGTCGGCCGGCTGCCGGAACATCAGCGGAAGCGGCAGCTAGGGCTTGATCGTCGGACGGATGAAAGGTGAACCGGATTGGGCCGTCGTCGGCCACCAAAGAGTCGAAACCCTCGAAGTATCCATTTTCCGTACGAGCGACCACCCGCCAGAGGAGGGTGTTGAGGGGAGAGGGCGTGATAAACATCCGGGGTGTGGAGATCCCTTGGGCGGCGAGCGACTGCCGGGCGTGGTGCGCGACCACCCCTTGGGCGATCCACGACCAGCCGAGGTAAAGCGTGCTAAGCAACAGGCCAGCCATCAGAAAGCGACCGGATATCTTGGAAGTGGGGCGGATGAGTACGGCGATCAGGCCAACCAGAAGCGGTAGGGTGTAGAGCGGATCGATGATAAAGAGGGTCGCCCAGGCTATGGGCGGAGAGGGGATGGGCCAAAAGAGCTGGGTGCCGTAGGCGGTATGGGCGTCGAGCAACGGGTGGGTGAGCAGGGCCGCGAGGATGGCGGTCAGCCATGAGCGGGGATGTTCGCGCACTGGGGCCCACCAACGCCTTAGGACAAGCCAGAGAAGGGTGCCGACCCCGGCGAGGACAAAGAGGGAGTGGCTGAAGCCGCGATGCATGGTGAAGTTTTCGACCGGGCCGCCGTAGCTGAGGAACACATCCAGATCGGGGAGCGTGCCGAGGAACGCCCCGAGGCCGGCGGCCTTGCGCCTTTGTCCCGGCGGAACTGCGGCGGCGGCGACACAAGCCCCGAGGGTGATTTGGGTCAGGGAATCCATGGCTTCTTCAAGCTAGCCCAGGAACAGTCCGGTAAAAATGGGCTTCGGGAATGGGAGGTAGGTGGTAGGTGGAAGGCGGGAGATGATCGTGAAGGTGAACGTGAACGGAGCCGAAACGATTAAGACTTGGGATGGAGCGGACAGCCGGCGGTGGGGGAGTGGGGGATGCCGGAGAGTTGGTGGGTGGACGGGGAGGGAAGTCCCAGACGGCTGAAAAGGTCCTCCAGGCCGTTCAGGGAGACGCCGGGCCAGATGGCCTCGACTGTTCCCCGAGGATCCACGAGGACAAAGGGGCCGGATTTGCTGATTTCCAGCCGCCTGGACAACGCAGCTCCCGGATCCCGAAGAGAGGGAAGGGTGAGGCCACTTTTGGAATGGAAACCGGCGATCTGTTCCGGAGTGTCGGCAAACACGAAATACCACCCGGCCTTCTCTTTTGACTTCTCCATGGCGGCGGCGAAATAGCGGGCAAATTCCAGACTGCAGTCGCAGTCGTGGCTGAAAAAAACCAGGACCAGTGGCTTTCCTGAAGTTAACTCGCGCACGCTCCGTGGTTGTCCGTCCATCCGTTCCAGCCGTTCGTCCGCGATCGTTTGGCCGATGTGACGATTAGCACTTTGCAGATCGGCGGGAGGAGCGGGATGCCGGCGGGACTCCTTTTCCTTGGCGGCCACGTCCGGCTCGGTGGGCCGGGTCAACCAGCCGATCAGCCCTGCGGAGGTCACGAGGAGGGCGGTGATGAGCCAGGGAGATTTCATCTTCAATGGGCCGGCATGGCCATCCAGGGAGGAACGACGCTGCCGGGTTTCCAGCCGTTCTTCCGCCGGATCTGGTCGTCCGTCAATCGCGGATCCTTGAGGTAGATGTAGTAGTCGTCCTGCCTCTCAAAAAGGTCGCCCTTGGCGTCCCGCGTTTCGCTGACCACCATCGCCCCGCTGAAGCGGATGTGGAAGTACCCGAGGATCAGCTCGTCGTATTTTGCAGGAAGGAGGGTGAAGGAGAACGGCACCAGGGTTTTTGCGGGCAGGATCTCGCGGATGGCCTCGTCCGAGCCGGCAGCGGTTTCTACGGGGATCGACTCCCAGCGTCCGTCCGCCTGGTAAAAGGCGCGAAGGGATGGGCCGAGCACATAAAAGGTCCGCGTGGGATCGTAGTTTTGCAGATAAAGAGACGCCTCGACGTCTCCTTTACCGGACGCCTGGACGGATTCGATATCGGCGCGCAGATGCCGGAAGGCGATCTCCTCGGCGATCCGCTTCTTTTCCTGCTTCGCCCAGAGCTGGCGTCCCTGGCCCCAGGCCACCAATCGGTCGGTCGTAAAGACCAGAGCGATTCCAATGACGAGTGTGGCGAGGAAGAAGGAGAAGGGGCCACGCCAGTCGCTTTCCGGGGCCGCTTGGGGAACAGAAGGAGCCAGCCCCGCCGGAGTCTGCTCAAAGGCGGGCAGGGAATCCTGGTCCAACCGCGGGCGGGCGGGCAAGGCTTTGGGCACCTTGCCCTCGGTCAACCGCCCGGAGGTCATCTGGAGCACGCGATCGGCCAAGGCGGCGAGATTGTCGCCGTGGGTCACCGCAAGAATGGCCATCTTTCTCTCGTCCCGGAGCTCGCGGAGAAGCTGGAGAATCTCCTCCTCGGCCAGGGGGTCGAGATTGCTGGTGGGCTCGTCCAAAAGCAGAAGGGCCGGGCTGTGCTGGAGAGCGCGGGCGAGAGCCACACGGCGCTGCTGTCCGCCGGACAACTCCTGGGGAAAGGCGTCCCATCTCCCGCCCATGCCCAAGCGGGTCAGCAGTTTTTCGGCGCGTTCATAGGCTTCCCGAGGGGCGTCGCCGGCGAGAATTCCCGGAAGGGCGGCGTTATCGAGGGCGGTGAGTCCCGGAAGCAGGGAGTTGGTCTGCAGGAGAAAACCAATCCGCCGGGACCGGATCCTGCCCAGCTCGCGGCGGGAAAGGGCCAGCAGATCCGTTTTTTCCAGTTCCAGCGAGCCGTCATCCGGCCGGGCGAGGGCGCCGAGCAGGGCCATGAGCGTGGATTTGCCGGAACCGGAACGCCCGCAGACGGCAACAAACTCTGCCACGCCGATTTCCAGAGAGACGGACTCCACGGCCGTGACGGAGCCGCGGCGGGTCGGATAAATCCGGGAGAGGTTGCGGGCGCGCAGGACGGTTTTCATTCGCGGCCGTCCCGGATGAGTTGATAAAGCTCGCGGCCCGCCAATCGCCAGGCGGGCAAGAGAGCGCCGAGCCCGGCCACGACCGAGCAAAGCAGCAGGCTCACCAAGGCGGGAAAGAGAAGAGAGGCGAGGGCGGGAGCCGTGAAGTCGATCCCGCGGGAAACCAGCAGGTAGCCGAAGGAACGGGCGAAGACGGCAAGACCCGCCGCTCCGACCAAGACTCCAAACAGAGCTCCGAGGAGTGCGCAGAGCGCGGCCTCGGCCGCCAGCCAAAGGGAAAGACCGGTGCGGGAGAGTCCCATGGCGAGAAGGAGGCCCAGCTCGGACCGCCTTTCCAAAACGACCCCGGCGTAAACGCCGAGCGTGAGCAGGCCGGCCATGGCCAGACCGGTCAGGGTGGCGAGAAAGGAGCCGGCCAGAATGGTGCGGATGGCCTGACGCACCTGGATGCCGAGCCCGGAACCGGTGATGACCTGAAGCGAGGGTTGGGAGGCAAGGGCGAAGCGGACCGCCCCGGCTTCCGCACCCGGACGCAGACGGAGCAGAAGGGCGGAAGGTTCGGGCGACCCGGAGAGGACGGAGTGACCGCCCAGGTTCCGCGTAAAAGTTTCAAATGATCCAAAAATGGAGCGCTCCATGGGGCCCACCCCGGAAAGGCCGAGCTTTCCCCACACCACGAGCGAGTGACCCCGGAAGGAAATGGCAGAGCCCACGGGCTCGGGCCGGCGGCCGCCCACGATGACATCGCCGGTGCGAAAGGGCCGGTCAAGACGGGTCCGAACCCAAGGCAGGACGGTGATGTCGTTTTGGGGATCGAAGGCGACGAGCTCGGTCTCCCCGTGGCCCTCGTCCGATTCAACCGTGAAGGAACGCTGGGGGGCGATCGTTTCGATGCCGGGAATTTCCTGAAGTACGGGAAGTATGCCGGGATCGAGCGCGGGCGAGCCGGGCTCGCCCGTGAGGAGGGCGGCGGTGAGATTGTGGGTGACGCCCTTGGGCAGGATGAGGACGTCCGCGCCCAGGCGGTTGAGGGAGTTCTCCAGCCCCGCCTGGATGGTCTGGCGGAACACGAGGGACAGGAAGATGGAGGCCGAACCGATCGCCACGGCGGCGGAGAGCAGAAGAATCCGCCCGGGGCTACGACGAACCTCCTGCAGGAGCAGGCGGAGACCGAGCGGCAGGAGCGTCAAGACGGGCCGGGCGTCAGACCGTGCAGCTGCGGCTGAACTTCATCTCTTCCACCTTGGAGGGAACGATGACGCAGTCGTGATGGCCGCCGAAGTTGGGCATGTAGCCGACCTGCTCCAGGGTGTCCTGGCGGAAGACAAAGGCACCCGACTCCATCCGCTGGAACCCGGAGAAGATGATGAGGGCGTACTTGCCGTCGTAGGTGGTGGCGGTGGTCTGGGTGTCGACGCCGACGTTGCGGAACTTCTTGATGACTTTCCAATCCTTCGTGGAGACGACATAGACATCGGACTTCATCGGCTTCGGCCGCAGGACGGTGAAGAAGCATTTGGAGCCGTCGATGGAAAAGTTGACGTGGAAGGGGGAGGGATATTCGCCCACCCACTCCTTGTCCTTCACAAAGGTGACACGCTTCCAGTTGCGGGGATCATCCGAAGCGGTGTCGAACACCGCCACGTTGTTGGCGCGGAGGTTGTTCATCATGACCAGGTGGTTGCCGGACGGGTTGAAGCCGGTTTCGTGGATGGGGTTGCCGACGGAGGGGAGCGTGACTTCCCACGTGTCCGGATTGCCCGAGACTTTTTTGACGGGCCAGTTGTCGGCCAGTCCCTCGTTGGCCAGGAGGTAGCAGATCGGCTCCATGGTGGTGCGGTCGATCACGAAGCCGCCGCCGCACATGCGGAGGCCGGCGATGGAGTAGCGGTTGCGGGGGTCGTGCAGGCAGAAATCCAGGCCGGTGAGGGTGTGGGGGCTGTCGCCGGGGGTCTGGCCGCGTTCGACGAGGAGCTCCGCCATCGGGGCCATCTCGTAGTTGATCTTGTTGCCCTTGGTACCGAAGTAGTCGTACTTGCCGTCCTTGCCCGGGGCCAGGCGGGTGAGGCGGATGGTGCCGCCCTTGGTCCAGGTGTCGGAGAGAGTTTTGGAGTTGGGTGCCCAGTCGCCGCGGAAGGCGGTGAGGACCTTGGTCTTGTCCTGGCCACGGGCCCGAGAGAAAAAGGCGGCCACGTCCTTCTGGCCGTCGGCACAGGCGAAGCCGTTACCGTCCGGAAAAGGAACGGTGTGGACGCCGAGGCCGATGCCGGTGGTTTCAGCGATGTTTTCGAGGAGCTCCATCTGCCCGGTCTTCCCGTCGTAACCGACGCGGTAGATGTTGTTGCCCATCCCGTGTTTTCCGAGCATCCCGTTTTCCTTGATGCGGGTCTTCAGCCCGTACATGAGAACGTTGTCACCGCCCTGGGTGGAGTTGACGAACTCGAAGCCCTTGTAGGGGTCGCCGCTGTCGGCATAGAAGGCGGCGAGATGGTGGGAGATGGGGCAAGAGTCCCCGTAGTTCCAGTAGGAGATCCAGGAGAGGGTCTTCTGGGTGCCAAGGTCAACCGCGTGGGTGCCGCCGCCGAGTTTTTGCGGGGTGAGGTAGATGTATTTCCCAAGGGACTCGCGGATGCCCTCGTAGACCGCGTCCTCCACCGTGATGCCATCTTCTGTCTTGGCGGCCCAGGAGGTTCCGGGGAGGTAGCGGGTGAGTCCGGCCCCGGTCAGGCCGGCGAGGCCAGCGAAGCCGTAGCAGAAAAACCTGCGCCGGGAAATTTTGGAAAGGTGGAGGTTCTGCATGCCCCATTTTTGATAGAACGCGCATCAACCGCAACGGCTATTTCCGAAGATGTTGGGCAGGGCCGGGAAAGCCGGCGCGGAGTTAATCCTCGATCGTGATTTTTTCCGAGGCGGGGAGGGTGATCTCCTCGCAGTCCTCCTGGGGGGCGGTGCGGTCGAGGACGAGGAAGTCGGAGGTTTTCTCCAAGGCCAGATTGTAGTGGTGCCACGTTCCCCGGCGATAGTTCACGCCTTGATCGGGGGAGGCGAGAAAAGCCTTAAGGTTGGAGACCTTGAATTCCCCGGGAGCGGCCACCACCACAAGATAGGGTCGTCCCTGCAGGGGGAAGAAGGTTTGGCTGCCGTGCAGGTGTCGTTCCATGAGCTTGAGTTCGATGGGGCGGGGCAAGGGATTGGTGCGGAAGATGGAGACCGTGGGCGTTCCGCCTTCCGAAGTGAGATCCAGCTTGGCGAGATCGTGATGGCGAAGCGTATGGCCGTAGTTGATTTTTCGGATCTCCCTGGCCGCCTTGGCTTCCAACACGTCGCCGTAGGCGGAGAAGTTGGCGGCGGTCAGGGGAGAGGGTTTGAGGATCATGGCTCAGGTGGAAGGCGGGAGGTGGAAGGCGGGAGGGAAGTTCAACCTAAGAAAGTTTTAGCAAGAAAGGGGCGTCGGCGGAAAGAAGGGTTCCGTGGGGGCGGGGGAGCGATAAGATGCATCCAGATGCCGCGTGCCCGTCCCATCCCCGCGTTTGTGATGGCGTATTCCGAGTCGGACTTCACCAATCCGCACGAGACGGTGCAGTTCCGCAGTCCGCCGGACTGCCGCAAGCAGTTCACCCACATGGGGGTGAAGTACTGGGGGTATGAGAGCAGCCGGCACCGGGCCACGCGGAGGTCCGGGAAGGGATTTGTGTTCGATGACCACGCCGTTCACTGGATGGAGATCGGCCTGAAAAAGCGGGCCCGGATCCGCGAAGTTTGGATCAGCACCCGCTGGCACACGGGCAATCACGTTCCGGCCGTGACCCTGCACCTCAAGGACGCGGTCACCGGGAAGAAGACGACGGTCCTGCTGCGGAAGCCGTTGCGGCCCGACCGGGAGCACAAATTCAGGATCCGTCCCACGGTGGCGACCGAGGCCCGGGCGGATTTTCACTCCGAGGGCGGGCTCACGCGGGTCCTTTTACTGGGCACGACGGAGGTGGCCCAACCGCCGGCCCCCAAGAATCTGTTGGAGCAGGCCAAGATCACCCATGTTTCCGACATCCATTACGGCAAGCCGCAGATGGCGGTGCGGGGCAACCGGCGGGAGATGCATATGGTGGGATGGGAGTCGTCGCGATCCGGTTTCGGCGAGCGGGCGGTCTTCCACCTGCGCCGTCCGGCCCGGTTGGGGGAGATCGTCATCGACACCTATCTCCATCGGCTGAATCCACCCTTGGCGGCCTGCGTTTACGGGGTGCGGGCGGAGAAGGGGAAGGTGACAAAGCTGATGAGAAAAGCGCCCGGCTGGAAAGTGGTTTTTGCAGGCGGGAGGACCGTGGTGCCGAAGGATTTGCAGTCGTACATGCTCGGGCGGCGTTATTTGAAGGAAAAGGGCGTCCGCAACCGGACCCGCTTCCTGATCCTGCCGCATCTCCCGGCCGGCTGCCCCTGGAAACCGGTTTTGCCCTTCGCCCCGCTGCGTGCGGACACCTACCATCGGCTTCGGTCGCTGAAAGAGCGCGGGCCTTTCACCCACCTTCTCTACATGCATTTCCCCAACGGAGGAGTCCATGGGTTGAAGGTGTTCGGGGAAGAGACGGCCGGACGCTGATGCCCCACATCCACGAGAAGATCGATTTCACCGTCAGCCTTTTCATCGTGCAGGACGGGGAGGTTCTGCTCATTCATCACAAGAAGCTGGATGCATGGCTGCCGATCGGCGGCCACATCGAGCTGGACGAGGATCCCGAGCAGGCGGCCTACCGGGAGGCGAAGGAGGAGTGTGGGCTGGAGATTGAGCTGATCGGGGAGCGGCCGCCGACCACCGGTCCGGGCACCAAGGCGCTGGTGCGGCCGAGGTTTTTGGATATCCACCGGGTGAGCCCGACTCACGAGCACATCGGGATCATCTACCTGGCCCGGCCGAAATCAGGGAAGGTGACCCTGGCGGCGGGGGAACACCACGACATCCGTTGGTGCAGCCGGAAAGATTTGGAGAGCCTCCACCCTCCCATGAGTGAGGCGGTGAAGTATTACTGTTTGAAAGCGATAGAAGAGGTGTCTCCGAACTAATCCAGTCTCTCGTAAGCGGGGAGGGTAAGGAAGTCGTCGAATTCAGAGCTCATGGACATTTTGGAAAACATCTCGGCGGCCTCGCGGTATTTGCCTTTGGCAAAGGCAGGGCCGACTTCTTTTTCAATCCGGGCCAGTTCCTCGGGAACGATCTTGTCAAAGAGGGCCGAATTGATGACCACGCCTTGGTCGGTCTTGGCGCCCCATTTGAGCCACTGCCAGATCTGGGCGCGGGAGATCTCCGCGGTGGCGGCATCCTCCATCAGGTTGTAGAGCGGGACGCAGCCGTTGCCGGCCAGCCAGGCGGCCACGTATTGGATGCCGACGCGGAGGTTCAGCCGAAGTCCCTCCTCGGTGATGGTGCCCTTGGGCACTTCGATGAGCTGGGCGGCGGTGATCTTGACGTCATCCCGCTGGCGGTCGACCTGGTTGGCCTTGGGCATCACCTTGTTGAAGGCCTCCAGGGCGATCGGAACGAGGCCGGGGTGGGCGACCCAGGTACCGTCATGTCCGTCGTTGGCCTCGCGCTCCTTGTCGGTCCGCACCTTGGTGAGGGCGGCCTCGTTGGCGGCCGCGTCGCTTTTGATGGGAATCTGGGCGGCCATTCCTCCCATGGCGTGGGCACCGCGGCGGTGGCAGTTCTTGATCACTTCGAGGCAGTAGGCCCGCATGAAGGGAACGGTCATGGAAACCTGGGCCCGGTCCGGCATGAGGAACTCCTTCGCGTTCCGGAACTTTTTGATGAAGCTGAAAATATAGTCCCAGCGGCCGCAGTTGAGCCCGGCGCTGTGTTCACGCAGCTCGTAGAGGATCTCGTCCGTCTCGAAGGCGGCGAGGATGGTTTCAATCAGAACGGTGGCCTTGATCGTGCCCTTGGGGATGCCGAGGGCCTCCTGGGCATGGAGAAAGACGTTATTCCAAAGACGGGCCTCGAGGTGGCTCTCCATCTTGGGAAGATAGAAATAGGGACCGGTGCCCTGTTTGAGTGTCTCCTTGGCGTTGTGGAAGAAGTAGAGGCCAAAATCAAAGAGGCTGCCGGAGGTGATCTCGCCATCGATCCGGACGTGTTTTTCGGGCAGATGCCAGCCCCGGGGACGAACCATCAGCGTGGCGATTTTCTCGTTGAGAGCGTACTTCTTTTCCTTGGTCTCCAGGGAGATGGTGCGGCGGACCGCGTCCATGAGGTTGCCCTGGCCGCTGATGAGGTTGGCCCAGGTGGGGGAGAGGGAGTCCTCCAGGTCGGCCATGAACACTCTGGCCCCGCTGTTGAGGGCGTTGATAAGCATCTTGCGGTCGGTGGGTCCGGTGATTTCAACACGGCGATCCTGAAGGTCAGCCGGGACCGGGTTGACCTTCCAGGAACCCTCACGGACAGACTTGGTGGAGGCCAAAAAGTCAGGTCGCTCCCCGGCATCGATCTTTTTTTGGCGCTCTTTGCGGGCGGCAAGGAGGCGGAGGCGTTCGGCGTTGAATTTGTGGTGCAACCCGGCGACAAAGGCGAGGGCTTCGGGGGTAAGAACGCGGTCGCTATCGGGTAGTTTCGGACCAAGAACTTCGACGCCTTGGGGATGGGAACTCATCGTAAAATCTTAAGCCAAGGCACCGTAAGGAGAAAGGAAAGTCAGGCCGGCAAAGTGGGGCGCAGAAATTGGCCCTGACCTGATTTCTGTCCGCGCAGAAAGGTGCCCTCGACCCGGACGGGCAGATTCATGCCAATAAAAGGAGTGATCTTGTGGCGATAGAGAAGCTCGGATTCCGAAACCGATGTGGATTGGCGACGGATTAGGACTAAATCGGCATCGGCACCCACCTCCAGTGAGCCCTTGCGGGGATGGAGGCCGAGCCGGCGGGCGGGATTTTCGGCGGTGAGCCGGGCGATTTCCAAAGGGGTGAGCCCGGCCAAAAACAAAAGAGGGAGCAGGTGTTGGCATCCGGAGATTCCGCCCCACACATTGAAAAAGTCGGGATCGGTTTTCATCGAGCCCGGGGCGGGCGAGTGGTCGGAGCCAATGGTGTGGACGTGGCCTTCCCGGATCTTTTTCAGCAAACCTTTTTGGGAGGCGGCGGAGCGGAGGGGTGGGGCACACTTGGCCGGCGGGCCCAGGCGGACCATGTCTTCGTCCGTGAGGACTAGGTAGTGCGGGCAGGTCTCGGCGGTGACGTCGACCCCGCGTTGACGCGCCTTCTGAATCTCCTCGATTCCCTCCGGGCAACTGACGTGAACGATATACAGGCGGCAACGGGTTTCACCGGCGAGATCACAGGCCAGGCGGATGGCTTCCAGTTCCGTCTCGATCGGGCGGGAGGCCAGGTAGTCGCGGACGGAGGTGCCGCCCTTTTTGCGGATCTCCTCGGTATGGCGCCGGATAGGTTCGGGTGATTCGGCGTGGACGGAGACGGTAAGGCCCAGCTTGGCGGCGATCCCCATGCCCTTTTTCAAGGTGGCGGGGTCGGAACCGGGAAAGTCGGGGGTGCCGCTATTGACCATGAAGGCCTTGAAGCCGAGGGCGCCGGCGCGGCCAAGTTCCTCCAGCTTGTCTAGGTTTAGCGGGGTGATACCGCCCCAGAGGGCGAAGTCGACGACCGACTTTTTTTCCGCCACGGCCCGTTTCTTTTCGAAGGTGTCGGCATCGAGGGTGGGAGGCAGGGCGTTGAGGGGCATCTCGACCACGCTGGTGGCGCCCCCGGCCCGGGCAGCGCGGGAGCCGGTGTCCCAGCCCTCCCAATCTTCGCGACCCGGCTCGTTGAAGTGAACGTGCGGATCCAGGGCGCCGGGCAGAATGAGGAGATCATTGGCATCGATGACTTGTTTGGCCTCCGTGTCACCATGGCCGACTACTTTTCCCTGATCGATGGCGAGGGAGATTTTCTTTTCACCGGGGGGAAGGACAACCGTTCCGCCGCGAATTAAGAGGTCGATAGCGGACATAAGGAAGGAATCCCGGGAAACAACCCGGATCAGGTCAGCTCCCGCGATAGGTGGTGTAGGACCACGGGGAGCAGAGAAGAGGAACGTGGAAGTTTTGGGAGGGATCGGTCACGGTGAAGCGGATCGGGACGACATCGAGGAAGTTCTTCTCCTTGAAGTAGGCGCCGACGTGGAAGCGGAGCTCATATTCCCCTTTCTGGAGGCAGCCCGGAGCGACGAGGGGTTCGTCGGTGCGGCCGTCGGCGTTGGTGGTGTGGGTGGAAAGAGATTTGCCGCCAAAGTGCAGTTCTATCTTCACGCCAGCGGCCGGTTTGCCGGAGCGGGTATCGAGGACGTGGGTGCTGAGTTTTCCGTTCATGTGACTGCGTCTTCCAGACGAAGTTTGGCGATTTTGGCGATTTCCTCAAGCGCGGTGGTGATCTCGGTTTTCCGGTCCTGGGTCAGGCGTTTGGGAAAAGCGGCAAGGATGGCGTCCTTTTTGTTGAGTCGGGCGCAGATGATGAAGGGGAAACCGAACTTCTCCCGGTACACCTGGTTCCATTCGCGAAACTTCCGGACCTCTTCCGGGGAGAGGTTGGTCAGGCCAGCGGAAGCCTGTTCCGAGGCGGATTCAGCGGTGAGGACGGCCTTGCCGACCAAGTCAGGGTGGGCATTGAGAAGATCGAGGTGGGCCTTTTCCCCGGCCTGCTGCACGGCTTTGACCATGGCCTGATGCAGAGAATCGAGGGAGGAGTAGGGGCGACCTGTGGCGGCCTTTTCCGCCACCCAGGGGGAGTGTTCAAAAATTCCACCCAGACGGTGGACGAACTCCTCGGCGGAGGCGGCGTTCAGCTGGGTGAGGGGCGTTTTCAGAATCAGTACCAGGCGCGGTCGGGCATGGCGCGGAACTTTTTCCAGACCACCAGAGCCTCGTCGCGGAGCAGGGGAACGCAGCGGGGTTTTCTTTGGGTGGAGCGGCGGCGGAGCTGTCGCTCCAGCGGAGTGTCGTCGAAATCGCCGTAACGCAGGGCGTCCGCGTGGGTGGCGGCGAAGTAGACCCGTTGAATCCGGGCCCAGAAGGCGGCGGAGTAGCACATGCCGCAGCACTCCGCGCTGGTGTAGAGGATGCAATCGGAAAGATCGTGGGTGCGGAGACGGCGGCAGGCCTCGCGGATGGCCACAATTTCGCCGTGGGCGCTGGGATCGCGGGTGGCGAGGACCCGGTTGCAGCCTTCGCCGACGATCCGGCCGTTTTTGACGACGACGGCGCCAAATGGGCCACCGGTTTTTTTGACCAGACCGCCGATCCGGCCCAGTTCAATGGCCCGCCGCATGAAGCGGGCGTGGGCGGAGGCGTTGCCTGCACGACTCATCAGGGGATAGGATACTCTTTCGTCCTTTTTATGGGAGCCAAACTATCCGGCCATCGTTACGGCAAATCGCGCGTCCGCGTGGTGAAGATCCTCCGGGACGGCCAGCGGCACACCGTGGTGGAGATCAACGCCCAGGTCCTGCTGGAGGGGGATTTCGAAAGTTCCTATACCTCCGGGGACAACTCCAAGGTGGTGGCCACGGACACGGTCAAAAACACCGTGCATGTGCTGGCCAAGGACCACCTGACGACCGAGGTGGAACGCTTTGCCGTCCACTTGGCCAAACATTTTACCTCCAAGTATCCGCAGGTGCAGAAGGCCACCGTGGAGATCAGTCAGCGGATCTGGGAGCGGATGGGAAACCACGATCACTGCTTCACGGCCCCGGGATCTCCGATTCCATGGGTAAAGGTGGAGTACGCCAAAGGGGCGAAGGAGGCGGCGGTGGAGTCGGGCGTGAAGGATTGGCTGATCCTGAAATCGACCCAGTCCGGCTTTGAGAATTATCCCAAGTGCGAGTTCACGACCCTGCCGGAGACCAATGACCGGATCTTTGCGACGGCGGTGACGGCAGGATGGAAATGGTCGAAAGAGCCCAAGGATTACATCACGGCCAACCGGAAGATCCTGGAGGCGATGAAGGGGCCGTTCATGAACAACTTCAGTCCCTCGGTGCAGACGACCATGTACGAGATGGGGGAGGAGGCGCTGAAGGCCTGTGCGGAGATCTCCGAGGTGTCACTGGCCATGCCCAACAAACATAACCTGCTCTTCAACCTGAAACCCTTCGGCATGGAGAATCCCAATGTCATCTTCACGGCCACCGATGAGCCGCACGGTCAGATCGAGGCGGTGATCCGCCGGACCTGAGGCCGATGGCCTCCGACTTCTTTAGCGACCTGCAGGAAGCCCGAACCAGCGGGCAGCCGTTCGTGGTGGTGACGGTGGTGCAGACGCAGGGTTCCGTGCCGCGCCATCCCGGGGCGAAGATGGTGGTGTTTCCCGACAGCTCCATCCGCGGAACGGTAGGCGGGGGAAAGTTTGAGTCGCTGGTGATTGCGGAGGCCAAGGAGCGGCTGAAAGACGGGCAGAATCTGCTGAAAAAATATCCTCTCCGGGAAGGGGAGACGGATTCCTTTGGGGCGATCTGCGGAGGGGAGGTGACGCTCTGGTTCGAGCCCCACAAGAAGGCCCCGGTGCTGTTGCTGGTGGGGGCGGGGCACTGTGCGCAGGCAATTGCACGGCTGGCAGCCGAGTGCGGTTTTCATGTCACGGTAGTGGATGACCGGAAGGAATGGACGGAAAGCTGTCCCGGGGTGCACCGGAAGGTGGTGGAGCAGACCCCACAGGCCGTGATCCGCGGACAGAAGTGGAGCGGGGAGGATGCGATCGTATTGGTGAGCCGGAACTTCATGATCGACCGGGATGCCTTGGAGGAGGCGGTGAAGGTGAAGGAGGTGGGCTACATCGGGATGATCGGCAGCCGAAAAAAGGTGCTGCAGGTGTACGATGAGCTGAAGGCGAAAGGGGTGAAGGCGGAGACGTTGGCGAGGGTCTTTGCGCCGATCGGACTGGATATCGGGTCCGATTCGCCGGCCGAGATCGCGGTGAGCGTGATGGCAGAAATTCTACAGGTTTTGCGGAAGGCCAAGGGCGGGCATTTGAAGCTCGTGCCCTAAAAATCGAAGATTACTTCTTCGCAGCCGCGAAGGATTCGTCGAGTACCGCCAACATGAAGTCGACATCGGCCTCGGTGATGCACATCGGGGGTTTGACCCGTAGGACATTCCCGAAGAGCCCGCCTTTGCCGATGACGAGGCCCCGTTCCCGTGCCTGTTCGAGCACCTCGGCGATGAACTCCCGGTCGGGCTCCTTGGTTTTGCGGTCCTTGACGGCCTCGACCCCGATCATTAGGCCCATGCCGCGGACCTCGCCGATGGCCTCATGCCTTTCCTGAAGTTTGCGGAGACCACCTAGTAGGCGGTCGCCCATCACTGCACAACGCTGCTGGAGGTTGTCGCGTCGCATGATCTTCAAGGTGGCGCGCCCTTGGGCGACGGAGACGGGGTTGCCGCCGTAGGTGTTGAAATGAATCCTCTGGGCGAGGGTCTCGGCGATCTTGTGGGTGGTGACGACGGCGGCGAGCGGGGTGCCGTTGCCGATGCTTTTGGCCATGACGACGATGTCGGGTTGGACGCCTTGGGTCTGGAAGCCCCAGAAGGCCTTGCCGGTGCGGCCGAAGCCCGCCTGGACCTCGTCGGCGATGCAGACACCACCGGCGGCGCGCACGTGTTTGTAAACTTCCTGCAGGTAGCCGTCGGGAAGGACGACGGCCCCGCCCACGCCCTGGATGGATTCAGCGATGAAACCGGCGATCTTGCCCGGGCTGGCGAAGCGGATCAGCTCCTCGACGTCGGCCGCGTAATTTTTACCGGCGTGCGGGTCGTTGGCGGGCCAGGCACCGCGGTACGGGTAGGGGGCGCGGGCGAACTGGACGCCGAAGGAGTGGGGGATGTTGTACTTCCAGGTGTGGTGGGAGGTGATGCCCATCGTGTTGGAGGTGCCGCCGTGATACGAGTTGCGCAGGGCGATGATGTCGTAGTTGCCCGTGTAGGCGCGGGCGAGCATGAGGGCGAGCTCGTTGGCCTCAGAGCCGGAATTGACGAAGTAGCAGACCTTGAGGTCGCCGGGCATGCAGTCGGCCAGTTCCTTGCCGTACTGGGCGATGCCGGGATGGAGATAGA
Source organism: Methylacidiphilales bacterium (assembly GCA_044351535.1). Lineage (GTDB taxonomy): Bacteria > Verrucomicrobiota > Verrucomicrobiia > Methylacidiphilales > Verrucolacustridaceae > Verrucolacustris. The sequence continues at coordinate 27,533 of JBILFP010000003.1, forward strand.
TGGTGGAAACGTGCTGGAGCCGGTGGTTCTGCTCGTCGACAGCGGCGAGGACCTCGGGGTGACAGTGGCCGACGGAAACGGTGACGATGCCGCCAAAGGCGTCGAGATAACGGCGGCCTTTCTCGTCGTAGAGGTACTGCATCGACCCCTCCACGATCATAAGGGGCTTGCGGTAGTAGTGGAAAAGGGAGGGGGTAAGGTGTTCTTTGCGGAGTTTCAGGACTTCTTCCGCGCTCGGGCCCTGATAGGGGCGGGGCTGGTGGTTATAGGGCGGAAGCTGGGGAGCTTTCGTCGTTGCCGGCCGAGCAGGAGCTGCGATGGCCATTTCGCAATCGTATGCCAATGGAGACAAAGTTGCAACCAACCCCGGGCTTAATTTGACCTCTGACCCCAAACCCTAAAAAGTCGACTTACAAAGTATTATTTATCAAAGACTTCAATGACCTCTGACCCCAAAGATGGTTTTCTTGGGATTTTTTGGGAGAAGTGACTCAGGATCGATCGATGACACGCAGATCGACGCTGAGGCGTTTGGCGAGTTCGAACGAGACAGGGTGGGCGTCGGGTTCGGTGCTTGGGCGGCAGACGATGATCTTCACGCCGTAGCGGACGGCGTCGACGAGACAGCGGTCGCAGGGGGGTAGGGTAACGGCGAGGAGATAGGGGTCTCCGGGTTTGCAAAAGGCGAGGGCGTTGCTTTCGGCATGCGTGGTGATGCGACGGCGGAAGTCGCGGTGCAGGGCTTCCTCTTCTGTAAGGTCAACGCCAGGTGGTTGGCCGTTGAAGCCGATCCCGCAGACGCTGCCTTCCTTGCGGAGGATGGCGCAGCCGACCTTGTGGTAGCGGTCGCTGCTGGTGAGGGCGGCGGCATCGGCCAGACGCAGGGCCAGTTGGATCCATTTGTCCTTCACGACTACTCCCGGGCAACGTGCAGGCGGTGGAGGATCCGGTGGACGCCGGGGGCGAGGAGGATCCCGGTGCCCGCAATCAGCACCAGACCGCAGAAAAGGGCGTAAAAGGAGGCGAACAGTTTGGCGGCCGGGCTGGCGAGCTGCGCACTGTAGATGGGGCCCTCCCCGCCCATCAGCATGGCAGACTCAAGAAGGGCATCGATCCAGGGAAGTCCGCCGATGAACCGGTAACCGAGAACGCCCAGACCAAGGGTGAAGGCAATGAGGACGAGAGTGATGAAGAGGTGGTTGGCCAGCCGACGGAGGAAGACGTGGTGCGGGGCAACCGGTTGACGGTGGTGCTCGAAGGGCATCCTCTTTTAGTAGACAGGCTGAACTGGCAGACCAAGAAGGCCGAACGCTCGATGGGAAAAATCAGCCAAAAAGTGGGAAGGGGCCCGGGTAGATGGGAGATTGTAGATCGGAGATGGGAGATGGGGGGCTGTTGGTGAACGTGAAGGTGAAGGAAAGCCTGGTAGCGGGTGGTTGGTTGGCCCTGGCGGAGCGGGGCCCTACAGAGGATTGGGACTTGAAGCGGTAAAGTGGGCGGAGCTGGATTCGAACCAGCGAAGGCGTAGAGCCAGCAGATTTACAGTCTGCCCCGTTTGGCCACTTCGGTATCCGCCCGGAAAAGGAGAGACTCGCAAAAAAGGTGGGGGCGGTCAAAAGCGTTCCCGAGGGGGAAGATTGCCTCGTTCGGAGGGGAAAGGTAGGATTTGAGATCTTGCGCTGTTAGCTCAACTGGATAGAGCACCTGACTACGGATCAGGAGGTTAGAGGTTCGAATCCTCTACGGCGCACGGTTCTTTTCCGCGGCTGTAGTTCAATGGTAGAACGCTAGCCTTCCAAGCTAGACACGAGGGTTCGATTCCCTCCAGCCGCTTACTTAAATTATAAAAACTGGGTTCGATTGGCCCCCGCACACCCGCCCCTGGCCTCTGCGGTTTCCCCTCCGGGGACAGGAGATTGGGTGCTGACGCACCCGCGCAGTCCCTCCAGCCGCAGGTCTTTTATGGCTGGTCGGCGGGTTTGGTGAGGAGATCTAGAGCCTTCGCGGCGGCGAGTTTGACCTCTTTGGGGGAAGCAGGATCAGCGGAGATTTTTTTGAAGAGGGGGGCGGAGTCCTTGTCCTTCAGAAGGCCGAGGGCGATGAGGGAGACGACGCGCACCTCAGGGTCCTTGTCGCCGGTGGCGGCGCGCAGGGCGGGAACCACGCGGGGATCGACCAATTTGGAAATGGCTTTCACACACTCGCCCCGTTCAATTCCAAGAGGGTTGGCGATTTCGGCCAGCAGGACTTCGGCTCCACGGCCGTCGTTGAGCCGGACCAGGGCCAGCGCGGCCACGATCTGAGTGGTGCGGTCCTTGGACTTAAGGGAGGGAAGGTAAGCCTCGGCCTTGGCTTTTTCGGCCAACTCCAGAAGAGAGCGCCGGGCGAAGCGGCGGACGTAGGAGTCGGCGTCTTGGAGCATTTTGAAAAGATCGGGGATGAGATCGGGGTTGCCGCGCTGCCCGAACAAGCGGGCGGCGGTGGCGCGGGTCAGCCAATCGCTGTCTTTGGCGGCGGTACGGAGAACTTTGATGGCTTCCTTGGAATCGAGAATCCGGGTGGCTTCGGCGGCTTCACGGCGGACGGTGGGGTCGGGATCCTTCAAGCCGGCCTTGATGAGGGTGACGGGTGCAGGCCTAGCGGGAGGATCTAGGGCGAGGGCCTTGAGCGCATTGGCGCGAACGGCGGGCAGTCGGTCTTCCATGGGACGGCGGTAGGGTTGGGCTTGGGAATTCAAGCGGATGATTTGGCCGGCTTCCCCTGCGGCAACCTCCGGTTGGCCCAGCAAAAGGGCCAGGTGCATGCGCTCCTGCCTGAGCGAGGGGCTGTCAGGGGTTTCTTTAAGGGAGGTATCGATCAAGGTGCGGGCTTCCTCGAAGCGACCGGCTTCAAGGAGTTCGTGAGCTCTTCGCGCCTCGGAGTCACCGGGGCGGGAGCAGGCGGAAAGAAGGAGCAGCGGCAAAAGGAGAAAGATGAAAGCTCTTACCATTCGTTTACGTTTACGTTTACGTTTACGAAGAAGAAAGAAGGAACGGAACTAGGTAGGCCACTTGCGATGCAAGTGGCGGCCACTTTTATCAAAAGTGGCCTACCCATCTGAAAGCTAAGCCGGCGAGAGGCCGAAGAGGGCGAGGGTGGGGTTTTCGACGAACTTTTTGATCTCGATCAGGAAGGTGACAGCTTCCTTGCCATCGATCAGGCGGTGGTCGTAGGAGAGGGCGAGATTCATCATCGGGCGAATTTCCACCTGCCCGTCGACGGCCACGGGCCGTTGCTGAATGGCGTGCATGCCGAGGATGGCGGCCTGCGGGGGATTGAGGATGGGGGTGGACATCACGGAGCCGTAGATGCCGCCATTTGAGATGGTGAAGACGCCGCCCTCGAGATCGGGCAGGGAGAGTTTTCCTTCGCGGGCGCGCTGGGCGACGTCGGCCAAGGCCTTTTCAATTCCGGCGAGGTCGAGTTGGTCACAGTCACGAAGAACGGGAACGACCAGGCCTTTCTCGGTGCCGACGGCGACGCCGATATCGTAGTAGTGTTGTTCGACGATCTCATCGCCTTCAATGCGGGCGTTGACGGCGGGGACGGCCTTGAGGCCGTGGACGGCGGCCTGGATGAAGAAGGACATAAAACCGAGCTTCACGCCGTGCTCGGCCTGGAAGACCGGCTGAACTTCCGAGCGCAGGGCGATGAGCTTGGAGAGGTCGGCCTCGTTGAAGGTGGTGAGGATGGCGGCGGTGTGCTGAGCGCTGACCAACCGGTCGGCGATTTTGCGGCGGAGAGGGGACATCCGGCGGCGGGACTCTTTTCCAGCCCGGAAAGTTCTCGCCACAGCCCTTTCTTCGAAAGTGGCTGGGCCCCCGCTTTCGCGGGGGGAGATGGGGGATGGAGGGCGTTCGTTTACGTTTAGGTTTACGTTTACGGAAGTTTCAGCTTTCGGGGTCGCACTCGGGCGGTTGGGGACAACCGCCCCCACCTTACTGTCAGCGGCCGGTTTTGCAGGCGCAGCTACGGAGGGTTTGCCCGGGCCTTTGCCGGGCAAAATGTGGGCGACGACCTGGCCGACTTTCACTTCGGTGCCTTCGGCGACCAGAATCTCAAGTGTGCCGGAGGTTTCGGCAAAGACCTCGGAGGTAACCTTGTCCGTCTCGATCTCGAACAGGGGATCTCCGGAGGCGACGGTGTCCCCATTTTTCTTTTTCCAGCTGCCGATCACGCCGGAGGTGATGGATTCGCCGACGGAGGGGACTTTCACAGGAATGAGATTCGATGTGGCGGTGCTCATGAGTTCTTTCGTTTAGGTTTACGATTACGTTTACGAGAAGAAACCCGGGAAAGCTTGGCCTTGGCAGCTTTATTTTTGACCGTAACGGCACGTGGCTCAGCAGAAGGTTTTGCGGGAGGGATCGGGCGGTTGGCCTGCTTCGCGCTGGGCTTCGCAGGCTCTGGGACAACCGCCCCTACCGGGCTCTGAGTTTTCGCAAAAGAAAAGGCGGAGGCGAGGAGTTGGTTTTGCTCGAGGGTATGGATGGCGAGGGCGCCGGTGGCGGGGGAAGCGGCGGCGCGGCGGCCCGCGTAACGAATCTCCTTTTTGAAGAGGGTGCGGAGCCTGGATTCAAGATGGTTCCAGGCGCCCATGTTGCGGGGTTCCTCCTGGCACCAGACGATTTCGGCGTCGGGCGAATGCTGGAAGACGGCGATCTGCAGTTTCTTTTCGTGGAGAGGGTAGATCTGCTCCAGTCGGATGACGGCGGTGTCCGGGAGGCCGTGCTTTTCGCGGAAGTCGACCAAGTCGTAGTAGACCTTGCCGGAGCAGAGGATGACCCGGCGGGCGCCGGAGAGAACGGCGGGGTCGGTCAGAATCTCTTCAAAACCGCCGCGGGTGCAGTCCTGGATGGGGCTGGAGGCGCGGGGGTCGCGGAGCATTCCCTTGGGGGTCATGACTACCAGAGGCTTGATGGTTTTGCGGACGGATTGGCGGCGGAGCAGGTGGAAGTAGTTGGCGGGAGTGGTGGGGTAGGCGACGACCCAGTTGTCCTCGGCGCAGAGCTGGAGGAAGCGTTCCAGCCGGGCGCTGGAGTGTTCCGGACCCTGGCCGTGATAGCCGTGGGGAAGAAGAAGGGTGATCCGGGAGGTGACACCCCATTTGGATTCAGCGGCGGCGATATACTGGTCGATCTGGGTCTGGGCGCCGTTGGCGAAGTCGCCGAACTGGGCTTCCCAGAGAATGAGCATGTCGGGGCAGTCGAGGGAGTAGCCGTAGTCGAAGCCGAGAACGGCAGCCTCGGAGAGGGGGGAGTTATAAACGCAGAAGGAGGCCTGATCCTTGGAGAGATTCTTGAGCGGGATGTAGCGGGCGCGGGTGCGGAGGTCGTAGATGGCGGAGTGGCGCTGGCTGAAGGTGCCGCGGCGGCTGTCCTGGCCGGAGAGGCGGATGGGGTGGCCTTGGGTGAGGAGCGAGGCGAGGGCGAGGTGTTCGGCGCAGGCCCAGTCGAGGGGTGCCTTCCCCTCGGCCATGGCGCGGCGGTGGTCGAGCATCTTGCGGATCTTGGTGTTGATCTGGAAATCGGGCGGCACGGCGGAGATGGCCCGGCCGAGCTTCGCGAGGGTGGGGCCGGGGACACCGGTGGGGGTGGGTTCGAGCAACGCGGGACAGCGGAGGTCGGGGCGGAGCTTCGGGTGGAAATGGGTGACGGCTTCGCGGGATTCCCGGAGGGCGTCCTCGGAAACGACATCGAGCTGAGAGCGGATTTTCTGAATCTGTTCCTCCGTAATAACCCCGGAGTCGAGCAGGCGGCGGGCGAGAAGGCGGCTAACGGAGGGGTGTTGGTCGATTTCGGAGTAGAGGGTGGGCTGGGTGAAGTTGGGCTCGTCGCCCTCGTTGTGGCCGTGTTTCCGGTAGCAGACGATGTCGAGGACGATGTCCTCATGGAACCGCTGGCGGAACTCGAGAGCGAGCTGGACGACGGCGCAGGCGGTGAGGGGGTCGTCGCCGTTGATATGAAAGATGGGGAGACCAAGGGATTTGGCCGGCGCGGTGCAGTAGCGGGTGGAGCGGGAGTCGATCGGAACCGTGGTGAAGGCAATCTGGTTGTTGACGATGATGTGGATGGTGCCGCCGGTCTTGTAGCCCTCGAGTTTCGAGAGGTTGAGGGTTTCCGCGACCACGCCCTGGCCGATAAAAGCACCATCCCCGTGAATGAGCACGGGAAGAACCTTTTCGCGTTTTACGGTGTCCTCGCGGAGGCGCTGGCGGGCGCGGGCCTTGCCCTCGACCACGGGATCAACGGCCTCCAGGTGGCTGGGGTTGGGGGCGAGGGAGACGCGGATCTTTTTATTTTCCGAGGTGGTGACGGTGTTCTCGTAGCCGAGGTGGTACTTCACGTCGCCGTCGCCGAGCACAGTTTCGGGGACGTAGTTTTCGTGAAACTCGGTAAAGAGCTTCCGGCGCGACTTGCCGAGGGTGTTGACGAGGACGTTGAGGCGGCCGCGGTGGGCCATGCCCACGACAACCTCCTCGACACCATTGGCGGGGCAGGCTTCCAGAAGGGAATCGAGCACGGCGATGAGGGTTTCGCCTCCTTCGAGAGAGAAGCGTTTTTGGCCGACGTAGCGGGTGTGGAGGAAGCGTTCGAGAGATTCGGCGGCGATGACTTTCTCCAGGATGCGGCGCTGTTGGGCGGGGGTGAAGACGGGCTGGTTGCGGTTGCGCTCCATCCGGTCACGGAGCCAGCGGCGGATCGCAAAGTTCATGATGTGCATGAACTCGATACCGAGGGTGCCGCAGTAGGTTTCGCGGAGGAACGCGAGGATGTCGCGGAGGGTGCGCGGGCCGCCGCCGCCGAGGGTGCCGGAGTCGAAGACCTGGTCGAGATCGGCTTCGGTGAAGCGGAAGGTGGACAGGGCGAGGTCGGGGTTTTCGTGCGGTGCGATGCCCAGGGGATCGAGGTGCGCGAGGGTGTGACCGAGGGCGCGGTAGGCAAAGAGAAGGTTGTAGAGGCGGGCCTGAGGGAGAACGTCACCAGCGGAGAGGGTGGCAGCGGAGCCGGTGCGGGCGGGTGGGCGGAGTTGGCAGCCGAGTTCGAAGCCTTCAAAAAATCCGCGCCAGACGGGTTCGACGGCTGAGGGGTCGGTTTTCCACTGTTCGTACAGATCCTCCAGCAGGGCAGCGTTGCCGGGGTGTCCGAGGCGGCCGAGCGCGGGGGAAGGTGCGGTGGAGGAACGGTTCGGGTTCAGTCGGTCGAGGACGGGCAGCGCCGGGTCGGGCTCGGGCGTGGGCTGGAGGTCTCGAACCATGATGTGATGATCATCCAAGATTTAGGGCGAAAATCGAGCCAGCAGTGAACTTTTACAAAGCATTAGAGGATATAGATTTAATTACCTACTGACATGCCCTTGGGGTTCTTTTGACCCCGGGGTCGGGTCCGGTGCATGATGGGAAATGGTTACCAAACGGGGCGATCAGAAGAATGTTTTGGGCACTGCGCTGAAGATGTGTTCGGTGGATCCCCTGACGGGTTTTACCCGGTCGGGGAGTTGCGAGGGGCATGAGGCGGATTTCGGGTGTCATGCGGTTTGTGCGCAGGTGAGCGAGGAGTTTTTGAAGTTCAGCATGATGGCGGGGAACGATCTTTCCACGCCCCGGCCAGAATATGAGTTTCCTGGTCTGAAGCCGGGTGACCGCTGGTGCGTGTGTGCAGCCCGATGGGAGGAAGCCAGGAAGGCGGGGAAGGCGCCGCCCGTGGTGTTGGAGTCGACCCATGAATCGGCCCTCGAGCATGTGAAGCTGGAGCACCTCCGGAAGCATGCGTTGGATGTGGCGGGTTAGATTGGGATTAGGATGAGGATTAAGATTAAGGTGATCTTAGATTTTGTGGTTTAGGACTTAACCGCCCTTATTCTTACCTCGCCAACTTGGCTTGGGGGCCTGACAGGTGCAGAATTCCGAGTTCTATGGCCTACGAATCGATGCGCGCTTGGGTGGAGCAACTGGAACGGAGCGGGGAGCTTCTCCGGATCCGGGAACCGGCGCGGACGGACCTGGAGATTGCGGCGGCGGCGGATCAGGAGTCGAAAAGTCCCGGCGGCGGGAAGGCATTGCTTTTTGAAAAGCCGGTGGGAGCGGGCGGCAAAGAGTACGGATTCCCGGTTTTGATTAACGGATACGGATCGGCGAAGCGGATGGCGATGGCGCTGGGTCGGGAGACAGTTGAGGAGATTGGGGACGAGGTGGGGGCTCTGGTGAAGGCCAAACCGCCGGCGGGGTTGGCGCAGGCGTGGGATCTTTTGAAGAGAGGACTGGAATTGAGGCACGCGCGTCCGGTTTCCACGGGCAGCGGCTCGTGCCAGGAGGTGGTGCACCGGGTGGAAGATGGAGGAAAGGGATTGGGTGAGATTCCCGTGTTGAAGACGTGGCCGAAGGACGGAGGTCCTTTTCTGACGCTGCCCCAAGTGATCACGGAAGATCCGGAAACCAAGGAGCGGAACGTGGGGATGTACCGGATGCAGGTGATGGGACCTTGGGAGGCGGCCCTCCATTGGCAGCTGCACAAGGTGGGGGCACGACACGGGAAGAAGTATCGGGAGATGGGAAAACCGATGCCCGTGGCGGTGGCCTTGGGAGGGGATCCGGCCAACGCGTTTGCGGCGACGGCGCCGCTGCCGGATGGAATCGACGAGTACATGTTCGCGGGATTTGTGAGAAAAAAGTCGGTGGCGTTTGTGCCGGCGGTGAGCCAGCCGATCCGGGTGCCGGCGGACGCGGATTTTGTGATCGAGGGGACGGTGGATCCAAAGGGGGAACCGGTGGATGAGGGGCCGTTCGGCGACCACACCGGGTTCTACACGCCGGTAGACAAGTACCCGCGCTTCCGGGTCACGGCGGTCACGCACCGGAAAGACGCGATTTATCCGGCAACGGTGGTGGGCAAGCCCCCAATGGAGGATTTTTGGCTGGGGTCGGCCAGCGTTCGGATCCTGATGCCCGTGCTGAAGATGAATTTTCCCGAGCTGGTGGACCTGGCCCTGCCGGCCGAGGGCGTCTTTCACAACCTGGCTTTTGTGAGCCTGAAGAAGCAGTACCCCTACCAGGCCTTCAAGCTGATGCACGGATTGTGGGGAGCGGGACAGATGATGTTCACGAAGGTGATCGTGGCAGTGGACGAGCACGTCAACGTGCACGACACGAGCGAGGTGCTCTTCTATCTTGGGGCGAACGTGGATCCCGAGCGCGACACCATCTTCATCAAGAGCCCCTGCGACAGCCTGGATCACGCGCCGAGCGTCCCCAATGTGGGCAGTCACATGGGGATCGACGCCACGCGAAAGCTTCCCGGGGAAGGATACACCCGCGGATGGCCGGAGGAGTGCCGGACGACGCCAGAGGCGGCGGCGAGGGCGAGAGAGTTGATCGCGCGGGCGAAAGGCGGCCGATGAAGCTGGTCGTGGCGGTGACTGGGGCGAGCGGATCGATTTACGCCCAGAGGCTCTTGGCGGAGTTGGCCCAAGCGAAGGAAGTGGAGGAATGTCACGTCGTCCTGAGCGCCTACGCCAAGCAGGTGGCGGCCACGGAGTTGGGAGCGAAGGGGCTGGCGATTCCAAAAAAAATCAAGGTCCACGGGGACAAGACCATGGAGGTGCCCTTTGTAAGCGGGTCGGCGCCCTTCCAGACGATGGTGATCGTGCCCTGTTCGATGGGGACTTTGGGGAGGATTGCCCACGGTTACAGCGACAGCACAATCACGCGGGCGGCGGACGTGTTTCTCAAGGAGCGGAGGAAGCTGATTTTGGTTCCTCGGGAGACGCCGTGGAACCTGGTGCAGGCGCGAAACGTGGTGACGTTGCTGGAGGCGGGGGCGACGGTGATTCCGGCGGTGCCCTCATTTTACGGAAAGCCGAAAACGGTGGAGCAGGTGGCGGACACCGTGGTGGCACGCATCCTGGATCACCTCGGCATCCAGAATGATTTGGTGAAGAGGTGGAAAACGCCGCTCGCCGGGGATTAAAAACAAAACTTCCCGCTTAAACTTCCACTGAAACCAGGCATTCTGCAGGGATGCCTTTCGCCCGTGTGGAAACCATTGCCG
>JBILFP010000143.1:0-4401 GCA_044351535.1 Methylacidiphilales bacterium
TGCAGGCAGGATTCTCACGCGCCATGACCAAGGCGGCGCAAGAGGGTCTGCCGGTGATCTCGATCAGCGCCGACCTTGCCGGGTCCACCGGCGTGGCCGCGTTCCAAAAGGCGGTGCCCGGCCGGTCCTTCGACATCGGTGTGGCCGAGGCCAACATGGTCAGCACCTGCACGGGCCTGGCGAAGACCGGTTTTCTGCCGGTGGCTGACACGTTTTCCCAGTTCGGCATCACCAAAGGCAACCTGCCCATCATCATGGCCGCACTGTCGCAGGGGCCGCTGGTGGCGGCGTTCACGCATGCGGGTTTTCAGGATGCAGCGGACGGAGCCTCGCATGAGGCCACGACCTATTTCGCCGCCGTTGCGTCGATTCCCCACACGCTGGCGATTGCGGTGAGCTGCTCCGAGCAGGCGGACGCGCTGATGCTGGAGGCCTTCCGGCGCTTGGCCAAAGAAAGGCAGGCGGGCAAGGATGGGGAGAGCGCAATCTTCTTTGCGGGCCGTGAAGATTTCGCGGCGCGGATCGGGGAGCGACCGAACGGATATCCCTGGGGCAAGGCGGAGGTGCTGCGCAAAGGTAAGGATGTGGCGATCGTGGCCTGCGGCCCGATGGTCCCGCTGGCGTTGGAGGCGGCGGAGTTGTTGGCGAAAGACGGAAAACAGGCGGCGGTCATCGACAATCCCTTCGTGAATCGGCCCGATCTGGCCACGATCAGCCCGGCAGTTGCGGAGGCCGGCGGAAAGTTGGTGACGGCCGAGGATCATCAGATTGTCGGCGGCATGGGAGCCATGCTGGTTCATGCGCTGAACCTTGCGGGGATGGGCGTGAAGAGTGCGGCAATCGGCATGAAAGGTGAGTTTGGGCGGTCGGCCTACAGCGCTCGGGAGTTGTATGAGCATTTCGGGATGGGACCGAAGGACATCGCCGAAGCCGCACGGAAACTTTGCCGTTGAGAGCAGGCGGCTGGCGCAGGGGCGCGGCCTGGGCGGTGGCCTGCTGGTGGCTGGGAGCGGGCTTCGGATGGGGCGGGGTGCAGGTGTACATCATCGAGCCGTCGAAAGCGGATGCCGCCCATGAAATGGTCCTCGTGGAAAAGGAGTCGGCCAAGGATGGCACGGTCGTGTTGATCGAGCCCGGGGGCACGGAAAAGAAAGTTCCCAAGGACAAAATTATTGCCCGGCTGACCCCGGCGCCGGGCCCCGGGAAAAAGGTCGAAAGAGCGACCGCGGTGGCGGCGATCAATGCGTTACTGGAGGCCAAGGCCAGGGCCGTGGCTTTGGAGCGCACACTGCAGGAAGAGGTGGAGAAGTGGAAAAAGATCTTGGATCAGTTGCCGAGCGAGGAAGACCCGGAGGCGTTGGCCAAGGCGGAGAAGGCTTTTGCCGAAGCCATCGCCAAGGCGATGCCTAAGCCATACGACCCGGCGGCCACCTACAGCGAGGAGGAGCTGACGACCCAGCTCACGGCATTTGAGGAGGTGAAAAAAACTTTTCCTGCCCGTGCCGAGGAGATTGAGCGGCAGGCCGAGCCCTGGAAAGTTGAGCAGGCGGAGATGGCGGCAGGGAAAAAGAAGCTCGAAGGCCGGTGGTTAAGCCCTGACGAATGGGAAAAAGAGAAAGGTGCGCGCGAGCGGGCGGCGCGAGAAGCCTTCCTGGCCAAGCTTGAGATTCCCGAGACCACGCCGGTTTTACTGGGGCAGGGGCTTTTGCTGGCGGCGGCCGCCTTGGTGGTGGTGGCCGGCTTCTTGGGGGCCAGTTTCCTGTTCCACGGAATCCTCGAGTACATCCGGCATCGGGCCTGGTGGAAAGGGACGGCCTGGACCCTGGCGGGCGCCGTGATCATTGCGGTGTTGGGCAGAGCCACCGGACTGGTGCTCAGTGCACCCGAGCCTTTTGAGGTGGGCCAGGGCAAGGCCGAGGCGATTGAGGAGATTTATTGGAAATACGGAGGAGAGAAGAACGACCTTCCGAAAGAGCTCAAGGTTTCCGATGCCGACCTCAATGCTTGGCTCGAAAAACGGCTGCGGTTCGCGCCCCTGAAGGTGACGGACATCGTGGTGCTGGTGACGGAAAGCTGGCGGCTGGGCATGGAGGATGGGACCCTGCGGCTGGATCGAACCGGGCGCCTGCTGGGTAGGAATTTTGTTTTGCGCCATGAGATGACCTTTAACCGATCCGAGCAGGGAGAGGATGTTTACCGGATCGAGGCGACGCTGGGAAAGTTGCCGTTGCCGCCCGCGTTGGTACTGCGCTCCTGGAACCGCTGGACGGAATCCCTGGCCCAAATGACGGCGGTGATCGGCGCGGCAGAAAGGTTAACCCTCGAGAGGATTGAAAAAGGGGCGGTGGTGTTCTCGGGCAAGTAGAGCCAGGGCGGTGGGGTTGAAAACCCGCCCGCTCCTGCAAGAATGTCATGAAGGAGGATTTTGAATCATGGCCAAAAAGGGATCGGAATGGGCGGCGCGGATCAAAGGAGAGGTTCAGAAGTCCATCATTGGACAGGATGTGGTGATCGAACGACTTTTGGTGGCCCTGCTTTCCAATGGGCATGTGCTTTTGGAGGGGCTGCCCGGACTGGCCAAAACCCTTCTGATCAAAAGCCTGGGGGCTGCCATGGGGCTGGATTTTGAGCGGATCCAGTTCACCCCCGATCTTCTGCCCAGCGATGTGGTTGGCACGATGGTGTTCCAACCCAAGGAGGGAAGCTTCCGCGTCCACAAGGGGCCGGTCTTCGCCAATCTGGTTCTCGCGGATGAAATCAACCGCGCCCCCGCCAAGGTTCAGAGCGCATTGCTGGAAGCCATGCAGGAGCGCCAAGTCACCATCGGCGGAGAGACCCATCAGCTTCCCCGGCCCTTTTTGGTGATGGCCACCCAGAATCCCTTGGAACAGGAAGGAACCTACCCGCTGCCCGAAGCCCAGATCGACCGATTCCTTTTCAAGCTGTTGGTCGACTATCCCTCCGAGCAGGAGGAGCGGGCGATGATGGAGCGCTGGGGTCAACTGACCCAGCAGCCGAAACTTCAGGCGGTTTCTTCCGGGGAGGAGCTTCTGGCCCTGCGCGAACAGGTGGACGACGTGCACCTCAGTCCACCCTTGCAGGCCTATATGCTGGCGTTGGTCAGGGCGACCCGCGACGCCGCGGCCGGAAACAACGGTTCGGGCAAAGCGGCGGCCAAGGTTTTGTCGTACGGAGCCAGTCCTCGCGCCTCGTTGGCGCTGGTGCAGGCGACCCGCGCGCTGGCTTGGTTGCACGGCATGGACCACGGCACGCCGGAAGTGGTGCAGAACGTTTTCTTTGACGCCTTGCGCCATCGCGTGGGTCTGACCTATGAGGCCGAGGCGGAGGAGACGACCACCGACGAGATTCTGCGGGGCGTGCTGGAGCGTGTGCCGGTTCCCGCAGGGACTTAAGGAGGGAGCGGAGGAGAATTCCGGATGACGACCGTGACCGGCCCCGGCGAGACGGCTCGCAAGGCACCCTTGGCCATGCTGCGCCGGTTGGAGTGGCGCGTCCGTATGGCGGCCGACTCCTTTCTGGGAGGTGAGTACCGTTCCGCCTTCCGCGGCCGCGGTCGAGAATTTGACCAGGTCGTCAAATACGAGTTCGGTGACGACATCCGTGACATCGACTGGAACGTCTCGGCGCGCCTGGGCGAACTGTACCGGAAAAAATTCATCGAGGAGCGCGAGCTCACCGTGATCCTGCTTTTGGAAGACACGCCCTCGCTTCAGTTCGGGTCGGGCAGCCGGACCAAGCGGGAGGCCTTGCTCGAGGTCGCCGGACTGTTTGCACTCACGGCGGCAGGGAACCGGGACCGGGTAGGATTTTGGCACGCGACGCCGACGGGGCATGAGGTTCGGCAGCCGGTGCGGGGCAGAGTGAACATCGTGAGAACAGCGGCCACCTTATTGGGCCAGCCCATTCCCAAACTCGAGGACGGGGCGGAGGTGGACGTGGACTGGAAACTTTTCTTCCACGCCTTTCCGCGTCACAGCGTGGTGCTCTGGCTCGGAGACTTCCCTCCGCGGTTGCCGGGGGTCGGCTGGGCGGCGTTGAAGAAGAGATATGAGATGATCGGGGTACGCGTGGACGATCCGTGGGACCTCGAGCTTCCCTCCGCCGGGATCCTGCCTGCCGTGGATCCCGAGACCGGCGAGGTGTTGGCGTTTGATACCGGGACTTTTGAGAGCCAGAGCCGGCACGATGTCTGGAAGCAGGAGAGAGAAAAGGCGTGGGATGAGTGGTTTCCCAGCCCGCTCCAGCGCATCACGGTGAGCACGGAAGGGGATTTGCTGGATCCAATCGTGGCATTCTTCAAGCGCCGGATGAAAGGGGTGCGCCGATGAGCCCAGACCCGGCGATGTTCCCCGGCGGCTGGACTCTGGCCGACCCTCTCTG
>JBILFP010000028.1:0-15088 GCA_044351535.1 Methylacidiphilales bacterium
GTTCCCCCCGCTAGGTCCACCACCGTCCCGTCGCTGATCTGGTTCGCCGCCCCCAGTAGCAGCGTCCCCCCGCTATGGATCGCGATCGTGCTGCCCGAGATCGCCGTCGTCCCCGCCGTCTTGTTCAGGACCAGCGTGCCCCCGTTCGTCGCCACCGCCGAGGCCCCCGTGAAATCGTTCGTCGTCGTCCCGCCCAGCACCAGCGTGCCCAGTCCTGTCTTGGTCACCCCGCCGCTCCCCGTGATCTGGCCCGTGATCGTGTTGGTGTTGCCGCCCGCCACGTCGAACTCCGCGTTGTTCACCGTCGTCGTCCCCGCCAACGTGGCCCCGTTCGTGGCAAAGGCCACCTTGTAGACGCTGATCGCGTTCGACATCGTCCCCGCAAAGTTCAGCCGCACCGTGGAGTTTCCGTTCGTCTGCCGCAGTTGCCCCGTGCCCAGGGCCCGGGAGTCCGTCAACTCCGTTGTCCCCGACCCCGCCACCTTCACGATCCCCGAAAAGTCCGCCGAATTCCCGCCCACCACCACCTTGCCGCCCGACTCCGTGGTCGTGTCCAGATCTCCCGCCCCCGTCAGACCCCCCTCCAACCGCAACGTCTTGCCCGTTCCCGCCTCCGCCGCCACCGAGCTCCCGTGCTCCAACTCCAGCGCCGCTCCCACCTGGGCCGTGCTCTCCCCGGCACTCACCGCAAGCCGCCCGTTCGCCCCCGGCCGGAAAATCCCGCTCTCTGCCGCCATGCCCTCCACCGTCAGCTTCCAACTGTTCCACACCGCCGCTCCCCCGCCCTTCACCTGATCCGACACCAGCACACTCCACGAGTCGCTCGCCAACCTCGGCCCGTCCAACGCGCTCTCCACCGTGTAAGTCGGGGTGAATCCGGACAGCGCGTTCGTCGGGCTGAACAGCTGAGCCATCCGCTCCTCCTCACTCGCCGTCCCATACGTCAACGACCCGTAAAACTGGCCTAAAATCATCGGCCGCGTCTCACTCGCGTTCGTGAACGACAACGACACCGCCACCCGGCTGATCGAACTCAAGCCCGTGTTGGCCCACACGATCGTGCTCACATACTGCCCCCGATCCGCAATCGTCTGGTTCACCGCCACCGTCCGCTCAATGATCAATTGCGCCCGCGCCCCCGGCGCGACGAAAACGCCCAGCAACACCGCCAAAATCAAAATTAATTTTTTAGAGCATAAGCTAGGTAGGCCACTTTTGATAAAAGTGGCAGCCACTTGCATCGCAAGTGGCCTACCCAGTTCCGACGTTCTGTTAGATAAAGCCAGTCCTCGCACCGTGACAAACTGCTGATGCCCAACGCTTTCTCAACGGGTTTATTGTGAATTTTCGATGCCGTCATCTTCCCGCCACATGGCATTTCCGTGACAACCCGATTTGCTGTGTATGTTTTCATCGTAACCCCGCCTTCCTCAATTCTCTGCCCATCAACGGCTGAAATGCCGGCTGTTTTCGTCTGATTCCTTTCCTTCTCTCTCCTCGCAAATCCCCGGATTCGTTGCCTATTCCATCTTTCTTTCCCAAGAAAATCCAAGCGTGGGGTCAGACCCCGGTAGGGGCGATGGTCCCCATCGCCCGATTGAATCATCCAAACCTGACTCTTATAACTTTCCATCGGACGCGCAGCCAGCTGCACGTCCCTACCGGATCCCTGAAAAAACAACACCCTAACCTTGGTAGGGGCGATGGTCCCCATCGCCCGATTGAATCATCCAATCCCGATATTCGCATGCTCTCATCGGCGCTCCGAAAACTCAATCTTCCATATTAAGCTTCATCTCAATCCTAATCCTCGGACCGCTACCCTTCCACCTACCTCCTTACACCTCCCGCCTATCCGCGCCGCCTCCGCCTTAGATACGCAACCCCCAACCCCAAAAGCATCAGGCTGGCGGAATTCGGTTCGGGTATCGCCGTCGCCCCGGCATAATTCACCAACAGGCTCATTGCACCCCCCCCGCCCGCGCTCGTCGAAAGCGACCAAACCCCGTCGTAGAAATCATTCGAGAAATTGGCCGTCGAGAGCGTGAACTTCGCCACGTCAAATCCGGTGATCCCCCCGCTCGCCGTCGCAATCGCAAAGCTCAAGTTGGCGTAGGGATCGAAATTCAGCGCATCCCCCCCGCTGTTGTCCGCCAGCAGGGAAATTACGTCGATCAGGAACCTGCTTTCGCTCGTCGCCGTGATGGCCAACTCCCCCGTGATATTCAGGAAATCCCAGTTCTCCCCGGCCGACCCCAGAAAATCATTGATCTCCCACTCGTACGCGCCCCCGACTCCCCACGTCGTGTTCCCCGCATTCAACTGACCCGGGCTGTTCCCCGGCCCGATCGCCCCTCCCAACCCCACCTCCAATGCACCCACCGTCCCCGTTCCGCTGATCGTCACCCGCGCATCGGTCGCCGGATCGAAGCTCTCCCGCGCCACACTCACCGTCGAGCTGGCCCCCAGACTCGCCCCCGCGTCCACCTTCACCGCCCCCTCCCGCACCGCCAGTGTCCCGTCAAACCCGCTGGTCGTGCCCGAAAACACCGTCGTCCCCGTTCCCCTTTTCTCCAGCGTCCCGTCCACCCCGTTTAACGCGGCCGCCGTCACCGTCGCCGTCGTGTCCGAGGCCGTCTCCAGCTGCGCCGTCTGGTTCGCCGCCACCGTTACCGTCCGCGAAAGGCTCACCCCGTTCCCCAACTCCAGCTTCGTCCCCGCCCCTAGATCAATCCCCGCCGCCGAGCCCAGGGCATCGTTCGAGGTCAGCTTCACCGATGAACCTGCGTCCCGCACCTGGTACGTCCCTGTCAGGTTGTTGGGCCCCCCCAGGATCACCCGACCTCCGCCCACCTGTTGGAAATTACCCTCCCCGCTTAATCCCCCGCCCCCCGCGGAAAAGTCCAGCACCGCCCCCGCCTGCGGCCTTAGCCTCGAGGTCGATCCCGCACTCGCGGCATACACCGTCGCCACCGAGGAGGTTCCCGCGGCCACCGAAACCTCCCCGTCGTTCCCCAACGCCACCGTCGCCCCCGCCTGCGCCGCCCCCGTCACGCTCAGATTCCAACTGTCCAGCTTGGCCGCCCCTGCCCCCTTCACCTGGTCCGCCACCAACAGGCTCCAGGTGTTGCTCGCCAACCACTCCCCGTCAAAATCGCCGGAAAAATTGTAGGTCGCGCTCAGGCTGCTCGCCGTGCTGTTCGGCCGGTTGAAAAGGTACGCCATCCGCTCATTCTCGCTCGCCGTCCCGTGCGTCAACGTCCCCACATAGTGCCCCAGCACCATCGGCCGGCTGTTGTCCACGCTGGAAAGATTCACCGTGGCCGAGGCTGCCGTGATCGAGGACAACCCCGCGTCCGCCACCGCGATCGCGCTCACGTACTGCCCGCGGTCGGAAATTACCCCGTTCGTGCCCATGTTCCACGACCTCGTCACCGTCACCTGCGCCCAGGCGCCGCTGCTCAAAATTCCCAGCAAGGAAACCATTCCCACCGCTACGAGCTTCTGTAGGGCCGCGCTCCGTCGCGGCCATCCCTCAGCGTCTCCGCGCCTCTGCGGTAAAAAAACCCCTTCGCGGCTCCGCGACTTCGCGGGAACCCCCCGCCACCCGCTTCCTAGGTTTTCCTTCACGTTCACCTTCACGTTCACGAATCCCCCCAACCCGAAATGCACTGCCCCCTGTAGCCTGCAGCCTGTCGCCCACAGCCTCTTCCCAAATCCGAATTCCGAAATCCCAAATCCGAAATCCCCATCGCCTCTCTCGCAAACTTTGGATCTGAAGGTCTGAAGTTCTGGCTCATCATCATCCCCTCCCTTTACGGATTCACCTTCGCCCGGAAGAACATCGAGTTGTTCCAAGGCGTGGCCACATTGGTATTGGTGGCCGTCAACGTCGCCGTGAAGGAGCCCGTCCCGCCCGTGTTGATCGATCCGGCCGACACCCAGTTCGTCGGCGCGGAGATGTTGGTGGAGTACTCCAGGGCGTAACTCTTATTGGGCACTCCGAGGAAGTCGTGGGACACCACCGTATTTCCGTTCGTGAAGACCGCCGTTCCCTTCGTAACGAACTGCAAGGTAAAGCTCGGCACATCCGCGTTCGTCTCCGGCACCACCGTCACCTTGGCCGTCGCGCTCACGCCGTCCGCAATCACCGTGTAAAAGAACGCATCCTCCGGCCCGCTCGTCGGCGTGTAGAGGATGTACGGACTGCTGAACGAAACCGTGCCCGACCCGCCGGAGAGCGCCGTCGTCACCGCCGAAATGCTCAACCCGTTCGTCTGCACCGCCCCGGTGGAATCGATCCGCTTGTCGTTCGCCAACACCACATCCATGTCGATGTAGAACTGACCGTTGTCCTGGGGCTTCCGTAGTTCATAGGTGCTCGCCCCCGTGTCATCCGCCAACACCGGCCCCGCCACAAAGTAGGTGTTCGTCGAACTGCCGCTGTAGTTCCCGTCAGTCGAGGTCGCCACCACCGTGTAATAGCCGGCATTGGTCGGTGCAAGGCTGTTGCTGTAGGTCGTGCTGATCCCGTTGCTGCTCACGCCACTGTAAGCGAGGCTGAACGAGGCCACCCCGTTCGAGTTGCTAATCGCCCCTCCGCTCCAGGTGATATTTGGCAAAGCCGCCGCCGTGATGGTCAAATTCGCGCCGGTGAACGAGATGCTGTAGTTCGCATTGGCCAAGGTGCCTTGGCTGATCGCATAGGTGCCCACATTCTCCCCCGCCGCCCGGGTGAGCGACCCCGTCAGACTGTCCGCGCCCACCAAGCCGTCCGTGGTGTACGTCAACGCCGGATCCGCCGCCCCAAACACCTTGCTCTTCGCCTCCGCCGTCACCGTCAGCGCCTTTTGGCTCACCGTGAGGGCATTGGTCACCGGGGTGGCGGCCGCATAGGTGATGCTGTTGGTCGTCCCGCCCGCCGCACTGGCCACGATGTTGGCCGAGCCCGCCTTCAGGATCGTCACCGTGCTGCCAGCAACGGTCGCCACGGTTTCATCCGAACTGGTAAATGTTACCGGTAGGGTGGAATTGGCCGTGGCCGAGAGAGCAAACGAGCTGTCCCCGTAGGTCTTGGCTTCCAGGGACCCAAAGGTGATCGTCTGAGGCTGGGCGATCGTAAACGCCGTGGTGTCTAGGGTGATCACTCCTGTGCCTGTCGCCGTCGTCCAGTTCGCCGGATCCACCACCGCCGCTTTCAGCTGGGCCAAGGTCAAACCGGAACGTGCTCCAGTGTACTGGCCGCGACTGGTGCTACTGGTCGTAAGCGCGAGGCTTCCGTACGTTGCTGCCAACTGACTCGGGCGATACGAGGTGTTGGAGCTAGCCGTACCCGAGCTCAGCCAGTCGCCACCAAAATTCAACCCAAACAGGATCGTTCCCGTAAAGGTGGAGGGATTCGCATTGGCTCCGAAGTCCGAATTACTGGTGCTCGTGCCGGCCCCCGCTCCCTGATAAACAAAAATCTGGTCTCCGCTGTTGGAGATTCCGCTGAGCTTTTGGGCCACCGAGCCTTGGCTGGTCGTGGCCGTTGTGCCGTCGATGATGGTGATCACCGTGCCGGCCGGAATCACGTTGCCGGTGTTATTGGTCCACGTGGCGAAGTTCTCTCCTCCCCGTCCGTTGTTGGCCGAGGTCGCGGATTCTGACGTCAGGAAGGCGTTGTCCGTAAACTTGATCACCGTGTTCGGACCCAGATCCACCCAGGTGACAAAAGCAAATCCGTCCGGGGTATTCGAGTTGAATCCAAGAATGGCGATATCCCCGATCGCGAGCGTCGTCGGTCCGGGCGTCACGGTGAGTGACTGCCCTACGCTGGTCGCCGCATTGTAGTTGCTGTCTCCCGCCTGGCTGGCCGTGATCGTGGTGCTGCCGACCCCCACAATCGTCACCGTGCTGCCCGCCACTGTGGCCACGCCCGTGTTGGAGCTGGTGTACGAAACCGTCAGCCCGGAGTTGGACGTGGCGGAAAGTGCAAACGAGGCATCCCCCACCTGCTTGTTGGCCAAGGCCCCGAACGTGATCGTCTGGCTGGCCTTAGTGATGTCGACCGTCAGCCCCGTCGGCTGGGTCAGGCTGTAGTTGCCCGCATCGGTCCCGCCTAGGGAGATGGCCGCCGTCACCGCAATGCCCGTGCCCGCATTCGCGCTGGCGATCGTCCCTGTGCCGGTGAAGATCACCGTGTCGGCACCGAGGACTCCGCTCAAGCTGCCCGTGATCGTCACATTCGTATTCCCGGGGGCGTACGCCCGGCTGGTTGCGGCACCCCCGGTGAACGTGAGGGTCGCCGCCGTGATATCCGCCGAAAAGCTGGGCTGGGTCACCGTGTAGTTGGCCGACGGGGCGCTAAAATCGCCGGACGCGGCCAAAGGCTTGGCCGTGCCGACGTTCTTATTGGCAAACGCCCAGGTGATCGAGTCCGTGACGGAGTTGGTTTCCCCGTTCACAAAACCGCTGTACTGCGGGGACCCGGTCACCGTTCCCGCCGTGCTCGCGTCATAGACCCGGTTGCTGGCAGACAGGCCGATGATCGTCAGGGCCTTCTTCGCCACCGTGCTGGTCGGGATCGCCACGTTCTGCGCGGACGCCCCACCGCCAGAGATCGCAACATTTCCGGAATAGCTGCTGCCCGCCGCGGTCGTCGCGGCCAGCCGCACATAGATCGTTGTGCTGGAGACCGTCCCGCTGCTCTGCGTCAAGGTCAGCCCGTTGGTCGTGTAGCTGGAGTCATCGCTGGAGAGTTCAAATCCCGCCGGAGCGGAGACCGACAGGTTGTCGTTCAGATTCCCCCCGGACACCGTGAAGCTGGTCGCCGTCGAGGCCGCCCCGTAGGTGGTGGACAATGCGCTCAGCGAGCCCACCGGTGAAATCGTCGGGGCTCCGCTCACCTCAATGTTTCCAGCCACATAGGTAATGCTGTAGTTGGAAGCTGTAAAAGTCCCTCCCGTGGCTGCCGAGGGCGTAACCTGCCCCTCGTACGTGCCTGCCGCATCCCCGGCCGCTGCCCCGGATCCGTACGTGATCGTCACCGTTCCGATGGTCTCTCCGTTTTGTAATCCGCTGGATGTAAAGGCGGTCGATCCAGCTCCCCCGGTCAGCGTACTTCCAGCCACCTTGTTGACGTTGTTCGCCGTGATGGTGAGGCCCCGGGCCGTGATATCGGCCGAAAGGGTCGGCTGGGTGACGGTGTAGTTGGCGGAGGAGACCGTGTAGGTGCCTGTCCGCGTAAGGGACTTGCTGGTCCCCACCGTGGCATTGGCAAAGGCCCATGCCACCGTGCCTTGGGGGCTCAGGCTATCGCCATTTTCCAGCCCACTGAAAGCCGCCGTCCCCGTCACCGATGCCGTGGTCAAACCGTCGTAAGCCTTGTGGGCAGCGGAAAGGCCCGTCACCGTCAGTTCCTTGGCATCCACCGTGCTGGCTACCGTGGCCACGTTTACACCCGTGGCCCCGCTGCTGCTGAGAGCGATGTTGCCACTCTTGGAACCGGCCGAGGCCGTCGCCGCCAAGCGGACGTAGACCGTGGTACTGGTGATAGTCCCGGCAGAACCCACCGTCACAGTGGAACTGAAAGTTGTATTATCCGTCGATACCTCAAAGCCCGAAGGCGGCGTTACCAAAATGCCCGCAGTCATGTTTGCCCCGGAGACCGAAAATTGGGTGGTGGTGGAGGCAGTTCCGTACGTAGTGGATAATCCTGAAAGCGTCCCGCTGGTGCTAATGGTGGGAGGGGGTGTCACACTGAACGTCCAGTCCGTTGTTGCCGCGGGAGCAGTCGCCTCCCAATTGGATGCGGTGTTACCGATGGCAGAAAGCAAGGTGGCCGCTGTGCCCGAATACGTGGCCGTGGTCAGCTTGTATCTTGCGGCAGCTCCGTTGGCGGGAGAAATGAAGGTCGAACCAGCCGTCAATCCGCTGGGTCGGGCGCTGGTGCTGCTACCGATGTCAGCCCCAAAAATAAAAGCGGTGGGTGTGGTATCGGTGATTGCGCCGGCCGTATAGATGTATATTTCCTCGCCGTTGTTCCCCATGCCAAAGCCACTGGTGCTTGACCAGTCATACTGGGTGGTAGATACAGCGGCAGCAGCTCCCCAAGGAAGATTGAGAATCGTTCCGGCAGCGACAACCTGCCCTGCCTTTACGGTGAAGGAGGCTTCCCCTTCCGCTAAATCCGTAAAGCTGGTTCCACCGTCGGCCGCAATCTCATTGTCGTTAACGAAAAAGCTCGTTCCCGGACCCAGATCCTTGAGCACAAGAATGTAAAAATAGTCGGGCGAGCCAGTAGTTTGATATCCGATGACGGCCAAATCGCCCGCCGCCAAGGTAGTCGCGACGTTCGGCACAACTTTCAGGGTCTGCGTCACACTGGTGGCGGCGTTGTAGTTGCCGTCACCCGCCTGGCTGGCTGTGATTGTGGTGGTTCCGGCACCCACAATTGTCACCGTGCTCCCCGCCACGGTCGCCACCGCTGCGTCCGAGCTGCTATAACTCACCGGCAGCGATGAATTCGCCGTGGCCGAAAGTGTGATGGCGGAGCCCCCAACCACCGCGGGGTTGAGCCCCCCAAACGTGATCGTCTGGCTCGCCTTGTTGATCGTTCCGGTCAGGCCTGTTGGCTGGGTCAGCGTGTAACGCGCAGCGTGGGTGCCTCCCAACGTGCTCGTGCTGGTCACAGGTTTATTTGAACCCGCGTTGGCATCGTTAAAAGTTCCCGTGCCCGTCAGGGTCACAGTGTCTGAACCGATGATGCCGTTGAGGTTACCCGTGATTGTCGCACTGGTGTTGCCGTCGTAAGTCTTGGCCGTCACCGCTGGGCTTGTGATCGTCAGCGCTTTGGTATTCACCGTACTCGAGGCGATCGCAACGGTTTGGGTGGAGGCGGATCCACCAGCCACCGAGATGTTGCCGGAATAACTGCCCGGCACCGTGGTCGCCGCCAAACGCACATAGACCGTGGTGCTGAGGGTGGCCGAGGTCCCCAGGCTCAGGGGCGAGACGGAGGTTCCCACCGCAGAGAAGTCGGAGGTGGTCGATACCTCAAAACCCGCTGGCGGAGTCACCGTGACTCCAGAACTGTCAAGCCCACTGCCCGTGACCGTGAAGTTGGCCGAGTCCGAGGCACTTCCGTAAGTTGTCGCGGAGAGGGCCGATAACGATCCCGTGCTGGTGGCAAGGGTTCCTGAGATGGCGGAGGTGGTAATACCTGCACTGGTCGAGGAATTCGCGGAGCTTCCCTGTGCGTTGACGGACCGCACCCGATAGTAGTAGGTCGTCCCGGCCGCAAGTCCTGTGATGGCCTGACTTGTGTTCGCTGAGGAAATGCTGGACTGCGTGGCATTAATGCTTCCGAAATTGATGTCATCGTCCACCTCCACCGTATAGGTGTAGCTGGCGCTACCCATCGTGGGATGCGACCAGTTGGCGGTGAAACCGGAGGTGGTTGCACTAGATCCACTACCCACCGTCGGTGGCAACGGCAGGGTGGTAAAGGAGCCGTCAGTACTGTACCCGGTTCCAGCGCTGTTAACCGCGTAACCCCGGAAGACATAGGCAGTGTTTGCCGTGAGCCCAGTCCGGCTGTGAGTAAAGGTACCCGTGGTGGTTCCGCCCTCGGCCAAGGAGTTGCCAGTTGGGGCTGCTGTCGTTCCCCACACCGTGCCGCGTGAAGTCAGTGTGGCTCCACCGTCTGCCGTGACGTTCGCTCCGAGCGTCGCGCTAGTAGTTGAGATAGAAGCAACAGTCGGAGAGGCAAGAGCAGGAATTGAACCGCCAGCAGAGCTAGTTACAGAAATTTCATCCAGCCTTAAGCGCGGGCGAGAGCCACTAGTGCCTGAAACATAATAATATTTCCATCTTAAATAAACTGCGGCTTTGTCGTTGCATTCGGCAGGTAAAGTCGTTGGCCCAAAAGAGGTCGTGTGCCCATTTGCTTGGCCACTTGAGCTGTACTCAACAGGCCCGGGAACATCAGTCCAGCTGCCCGTTCCCACGCGGTACTGAAGTCGGATGGCGTAGACCCTGCCGGGATCAGCTTGGGTGTGCGTTCCGCCCAACCAACTTACCTGGATATTATTCCTACCTGAAGTATTTAAACCCACTACAGCTGCGCCGATATTTCCGCTGGTACCAGTGTTAACGAATGTGATTCCGTCGGTCCCCATTCCATTAATTCGAGATCCACTTGTTGCGTTGTAAGCTGAGGTGTAGTTGCCTGTCGTTGCGGTAGCAAGGCTTGGATCTTGGGTGCCGGTCCGGTGAAAGTACATATTACTCGGATAAGTGCCGGCGGTTGAAGTATCGGCCCATGTTTGGAAAGAAAAAGAACCCGAGCTCAAATTAAATACTGAAGGATCGGTTTGTCCCCACCCCGTCGCCGCAGTCAGCGCGAGCGTCAGCGCGAGCGCTGCCCCTCGCGCAGGAGATAGGATATGGGATATGGGAGATAGGGAAACCACAGAACCTCTCCGCGCCCTCTGCGCCTCTGCGGTAAAAAACAAATTCCGAGTCTTCATTTTTCCCCTCCCGCACTCGTCTGAATGTTTGCTTCGCTGTCGCTACGCAACGTGGCGCGTTTCGAGTGGCTCGTTGCGGGTAACTCGCCACCCGCCACTCGCGACCCGCTACCCGCAGCGGCGGCGATCTTCAACGCTTCCTCCATCACTTCCGGAGAAATCACCTTTTCGTCCGCCGCGGAACGTTTCGACCACTCTGCCATCCCCACCGAGACAAACACCGCCAGCGCCAAAATCCCCCACGTCGTCATCGCTTGACGCCGTTGCAAACTCTCCACCGCTTCCGGACTGCACGTGGTGCGCATGTTCGGAAATAAACACCACACCCGTCCAAACTCCTAGTTACAAAAATGTGACAATTCAAAATGTAACATTTCGCGGCCCCCTTCTTAACTCATTCCCTTCCAACCCCTTCCCCATCCATAAATTCTCCTAATCCCCATTTTCACGCACTTCCCGTTAGTAGATAGCAGATAGGAGTTAGGAGATAGGAGCCTTCGGAGATCGGAGATGGGAGATGGAGGATCGGCATTTCGAAATTCGAATTTCGAATTTTTTCGACCTCTGACCCCAACTTTTTTGACCTCTGACCCCATTTTCGCAGATCGGAGATGGAAGATGGGGGAGAGGTTGCGAGTTGCTGGTTACGCGTAACGCGCCACCCGTTACCAATGACCAATCCTTCCGCGTTCTCTGCGCCCTTGGCCTCCGCAGCTTAAGCGAAGGAGGCTCGGCGGTCGCAGAATGTTTTACCGCTGAGACGCAGAGGTCGCTGAGGATTTTTTTAAAAAAAATCGACCTCTGACCCCCATTTTTCAAGCTGCGGTAGGGACGCACAAGCGCCAGCGCGGGCGTCCCCGTCCCTACCGAACTCTTAAGCGCCTTTGCGGGAGACTAACTTCAACTTAAACTTAAACTAGCAGTGCCTTCTGCCGCCTAGTGGTCTCATCCCGGTCGATCCGGCTGGCGGCCACATCGAGGACAAAAGTCTCCAGCGCGTCGTCATCGATTTTGTTCTCGGGAAGCAGGCCGTTTTGCGAAAGGAAAACCAGACAGGTCGCCAAAGCGGCCCGCTTGTTTCCGTCCACAAATGGGTGATTTCGGCACAAATAAAAAAGGTAGGATGCCGCCGCCTCGATCGGGTCCTCGATCATCGGCTTCCCCATCATCGTGGCTTGGGGAGCCGCCACCGCCGATTCCAACAGATTTTCGTCCCGGATTCCCGGGGAACCCCCGTGTACCCTCAAAACTTCTTCGTGGAGGGCTTTAACGGCAGCGACGGTTGGATGGGCGAGATCCTTTTTCAAGAAAGCCGACGAAACACCTCTCCGTAATCCTTCATCACCTCCTGGATCGTTTCACGAGCCTTCTCTGGTGTGATCACCGGCTTTTCCGGGGTCAAAACCACGGACCCTCCTGAGTGAAAGGTGACCTGCAAACGATCCCCCACCTTAAAACGGGCCATATCCATAAAGGCCGTATCAAAAATAATCCCCTGCGAGTTGCCGACTTTCACAATCGTCTTGGTCATATGGTTATACTATGTTTTACATCCTTTTTGTCAATCCCTTTACATATTTCCGATTCACGTTCACTTTCACCCTCACGCCCAATTTTGACCTCTGACCCCAAAGCCCTTTTTTTCGCCTTGGAAACCTTTATTCCTCAATGGTTTGAATGACCTCTGACCCCAAACCATGAATTTTCCACTTTTCCCACCTGCCGCCCGCTCCCCTTCCACCAACCACGCCCTATCGTGGATGGAAGTTGGCAGATGGTGGATGCCGGACAGTTGCTCGTTACGTGCAACCAGAGACCCGCTACCCGCCACCAAGCTTTCGTAAACGTAAACATAAACGAACAGCGCTCCCTCCATCACTAAAACCTAAAAGGCTAATCCCTCTTCACGTTCCTTTTCCCTTTTGCGGCTTCTCCCGATTCCGCATCCTTTTTGCATGTCGGCGCAAGTGACCCGGTTGGACAAAACAAACTCAGCCGTGGATCCCTTTGGCCGAACGATCGACTACCTCCGCATCTCGGTCACCGACCAGTGTAACGAACGCTGCCTCTACTGCCGGCCCGCCACTTACCGCGGCTGGTCCCCCCGCCCGGATCATCTCACTGCTCGCGAAATCATCAACGTGGCCAAAGCCGCCGCCAGCATGGGTTTCCGCCACTTTCGACTCACGGGTGGAGAGCCCCTTCTCCGAGCAGATCTGCTCGAAATCGCCAGCGGCCTCGCCTCTTTACCCGGAATTAAAACTCTTTCCCTATCGACCAACGGAACCCGCATCGCCTCTCAGGCTTCCGCGCTTCGACGAGCCGGGGTTCAGTCAGTCAACCTTAGCCTCGATGCCCTCCAGCCGGACCTGTACCGCCAAATCACCGGCGGATCTTTCGACGAGTTTCTCGAGGGCTTCCGCGCCGTCCTCCGGGCCGACTTCACAACCGTAAAACTCAACTGCGTCCTGCTGCGCGGACTCAACGAAGGCGAACTCCGCCCCCTCGCCCGGTTCGCCGCCGAACACCATGTCCCCATCCGCTTCATCGAACTCATGCCTCTCAGCCTTCTCCAACCTACTCGGGAACACCTCTTCCTCTCCGTGGCCGAGGCCAAGGAGATCCTGGGAGGGGAATCAACGCTCCAGCCTCTCCCCGATCACCGGCCGGGCCACGGTCCCGCCCGTTACTTTCACGACGCCAACTCCGGGGCGATTCTCGGTTTCATCGGAGCACTGACCACGCCGGATTTCTGCGCCTCCTGCAACAAGCTGCGGCTCACCGCCGATGGGAAAATCCGGCCCTGCCTCGGACGCCACGGCGAGATCGATCTCCGCGAGGCCATGCGCCAAGGCACCGCCGGCGCGGGAGAGCTCCTCCGTCAAGCACTGGCCAATAAGCCGCAGGACCACGAGTTCACCCGCGGATACGAACCGGCCCGACCTATGACCGCCCTCGGCGGTTGAGCCGTGCGCATCCTCTACTTTGCCCAGGCCCGCCTGGCCACGACTCTTGCCGAAGAAAATCTGAAAATTTCCTCGGCCTTTTCCTCCGAAGACCTCTGGAAAGAGTTGATCAAACGCCACCCAAAGCTGGCGGCCCTTCAATCTTCCTGTCGACTAGCTCGAAACGGGCACTTTCTCTCTCAAGGAGAGACGTTGGAACCCGGGGATGAGGTCGCTGTCCTCCCACCGGTTTCCGGAGGCTGATGAAAATCCATATCCACCTTGGACCAGAAAAAATAATTCACCCCGGAGAGTCCTCCGATCCAGCCAACGGTGCGGTCGTTTGCTTTTCCGGAACCGTCCGCGGAGAGGAGAACGGCCAGCCGATCCGTTCCCTTTTCTACGAGGCCTACCGACCCATGGCCGAAAAACAGATTCAGGCCATCCTCACGGATTTATCGGGGAAATATCCCTGCACCTCGGCCGAGGTGATCCATCGGCTCGGCACGATCCCGGTCGGGGAAACCTCCCTCTTCGTCCGGGTCCGAGCGCCCCACCGGGCCGAGGCATTTCAACTCCTCACCGGCTTCCTTGATCGGCTCAAGCAGGACGTTCCCATTTGGAAAACCCAGCCGTGAAGACCGTCGAAGAGATTTTCCATCTTTTGGATTCGCTGGCCCCAAACCCTCTTCCCGATGAATCCGTGCCTCCATCCGCAGCCCTTGGGCGGATCCTGCGCCAACCCATCCAAGCCCCCGAAGATCAGCCCCCCTTCGATCGCTCCAGCATCGATGGCTATCTCCTGCGCCAGGATGCCCAACCGGGCCTCTTCAAAATCTCGGCCACCTATCGGCCGGGTGAACCCGCCCCGAAATTACCAGAAGCGGGATGCGCGATCCGAATTTTCACCGGCTCCGCCTTACCGCCCGACGGTGCTCTGGTCATGCAGGAGGACACCCGACCCCAAACCAATGGGACGATCGAAATTCTGAAGAAACCCTCAAGGGAGCTGGTTCGCCCTCGCGCCTCCCAATGCAAAAAAGGAGATCCCATTATCGCCGTCGGCACAGTTCTCCAACCGGGGACCATCGGTCTTTTGGCTTCTCTGGGAGTTTCCAAGGTTTACGTCTCTTCCCTCGCCCGGGTGGGCCATCTGGTGACAGGAGGCGAGTTGGTCGATGCAGACGAAACTCCCAAGATTGGCCAAATCCGGGACAGCAACTCCCCCCTGATATCTTCCCTTCTATCTTTCTTCCCCGCCCAGTTGGCCTGGCAGAAAAGGGTCGGGGACGGCAAAGACCAGTTTCTGGCGGCCCTTCGCGGAGCCCTCGCCACCAAACCCCATCTCCTGCTGGTGAGCGGGGCTTCCAGCGTCGGCGACCAGGATCACACCGCTGCAGCCCTGGAGGAGTCGGGATTCAAGGTTCATGCCCGGCAGGTTTCCGTGAAACCCGGAAAACCCCTGATCGTCGCCCAAAACCAGGGCACCCTCGCCTTCGGCCTCCCGGGCAATCCCCTCTCCCATTTCGTCTGCTACCACCTTTTTGTCCGCCGGGTTCTGCGCCGCTGGGCCGGACTCCCGCCCGCCGAACCTCTGGAAGCTGACCTGCTCGACTCCCATGTCATCCGCTC
>JBILFP010000029.1:0-15033 GCA_044351535.1 Methylacidiphilales bacterium
CCTACGCCACCTGGTGGATCCGGCAGGCGATCACCCGGAGCATCGCCGACCAGGCGCGGACGATCCGCATCCCGGTCCACATGATCGAGACGATCAACAAGCTGATGCGCGTGCAGAAGCAGCTGGTTCAGGAGTTCGGCCGCGAGCCCACCCCCGAGGAAGTGGCCGACGAGACCGGCATGCCGGTGGAACGAGTACGCGCCGTCCTCAAGATGGCCCAGCAGCCGATCTCCCTGCAGGCACAGGTGGGCGACAGCGACGACACCACCTTCGGCGACTTCATTGAGGACAAGAGCGCGGAGAATCCCTCCGACATGACCGCCTACTCGATGCTCAAGGAGAAGATCAAGGACGTGCTGGACAGCCTCACCGACCGGGAGCGGGCCGTGCTGGAGCAGCGGTTCGGCTTGGTGGACGGATATTCCCGGACGCTCGAGGAGGTGGGTCGGCAGTTCAAGGTGACCCGTGAACGTATCCGTCAGATCGAAGCGAAGGCGCTCCGCAAGATGCGCCATCCGACGCGGATCCGACACCTGCGCGGGTTTTTAGAGAACGAGCATCAGCTTTAAAACGCGGCAGCGTTTCAAAGCCACTTTAAGAAATTTTTTACCGCAGAGGCGCAGAGAGCGCTGAGAGATTGGGAAAAGTTTTGCGTTGAGAACTTGGTAGGGGCCGTTGTCCCTAACGGCCCGCGTTGAGGCTGTGATTCGGGCGATTGGGACAATCGCCCCTACCTAGATTAAATGCCTCAACCTGCCCCCTGTAGGAAGCTTGAGCGTCCTTCCGTACGGGTTAGAATGAAAAGTGTTGGGGGTATAGCTCAGTTGGTAGAGCGTCTCGTTCGCAATGAGAAGGTCAGGGGTTCGAATCCCCTTACCTCCACGAGGTCAGTGGAAACTGAAGGGCGGGAAGAGGCTTTACCGCTGAGACGCTGAGGCCGCAGAGAATCTTGCGAATTTTCAGCCCGAACTTTGGTAGGGCGGGGTCGATGACCCCGCCTGCGTTGGGACTGGAACACGCAAAGCTGACAACGAGGCGGCTTCATCGAAGCCGCCCTACCTAAGCTTCGAAACACGGACCTGGGGATTACTTAAACTTCAACTTAAACTAAACACTCGGGAATTGGGGCACGGCGCGCTGGAGATACTTCCTCAGACTTTCCCAAGCCGGCACGAAGCGTCCTTCCTCCGTCTCCACGCGGGCGCGGAGCCACCAGAAATAGGCGGGGGCTTCGGGCCGCTCGGTGATCTTTTCGAGCACGACGCGGGCACCGACGAGGTCGCCTTTGGTGCGGCGGCTCTCGGCCAGGACGTAGGCGGCACCGTAGTCGCGCGGGCTGCGGTACCAGCGGGATTCCGCCTGGTTGGCCGGCACGAGGTCGTCGGGCAGGGTCGGGGGCGGGAGATATTTGTTCACCAGCTGGACGGCCTCCTTTGTCCGTCCGCCCTTGGCCCAGAGCTGGGCCAGCACGGGCCAGCCGGCGTCCCACCAGGCGAACTTCTTTTCCAGCACCGGCAGGAGGGAGCCGGCTTCGCCCCGCTGGGCCCAGGCGATCAGGAGATCGGCGATGTCGTCCTTCTTCCAGCCGTCGAGCTCGGGGTTGCCGGCGAGAAGGGCGGCCAGCGCCGGCTGGAACTTTTCCGGGGGCAGGCGGGAGAGGTAGAGGGAGACGAGCGCGGGCCGGTCCTGAATGAAGGGGAGGATGAGCGGGCCAAGGTTGGGGGCGGAGAGGCTCATCCTCATCATGTGCTCCACGACGTGTTCAGGTCCGCGGTTGTCGGCCAAGCGGAAGCGGGAGCGGGCGAGCGCCTCGCGGTAGGCGGCCACCGCATCCTCCGTCTCGCCGGAGCGCATCTCCGCCCAAG
This sequence comes from Methylacidiphilales bacterium, assembly GCA_044351535.1. Lineage (GTDB taxonomy): Bacteria > Verrucomicrobiota > Verrucomicrobiia > Methylacidiphilales > Verrucolacustridaceae > Verrucolacustris. The sequence continues at coordinate 1,866 of JBILFP010000029.1, forward strand.
CCTGCGCCTGGTCGAGCGGCACGATCAGCAGGTTCGGCTGGAGCCAGAGCTGGATGGCGAACTGTTGGCGGGCCTCCGGCTCGGACTTTTCAAAGAAAAGCAGGGCCTTGCCGCAGAGGAAGCGGAGGATCGGGTCGTAGGGCACGGAGCGCAGGGCGCCCTCGATCCGCTCGAGCGCCTTTTCCGGCTCGTTGGCGGCCCAGAGGCTGGCGGTGCCGGCCTTGACGCGGGCCGCCTGGACGGTGGCCGGCCAGGGCGCGCGGGTGAGGACGCCAGAGGTCCAGACCAGGCCGGCGAGGATGAGGATGCCGCCCAGCCCGCGGAGAAAGAGGTTTTGCCAAAGCGGCGGCGGGCCCTGTTTTTCCGCCTCCCGTTTCCGGGTGCAGATGAGGCCGAGGACCATGAGGATGGGCCAGACCGTGCCGGGGCGGTGGCCGGGGACATCGGCCAGGGAGTGGACGGCAAAGGCGAGGACGGCGGCGAGGCCGGCCGAGCGGGTGATCCAGCCGTCCGCGTTGCGCCCCGGGCCGGCCCGGCGGAGGAGAAGGACGAGGCCGGCGAGGAGAAGGAGGAGGGAGGGCAGGCCGAACTCGGCGGCGAACCAGAGCCAGTCGCTTTCCGGATGGAGGGCGAGGGACTGGTCGAAATCGCTGCGGGTGCGGAAGCGGGGGAAGAGGGATTCGAAGTTACCGGGGCCGAGTCCGAGCCAGGGGTGGACGGAGAGGAGGTCGAGCACGTCGCGTTGGACGCGGAGGCGGAAGTCGAGGGTCTGGCCGGGATCCTCCTCGGTGCCGGGGAGGACCGGGCCGGCCCGGGTGTCGATGGCGGCGGGCGGGGTGCCGGAGGGATGGAGGAGTCGGTCGAGCGGTTTGGCGCCGCGGAAGAGGAGGAAGGTGGCGAGGAGGGAGACGCCGGCGAGGAGGATGATGCCGATGCGCCGGTTGGGTCCCGACCAAATCTGGAAGGCGGCCCAGAGGAGGAGGCCGAGAAGGAAGATGAAGAGGCCGCCGCGGGAGCGGTTGGCGGCGAGGCAGGTGACGATGGCGGCGAGGGAGAGGAAGGAGAAGGTGGCGGGGACGAACTTTTCGCGGCGGATATCGGCATAGACGGTGCCGGCGAGGAGGATGCCGCCGATGGCGAGCCAGTTGGACATGTGGTTGGTGTTGGGAAAGATCCCGTAGGCCTCGGGGACGGTGAAGGGGAAGGGCCAGCGGCGGACCTGGCAGATGAGGACGAGGATGCCGACGGCGGCGGTGAACCAGCCGTGGGTGCGGAGGAGGAAGAGTCGCTTGTGGGACCCGGTGGGCTGGGTGCAGAGCCAGAGGAGCCAACCCCAGCCGGCGAGGAGAAGGACGAGGCTTTCCAGGGAAACCGGGAATTGGGAGAGGCGGATGCCAAAGGGGACAGAGAGGAACTGCTGGAAGGAGGATAGAATGCCGAAAAGTAGGATGGGAAGGGTGAGCAAAATGGGCTTGGGGAGGGGGGACTGGGCGGGGAGAAGAGCAAGGAGCAAGCCGTTGAGGGTGAGGAAGATGCCGCAGGATAGGGGATCGGTGATTCCGCCAAAGAGGGCGGAAAAAAAGACTAGTCCCAAAATGGATATGTTGATCATCAATGATTTAACGAATAGGTCTTATTGCACCATAGGCAAATAACTGGCTATTAGCTTTTTTCATATATTATTGTGGTTGCCATAGTTTTGTCACAAATAGCCCCTTGATTTTTTAGGGGGCGTGCGTATATTTTTCAGCGTGAATAGAATGCCCTTCGTCTCGCTCTTTCTTGGGATGTTTCTCTTCGTCGCGGTTTTCTCTTCCCACGCCCAGCGTACGCGGACGACGAACGTGACCTCCACCAACACGAACACGACCACCAAGGTGACCAGCAATAAGTAACTTTCCTTGAACAAAAGAGGCCATCTCCCTTTCTAACATCTTCAAGGAAATGAGAAATCCGTTTCGCCTCCTTGTTCTTTTCGCAGCGCTGGCCATCTCCGGAGCGGCCACGGGGTGGAGTCAGAAATCAATCACCACGGCAGGGACGGCAGTAACTGAAAATTTCAACTCTATGTCAGGTGCAACCGCCACCCTTCCGACTGGATTTAAAACAAGCGCCACAAACACCGTCTTTAATTGGACAAGTGCCGGGAATACCGCTGCAACCCAGCACGCGGGAACTTCAGGCACGGGTGCAATTACCGGCACTTTAGGCGGGGGAGTTTATAACTGGGCTGACGGGGTCCGGGACTCCTCTACAGAGAGAGCACTTGGTTTTTTAACCGCTAATGCTTACGGAAGCCCTAGACATCTAATTTACGCCTTTAAAAACGATACTGGTCTAAATATCACTAGTATCTCCCTATCTTGGAATTACGAGAAATACAGGCGAGGAATGCGAGCTTTTGATTGGACATTCTTTCATGGAAGCGATCCAGCAACGGTGGCGATTGCTTCAACTTCGGGTAATCAAGCATACTTGGCTGATGCCGATAACAATGTGGTCACGGGTGGAACTGTCATCTCAAACGCGAAAAGTTTTAGCATAACTGGCTTAAATATTGCCTCGGGAGCTACCTACTATCTTCGTTGGACTCTCACTGGCAATGGTGGATCTTCAAATGGTCAGGGTCTTGCCATCGATGATTTCTCAATCACGTTAAGTGGCGTTCCTCCTCCTTCGATTACGGGTGCAGCTACGGCTTCTGCTTTTACCACGACTTATGGATCAGCTTCGGCTGCCCAATCTTTCAGCGTCTCGGGAAGCAATCTGACTGCCGATCTGGTGGCCACGGCCCAAACCGGATTTGAGGTAGCAACCAGTGAAAACGGTACTTACGGAACATCCGTTACCTTTACACAAACCAGCGGATCAGCCAGCGGCACGGTTTGGGTTCGTCTGAAAGCCGATGCCACTGCAGCGAGTTCTTATAACAATATCACAGCAGTGGCCCTTGCCAGCACCGGGGCCACCGCGGCCAATATCACGACCGCAACGACCGGAAATTCAGTCTCCAAAGCTACACCTACCTTGAGTATTACCAGTGCCTCTTCGGCCACGGCGGGCGGTTCCGTCAATTTGACTGCATCCTCAGGCGCCGCTTCGGGCTCGGTTTCCGCTTCCACCGGGGCGATTACCTACTCCTCGAGCGACCCTGGCGTGGTTTCCATTACCGGCACGACCGCCAATGCGCTGGTGGCCGGTACAGCTACGATCACGGCTAGCCAGGCTTCGGATGCGAATTATAATTCGCAAACCGCAACCCAGAGCTTCACGGTCAATGCGCCCGCAGGAAGCATTACTCCCAGCACTAGTTCCCTCGCTGCCCTGTCCTCAACCTCCTACGGCACGCCTTCTGCCGCCGCCAGCTTCACGGTTTCGGCAAGCGGCTTGACCGGGAATCTTTCCGTAACCCCCCCCAGTGGCTTTGAGGTTTCCACCTCCGAGGGCAGTGGATATGCCGGCAGCCTCACCCTGACCCCGACCGGTGGCAACATTGACCCCGCCGTCACGGTCTATATCCGCTTGGCCGAAACGACGCCCCCTGGGAATTATTCGGGAAATATCAATGTCTCCGGAGACGGCGCCAGTTCCCAGTTCATTTCCGTGGCATCCAGCACGGTGATCAAGGCAGACCAGACCATCACCTTTGGATCTTTGGCTAACGTAACCTTCGGGGGTGCCGCCTTCGCCCTCGGTGCCACCGCCAACTCTGGTCTGCCCGTCAGCTACAGCAGTTCCAACCCTCTGGTGGCAACGGTATCGGAAAATACCGTGACAATCGTTGGGGCGGGCACCACGACGATCACCGCCAGCCAAGCGGGTAATCCCAACTTTAATGCTGCAACCAGCGTCGATCAGACCCTAACAGTCAACAAGGCAAACCAAACCATCACCTTTGGCGCGCTTCCGCTAAAATCCAGCACCGATGTGGCTTTTTCATTGGGTGCGACGGCAACCTCTGGTTTATCCGTTGGCTACACAAGCTCTAACCTCGGTGTCGCAACTGTCGCTGGAAATACTGTTACTATTGTTGGAGCTGGAAGCACCACGATCACCGCCTCACAAGCCGGTAACAATAATTTTAACGCAGCTTCGCCTGTTTCACAGTCTCTCACTGTACGGAGCACAATTGCTAAATGGACGTTTGATACCCTCACTGGAACCACCACCGCCACTTCGACCGCAAACTTGTCTGCTGATATCGGAGCCGGCACTGGTGTTGGCGTTCATGCAGCTTCAAGCACTTGGAACTTTGTCAGTGGGAACGGCAGCACCGCAGCACTCAGCGCAAACACATGGGCAACTAGCGACTATTTTCAATTCACGGTTAATGCATCAGCTTATGAGGATATCTTTATCCAATGGGATCAGGCTCGTAGCGGCACCGGACCCACTTCCTTCAAGCTTCAATACTCTACCGACGGCTCAACTTTTACCGATGTTCCCGGAGCAACCGCACTTTCAATAAACATTACAGGTACAGGTGGCTCTTTTATTTACAGCGATGGGACCACTGGAAATTCTTGGAGCACTACAAAATATGCGACAAATGCAGGCTTCGCCATCGACCTGAGTTCGATATCGGCACTTGATAAACAAAGCACCCTTGTCTTCAGGATTGTCAGCAATGTAACTCCGGCGAGTGGGGGAACCTCCCGAATCGATAACGTGACCATTTCCGGAGTCGGGGTTCCCACTATCTCCACAAGTGGATCCTTGGGTGGGCTCACCTCCACCTATGGAGTTGCTTCCGCTGCCACTTCTTTCTCGGTCTCAGGACTCTTCATGGCCGCCGGAGTCACGGTCACGCCGCCGCCGGGATTTGAAGTTTCCACGACCTCTAATTTCTCCCTGAATGTTGGTGATGCCTCCAATCCGCTGGTGGTGGGCGGGGCCGGAACCCTTAACGCCACCGACGTGTATGTCCGGTTGAAGGCCACCACCCTGCCGGGGACCTATTCGGGAAACATTGTCCTGACCAGCACCGGGGCGACCCAAGTCAACGTGGCCACCGTGTCCAGCACGATGGGTTATGCCTCAATCGACGGCAGCTCGCTCGGATTAAGCTTCCCCGGGGCGACCCCGGCCAACCGCGTGACGGAATTCATCGGCTGGACCTCCAACAATCCGCAGGGATCCGATGGATTCACCTACATCAACGGGGACACGAACAACCCCATTCCCTACATCGGCAACTGGGTTTCCACCACCCCGAATGTGGAGTTGGCTTACCAGTTCTCGCGGGGCGGCAGCGAAAAGATCGTCTTTGAGTGGGAACAGCAGATCACCGAATCGGTCGACTTCCCGGGCGTGGACAGCTTCGGGTGGGCTTTCCGAAATGGTACTACCAACTTGTTTAGCTTCCGCTTCTTGCCGGAGCAGGTCGTGGAGAACGACTCCGCATGGGTTGACTGGGATGAGAATGGTGTGCGTGCGGCTCCCAACCAACTGGTGGCGGTAGCCTTCCTTGGTGACGACCTGCCGTCTGGTGGCCCAGGAGCAGGGCCGTTGGATCAGGTCAATTTCGCCACCTTTGACCGCGGGCAAACCGTCAAGTTTAGGATCACGATTGATCTGGAGGCCAAGAGTTGGTCAGCAGATGTGGATCAGGACGGAACCTGGTTTGGCTTGGTGATGGAGTCCGCCCTCCCCGCCGGAATCACCTCGGTGGATCGCATGGTGGCCCTTTGGGATATCCGAGATCAAACGGTGACCGACGGGCTTTACCAAAGCGGTGGAGACAACCTGATGCTCTTTGACAATTTTGCGGTCGCCGGATCGGATCTGGCCCGTACGTCGGTGACGTTGACCCTGGCTGCGCCGACTGCCCCGGTCACCTATGACGGTTCGGGGAAAGCGGCTACGGCTACGGCCAACCCCAACGTGGCCTTTGAGATCAGTTACTGGGACACCATCTCCACCAACAGCACGACGGCTGCCCCGGTGAACGCCGGAACCTACACCGCCAAAGTGACCGTGGTGGATGAGGTGACCTACGCCGCCACGCCGCAGTATGTGACCTATACGATCGCCCCGAAGCCGGTGACGGTTTCCAATGTCTCGGCCAACAACAAGGAGTATGACGGAAATACCTCCGCCACACTAAACACATTAGGCGCGGACATTGTCGGCCGGGTGGGGATCGATGACGTGAATTTGGCCGGCACCGCGAGCGGAGTCTTCACGGATAAGAATGTCGGCACCAACATTCCAGTGACCGTCACCGGCTTCACGCTGACCGGAAACGCGGCAGGGAACTACTCGTTGACCCAGCCTATCCCCGAGGCTGACATTACGGCCAGGGAAGTGACCGTTTTGGGTGCGGTGGCCAACAGCAAGACCTATGACCGGACCAACACCGCCACGATCAACCTGACCGGCGCGACCCTCGACGGGGTGGTTTCGCCGGATGTGGTGACGGTGAGCGGCGGGGGAACCTTCGTTTCGAGTGACGCAGGACCCATGATCGCGGTGACGGCCAATCTCTCCTTGGGTGGAGCCAATGCCGGCAACTACACGCTTTCCCAGCCGATCTATCTGGCGGCGGATATCGATGTACGCGCCCTGACAATTCCAGATGCCCTAGCCCAAGACAAAGTTTATGACGGTTCCACGGATGCGGTCATCACTGGCACCCTGACCGGTGTGTTGGAGGGAGACACCGTCACGGTAGGGGGAGGCGGTCAGTTCGCCAGCTTTGATGCTGGCGTCGGCATTGCGGTGACCTCCTATCTTCTCTTGGAGGGAGGTTCGGCCGGAAATTACTCCCTTACCCAGCCCACGGGGCTGACTGCGAACATCGATCCCCAGCCCATTTCGGTTACCTTGAATCCGCCCGCCTCTTTCACCTACGACGGTTCTGCTAAGGACTATTTTGTGGAGTCCTCCGGGATAATCGCTGATGTAGCCTATCAGGGCCGAAACGGAACGACGTATGGACCCACCTTTGTGGCTCCCGTCAATGCTGGTGACTACACGGTGACCGCCACGCTAAGTGGCAACTATTCCGGATCCGCCACTGAGGATTTCACCATTTTCAAAGCTGATCAAACCATCACGGGGGTTGACGCCACCGTCGGGAAGACCTTTGGGGATGACCCTTACTCTTTGTTTGCCGTGGTGGATTCCTTGCTGATCCCGTCCTTCAGTTCCTCCAACACTGGGGTGGCCACAGTGGATGAATTCGGTCAGGTGACCATCGTGGGAGCCGGGACGACCACGATCACAGTCAGCCAAGCTGGCAATAACAACTACAACGCGGCCTCCTCCGTCACCCAGACGCTGACGGTTGCCAAGGCGACACCGTCCATCTTCTGGATGGATCCGGCCCCGATCTCCTATGGTACCCCGCTTTCCGTCACAGAGCTGAACGCCAGCAGTTCGGTGGACGGGAGTTTCAGCTATAGCCCCACCAATGGCACCGTCCTCAACGCCGGGACCAACACGCTGACGGCGGTCTTCACGGCCGCCAACACCAACAACTACGTCTCGCCGCTGACCAACACCGTCAGTCTGGTCGTAAACAAGGCCTTGCAGACGATCACCTTCCCGGCCCTGACCGACGGCACGGTGGGCGGCAGCACGACCTTGATGGCCACGAGCAGCTCCGGCCTGACCGTCAGCTACACCTCTTCCGATACCAGTGTGGCCATGGTGTCCGGCACTACCCTAAATTTCGTGGGGGCCGGTAGCGTGACGATCACCGCCAGCCAGGCGGGGGACAGCAACTATGAGGCGGCCACCGATGCGACCCGAAGCATCACCGTACTTTCCGCGGACGGGCCGTGGGATATCTGGGCGGACAGCTATGGTCTGGCCAACGGCACCCCGCGCACTCAACTGGCTGATCCGGACGGGGACGGTTTCGTGAATGCCCTAGAGTTTGCTTTTGGCACCAGCCCGGTGGCGCCAAACGGCCAGGTGTTCGTCAGCCACACCAAGGTGGGCTCCAATTACGTGGTCACTTTCAAGAAGCGCAAGGTGGCCTCGGAGGTCACCTATGACATTCGCCAGAGCACGGATCTGAAGCAGACCTTCGGCAGCGGCACCACCATGACCCAAGGCTCGGTCACCAGCGTGGATGCCAACTACGACCAGACCACCGTCACCCTCCCGATCTCCGGCAGCCGCGGTTTCGTGCGGATGCAGGCGACGGTAAACGTCACACCGAGCAGATAACCTGCTGCCGAAGGCAGGGGTTGGTTTAAGTTTAAGTACTTTTTTACCGCAGAGGTGCTGAGATCGCGGAGGGGTGGCCGCGGCGGAGCGCGGCCCTACAGAATATTCAACCCTGAGGCGCAAGGCTAGGTAGGGCGGGCTCTCCGAGCCCGCCTTCTACAAAAATCCAGATTTGAACCAGGCGACCTCGGAAAGGTCGCCCTACCTTGAGTCACGATTTTAAATCGAGGGCCTAGTTACGAACGCAGACGGTCAGCATCACCAACCGTGCCGAAAAGCTGCGGGAGAAGAGTAGTTTTAGGCCGGCGGAGGAGAGTTCGTGGTTGAGAGCAAAGGGGGTAGGGAACTCCGCGATGCTTTGAGCGAGGTAACGAAAGGAATCGCCCTGACGCGCCACCAACTGGGCAACCAAGGGCATCAGGTGGTTCAGGTAGAGGTTCCAAAAGAGTTTCCAGGGCATGGGTGGGGGGCTGAATTCCAAAAGGCCGAAAACACCACCGGGTTTCAGGATTCTGGCGATCTCCTCTAAGCCAGCCCGCCGAGTTGAAAAGTTCCGGAGGCCGAACGCGATGGTGACGGCATCGAACGAGCCATCGGAAAAGGGGAGTTTCAGGGCATCCGCCTCGGTCAGTTCCGGTAGCCCGCGGCCCTTCGCCTGGGTGAGAAGGGGGCGGGAGAAGTCGAGACCCACAACCTGGGCTTTTGGAAGAGCCTCCCGGAGTATCGCGGTGACATCACCCGAGCCACAGGCTAGGTCGAGGACTTTGGCGGGGTTCTGGCGAGCCACCGCGGCGACGAGTTGTTTTCTCCAGCCGATGTCCATGCCGAGGCTGAAAAGACGATTAAGGCGGTCGTAGTTGGGGGATAGTTCATCGAACAAGGAACGGACTTTGACCGGATCAGCCATGGACCCAATTAGATTAAGATGAAGATGAAGATTAAGGAAGGCTGTGGGTCTAGGCCTTGGTAGGGGCGAGCAGCTGGCTGCTCGACCGATTTAAAGAACAAGGAATCCGGCTCGGGTCTTTCCATCGGACGACCAGCCCCACCGGGACTGGTCATCCCTACCGAGCTATCAGCTCGCTGTCGATTTCGCCGGGGCGGAGGGGGAGCCAGGGGAGAAGGTGAGGGCCTCCTTGTCAGCGCCGACTTTCACCTTGTCGCCGGACTTAATCTTACCGCGGATGATCTCCTCGGCGATCGGGTCCTCCAGGAACTTCTCGATGGCGCGGCGCAGCGGCCGGGCGCCGTATTGGGGCTCGTAGCCCTTCTCGATGAGGAAAGCGGAGGCCTCAGGGGTGAGCTCGATCTCCACACCTTTGTCCTTGAGCCGTCCGGCCACTTTGGCGACCTCGAGCGAGACGATCTTGGACAGGTCCTCGCGGGTGAGGGAGTGGAAGACAATCTGGTCGTCGAGACGGTTGAGGAACTCCGGTTTAAAGACCTTCTTGGTCTCCTCGAGGATCTTGCCCTTGAGGGAGTTGTAATCTTGCTCCTGGGTGGGGACGCCGAAGCCCATAACGTTGCCCTTGCGGATCAGCTCGGCGCCGACGTTGGAGGTCATGATGATGATGGTGTTTCGGAAATCCACTTTGCGGGCAAGGCTGTCGGTGATCTGGCCGTCCTCCAGGATCTGGAGCAGTACGTTCCAGACGTCCGGGTGGGCTTTCTCGATCTCGTCAAAGAGAACCACGCAGTAGGGGCGACGGCGGACCTTCTCGGTGAGCTGGCCGCCCTCTTCATAACCGACGTAGCCAGGGGGTGAGCCGATCAGCCGGGAGACGTTGAACTTCTCCATGTACTCGGACATGTCGAGCTGGATGAGGGCATCCCTCTCGCCGAACACCTCCTCGGCGAGGGCCTTGGCGAGGTGGGTTTTGCCGACCCCGGTGGGGCCGAGGAAGATGAAGGAGCCGATCGGGCGCTTTGGGTCCTTGAGGTCGGCGCGGGAGCGACGCAGGGCCTTGGCGAGGGCCTGCACGGCCTCCTGCTGGCCGATGACGCGGGCCTGCAGAGTGTCGCCAATGGTGAGGAGCTTGGAAAGGTCGGCCTCGGCCATGCGGGTGAGGGGAATACCGGTCCACTTGGAGATGACGTTCTTCACGTCCTCTTCGTCCACGTCGACGACGATTTCGTCCCGCTTTTTGCGCCAAGCGGTGAGGTCGGCCTCCAGCTTGGCGGAGGCTTCTTTCTCCTTATCGCGAAGGCCGGCGGCCTTTTCGAAGTCCTGGGCCTTGATGGCGGCCTCTTTCTCGGCTCGGATGGCCTCTATCTCGCCCTCCGCGGCCTTAAATTCGGGCGGGCGGATGCTGGCGGCGATCCGGCAACGGGAGCCGGCCTCGTCCATGACGTCGATGGCTTTGTCGGGCAGGTAGCGGCCGGTGATGTAGCGCTCACTGAGGCGGACAGCGGAAGCGAGGGCCTCGTCGGAGATTTTGGCGTGGTGGTGCTCCTCGTACTTCGGGCGGAGGCCGCGGAGGATGGCGATGGCTTCGTCAATGGAGGGGGCGTCGACGCGGACGGTCTGGAAGCGGCGCTCGAGGGCGGCGTCCTTTTCGATGTACTTGCGGTACTCGTTCATGGTGGTGGCGCCGATACACTGGAGTTCCCCGCGGGAGAGGGCTGGTTTGATGATGTTGGAGGCATCCATGGCGCCCTCGGCCGAACCGGCACCAACGAGGGTGTGGAGCTCATCGATGAAGAGGATGACGGTCTTCAGCTTGCGGATCTCCTCCATGACGGCCTTGATGCGTTCCTCGAACTGGCCGCGGTACTTCGTGCCGGCGACCATCAGAGCGAGGTCGAGCGTGATGACGCGCTTGTCGCGGAGAATCTCCGGGACATTCCCGGAGGCGATCTCCTGGGCGAGACCCTCGACAATGGCGGTCTTGCCCACGCCGGCTTCGCCGATGAGGACGGGATTGTTCTTGGTGCGGCGGCAGAGGATCTGGACGACACGCTCGATCTCGTTTTTGCGGCCAATAACGGGATCCATTTCGCCTTTGCGGGCGAGTTCGGTGAGATCGCGGCCAAAGGCCTTGAGGGCGGGCGTTTTGACATCCTTGCGGGATGGGCCAGAACCGCCGCCGGCCCCGGCGGGTTCGGGTCCGGGCTGGCCGGGCTCTTCGCCACCGGCGGCCGCGGCTTCGGCACCTTCCTCGAAATTCGGGTCGAGCTCCTTGAGGACTTCCTGGCGGGCGCGTTCGATGTCGACCTCGAGGGATTTGAGGACGCGGGCGGCGACGCCATCACCTTCGCGGAGCAGGCCGAGCAGGATATGCTCGGTGCCGACGTAGGAATGGTGGAGGGCCTTGGCTTCCTTGGAAGCGAGGGCGAGGACCTTCTTCACGCGCGGGGTGTAGGGGATGTTGCCGGTGACCTTGGTGTCCGGGCCGGTGCCGACCTGTTTCTCGACTTCCATACGGACAGTCTCGAGATCGAGGCCCATTTTCTGGAGAACATTCACGGCGACGCCCTGTCCTAACTTAATGAGGCCCAACAAGATATGCTCGGTTCCGACGTAGTTGTGGTTGAAGCGGTCGGCCTCCTTGCGGGCCAGCGCGAGGACCTGCTGGGCGCGAGGAGTGAAATTGTTCATAGATCTAGTTTAGTTCAGCGCGATCACAGGTGCAATTTACGCATGGCGGGTTCGGCAACACCTTTGAGTTTCTCGCGAAGAAGATCGGCGCGGAAGGCGTCCCGCTCCTCGGCGCCCAGTTTCTTTTGGGAGGCGTGCTGAAGGTGGGCGGGCTGGGTGGAGATAAGAAGCGCGTCCACCTTGGGTTTCAGGGAGGCGGTGAGGAGGCCGAGGTCGGCCGCCAAGCGCAGCAGGCTCAAAAGGTTGAGGGCCTCTTTGGAAGAGATGGAGTAGGAGTGGAGGAGGATGCCGTAGGAGCGGCCGACCTGGTCGGCGAGCATGCGGGCCTTTTCCTGGACGAGCTTTTGCCGGGCGTTGCTTTCCAAGTCGATCAGTTGGCGGACGACCTTGGTGAGGCGCTCGAGGATCTGTTTCTCCGATTCGCCGAGAGTGGTTTGGTTGGAGATCTGGAAGAGGTTGCCGAGGGCCTCGGTGCCTTCCCCGTAAAGGCCGCGCACGGCGAGACCGAGCTGGTTGACGGATTTAATGACTTGGTTGATCTGCTCGCCAAGGACCAGGCCGGGAAGATGAAGCATGGCGGAGGCGCGCATGCCGGTGCCGACGTTGGTGGGGCAGGCGGTGAGATAACCGAGGGAGGGGGAGAAAGAGAATTCGAGTTTTTCCTCAAGGGAGGAGTCGAGCTTGTCGGCGGCGTCCCAAGCTTCCTGGAGATGGAAGCCAGGGCGGAGGGCCTGAAGGCGGAGATGATCCTCCTCGTTGATCATCACGGAGAGGGTTTCGTCGCCGTTGACGACGAGGCCACTGCCGGCGTTTTTGGCGGCGTGTTCGCGGGAGATGAGGTGTTTTTCGACGAGGAGCTGTTTCTCGAGGGGGCCCAGGCCTTCCATGGCCACGGACATCTTGGCAGGGCGCATGACGGTGAGGTCGGTAACGGCCGGTTGGATGGTCTCGAGGAGCTTGAGGCGGTCGGCTTTCTTGAGCCAACCGGGGAAGGGGAAGTCCTTCACGTTGCGGGCGAGGCGGACGCGGCTGCTGATGACGATGCCGGAGTCGGTGTCGGGCGTGGCGGGGGAGGAAGAGTGGCCGTTCTCGGCTTTCACAAACCCTAGCTTAAAGCTGAACGTCACGATTGGCAACGGCGGGACGATGAAAATTCAAACTTAAGCAGGGGTCGGGGGACGATTCGTTTACGCTTACGATTACGTTTACGAAAAATCTCAGCGATCTCGGCGGCTCTGCGGTAAAAAACATCCGAGCGGCCAACTTGTGAAATGGGGGTAGGGGTTTTACCATTGGAATTATGGCGGCGAACCGGACCACGGAATATGCGGTGAGGGCCTTGGTGGTGCTGGCGCTGGAGGGGGGTCAGGGCCGGATCCGGCAGGCGGCTTC
>JBILFP010000144.1:0-4379 GCA_044351535.1 Methylacidiphilales bacterium
CAGGAAGTGGCGGATTATGTGGGGGATTCGTTGGGCCTGAGTTACGAGGCTCAAAAGGCGAAGGGGGATGTGATTCTATTTTGCGGGGTTCATTTCATGGCGGAAACGGCCAAGATTGTGAACCCGGACAAAAAAGTTCTGATGCCCGACCTGAATGCGGGGTGTTCCTTGGCTGATTCCTGTCCGGCGGACAAGTTGGCCGCCTATCTTAAAGAAAATCCCGGGTTGTACGTGGTCTCCTATGTGAATTGCACGGCGGCGGTAAAGGCATTGAGTGATGTGATCTGTACCTCCGGCAACGCGGAGAAAATCGTGCGGCGGGTACCGGCAGATCGGGAGATTCTTTTTTTACCCGACCGCAACCTGGGCGATTGGGTCATGCAAAAAACCGGGCGGAAGATGCGGCTTTGGGACGGCGACTGCTATGTGCACATGGAATTTACTGCCTCCTCCATCGACAAAATCCGAAAGCAACATCCCGAGGCTCCGGTCGTGGCCCATCCGGAGTGCACGCGGGCGGTGCGGGCCTTGGCGGACGAAGTCTGCTCCACGGAAAAAATGGTTTCTTTTTGCAAAAGTAATCCTGCCCGGGCTTTTATTGTCGTGACGGAGGAGGGAATGTTGCACCGCTTGCGCCGGGAGATGCCGGACAAAACTTTCATCCCGGGACCCACGGATCATTGTGCCTGTTCCGAGTGCCGATACATGAAAATGAACACCCTGGAAAAGGCGGTGGCGGCTTTGGAAAATCTGGCACCCGAGGTGACCTTGGCGGGGGAGACCATTGCCAAGGCGAAAAATCCAATTGAAAGAATGCTGGATTGGAGTCGTAATTAGCTTTTCATCAACAGCTTAAGAAATAAAAGCGCCACTCTTTTTTTTGGGAATGTTTTCTCTGTGCAAAGCTGTTACGATTGCTAGCACTTTTTACGTAATATCATGAAAATAAAGAGTTCATGGATGTGGTTGGCTTGGGTTCTGGCGACATCGGTTATCCCCAGCGGTAACCTGGCGGGTCAGACAGCCGAACCCCCCGAATCCGTCGAGCCTCCTTTGCAAATCACTTCGGACGGGGCCAACCGTTACGAGGGGGGAATTTATTACGCGGAAGATAATGTCACGGTGACTTATGGCGGGGATGTTTTGATGGCCGACCAGGTTCATTTCAACCCCACCACCAAAGAGGCCACCGCCAAGGGGAACGTCCGGCTCTACATGATGGATCAGATCTACCGGGGTGACCTCCTGACTTACAATTTTCGCACCAAAAAAATTCTCTCGGAAAAATTCCGTTTTCTGGACGGCAAGATGATGGTGGAGGGACAGTCCATCAACACCCCGGAGATCGGCCATTACGAAATCGACGGCGGCCATTACTCGACGGACAACCGGGAAACGCCGGGATGGAAAGTGAAGGCTTCCTCGGTGAGCCTGTATCCCGACGACAAAACCATCGTGGAAAACTCGGTGGCTTATTTTGGCGACGTTCCCTTTTTCTGGTTTCCTTACTTGGTTCAGTATCAGCGCGACACTCATTCTTCCGTGGAGGTCAGCGGCGGGTCCGTTTCCCGTCTCGGGCTTTACGCCCTCGGGGCCTATCGCTTTGCCATCACGGACAAACTCAAGGGTGAGGTCAACGTCGACTACTACAGCCGCCGGGGCTGGGCCGGAGGGGCGGCTCTTTCCTACGAGACCCCCGGAAAGGGAACGGATCACCCCACCACGGCGGTGAATCTGCGTGGTTGGTATATCAACGACCGGGGCTACCAAATTTATGAGGGAACTGAGGAGCGACCGGCGCAGGCGGCGCCTCCAAGGGGCCGCTACTGGTTTCCCTACAGCCACAACACCACCATCATGAAAGGGGGAAATCGGACCGATTCAGATCGCGCCCCCGCCTTCGATGATCCTTCTTTCAGTTCCCGTTCCCAGGTCAACGTCCTTAGCGATGCCTACGTGACGCAGGACTTTTTTGCGGACCAGTACATCCGCGATCAGCAACCCAACACCTACCTGGATGCGATGTATCAGGACCCCAACTTCACGGTCACCGCCAACGCCCGAACCCAGATCAACAACCTGTTTCAAACCCAGCAGCAAAAGCCCTCGGCCAAAATCGAGTTCAAACGACAGTTCATTCCGGGGACATACGACAAGGATGAATTCCTGCGGAACCCGGACGGTCACCCTGGGTTGGCCTATGAGGGGGAGTCCAGCGTCGGCTACCTTGCGACCCAATGGAATCAGGTGGCCAACCAGACCGACTACACGGCCATCCGTTACGACACCTACCACCAGCTTCTCTATCCCCGTCAGTACTTTGACTGGCTGAATTTCACGCCCCGGGCCGGCATTCGCGGCACCGTCTACACGCGGAGCAACTTGGCGGCTGGCAATGCGGTGCAAAACACCCAAACCGGGCCCACCGGCAACAATCAGGTTCTTTCCGATACTTCGCTCTTTCGATACGTTTTCAACGTGGGGACGGATCTTTCGACGAAAGTCCACTCCACTTGGAACGATGTAAAACAAAAGGCCTGGGCCATCGACGGGCTGCGGCACGTCATGGAGCCTTTTGTCCATTTCTCCTATGTGCCGCGGCCCAATGTCCGCCCCACGGAGTTCGCCGGTTTTGATAATCGGGTGAACTCCACCCAATCCACTCCGTTGAACCCCACGTTGTACAATTCCATCGACTCCATCGACCAGTTGCTGGTGGTCCGGCCCGGTATTATGAACCGGGTGCTCACCAAGCGGGATGGGCAGCCTTACGAGTTGGCCAACTGGAAGTTGTACGGTGATTATCAGCCGATTCGGCCCACCCTACCGGGCCTCAACACTGCTTTCGTGCAGATCCCGGAAACGGTGAATTCGGATTTCCCCCAAATTTACAACGAGCTTAACGTGATGCCCGTGCCGTGGTGGACGGGCACCCTCGGGGCTTCCACCTCCGTGAGTGGAAACGGCTACAACTCGATTAATCTGGGTTCCCGCTGGCAAATTCTCCCGGCCCTCGAAGTGGGCGTGGGATATTCTTTCCTAGAGCAGTTCGCCTATGTGGATGCATTGAACAACCAGATTCTGACCAACACGCAGACCCAGGTCATCAATGGAAATGCCAACTACCGTTTGAACGAAAGCTGGTTTTTCAACGCCGGCGTAACTTACTCCATGAACCCGGATCTCCTCCAGCAGGTAAACTTCGGAATCTACCGTGATATCGGGGCCTGGATTTTGGGAGCCGCCGTGGCGAACCGTCAAAACCAGGGGTCCCCGTCGGAATTCGTTGCCTTGGCCACGCTGACTCTCAAGGCCTTTCCCGAAATGCCTCTCGGCTTCAATCAAGCCCCCACCAGCAGTGGTGTTTCGTTTGCGGGCCAGCAGCAAGGCTACTAAGTCCGGCTTTTTTGTTTGGGAACCCTTTTGAAACCCAACGTCACCGTCGTACTCGGCCTTCAATGGGGGGATGAGGGAAAAGGAAAAATCCTCGATGTCATGGCCGGGGAGGCCGACTGGGTCTTCCGTGCCCAAGGCGGCAACAATGCCGGTCATACCGTGGAGATTGGCCGCGAAAAGTACGTCCTGCACCTGGTTCCTTCCGGCATTCTTCGTTCCGGAGTCTCCTGCCTGATCGCCGGTGGGGCGGTGGTGGATCCCGCTGGTTTGGTTTCCGAGATTCAAGGCCTGCATGAGCGGGGGATCCGCACGCGGGGGCGCCTCCATTTGGCTGCGCAAGCCCATTTGGTTCTGCCCCACCACCGGGCCGTGGACCGTGGTTCGGAAAAAAAACGAGGTAAAGAAAAAATCGGAACCACCGGCCGGGGGATCGGGCCCGCCTACGCCGACAAGGCTGCCCGGGTGGGATTGAGGGCAGGGGAGCTGGCGCTGTCCCCAGTGGAACTTTCGCGACGGATTCGGGAACGGCTCAGGATTCATAATCAGGCGGCTCGTTCCCAGGGTTGGGAACCCGTTCCGCCAACTCCCACTCTTCGGAAAATCGAACAAGCCGCCAAAGTTTTGCGACCTTACCTTTGTGACGGCGTGGCGCTGGCCCACCATGCGGTGGAATCATCCAAAAAAATCCTCATTGAGGGTGCGCAAGGCACCTTTTTGGATGTTGATCACGGCACCTATCCCTACGTGACCAGCTCTCATTGCACCGCCGGCGGTGCCTGCACGGGAACCGGGGTTCCCCCAACGGCCATCCGGCGTGTGGTTGGGGTTCTCAAGGCTTACACCACTCGGGTGGGGAGCGGCCCGTTTGTGACGGAAGATGGTACCTTGGGACATCTCCTGCACGGCATGGGTCGGGAGTTTGGATCCACCACGGGCCGGGCCAGGCGTTGTGGCTGGTTTGATGCCGTGTTGGTGCGCCGGGC
>JBILFP010000030.1:0-14907 GCA_044351535.1 Methylacidiphilales bacterium
CGGAAAAGAATTTCGACGTTTTGCAGGGTATTGGCCCGAAGATCCAACTGGCCGATATACCAGAGGGTGCCATTTTCCTGGCCCGGCAAGCGCGGGGAACGATAAACCACCTGGGAAAACGAGTTTTCCTCCGTCGATTCCTTTTTGATCTGCCGTTTCACCTTTTCCCGGTTGGCTTGGGCGGTCGGGGAAAGGGAGAACGAGAGAAAATACAAAACCAAGGACATGCCGGCACTACAGATCAAAAAGGGCCGGGCTAGGATGAGGGGGCTCATCCCGGCTGCCAAAAGGGCCACGGATTCCCGGTGTCGGGAAAAATAAGCCAGCACATACAAGGTGGCGAAGAGCACCCCGACGGGGAGGATCGATTGGGCCAAATCTGGCAACTGCACCAGAAAGTACTTGGCCAGCAGCCAGGCGGGCGGCCCCTTTTCGATCAGGCGACCGATTTTGTCGAAAATGTCGAAAGTCAGCCACAGGGTGAAGAGGGCCGCTATCACGAAAAAGAGGGGAAACAGAACCGACCGCCAAAGATACTTTTCGACGATTTTCATCTTCCGTGGGAATCTAGAGGGAACCTGCCATGAATCTCTCCCACGATCTTTCCGCCTTGGAGGAGACCGTCAAGCGGTGTCACAGCCTCGTGCCTGCCGTGGAGGCCGCCGGGCGAGCCTTGGCGGAGAGGGTAAAGGCCGGATCCAAAGTCCTAACCTGCGGGAACGGCGGTAGCGCAGCGGACGCCATGCACCTCGCCGAGGAAATGACCGGCCGTTACCGGGGAAATCGCAAGGCTCTGCCAGCCCTTTCGCTTTCGGCCGACGGCACTGCTTTGACGTGCATTGGAAACGACTGGTCGTTTGAGGACGTTTTTTCCCGTCAGGTCGAGGCGTTCGGCCAATCGGGGGATGTGTTGGTGGTTTTCAGCACGAGCGGTAAATCACCCAATATCCTGAAAGCCCTGGAAGTGGCCAAGGGGCGTAAAATGTTGAAGCTTGGGGCCTTGGGAAAGGGCGGGGGACCGGCGCAAACCCTTTGTGACCATGCCATCGTGGTGCCGAGTGAAGACACCTCCCGGATTCAGGAAATTCACGGCTGGATCATCCATGCCTGGCTGGAGTGTGTGGAAGCCATTGCCGTTGGAAAGGCTTAAGACTACGGACTTTATTCTTGGAACGGGATGTCCTTTTCGATAGGATTTAAATTTCGTCCACGGAACTTGCGCAAGACGCCAAGCAACCCCGGGGGCGCTACAAGGAGACCGAATTTATGGCCGTGGTGATTCGTTTGAGGAAAGAGGGTAAAAAAAATCGCCCTTATTTCCGTGTGGTGGTGACCGACAAACTCAGCCCACGGGACGGGCGTTTTCTGGAGATGGTGGGTACCTATGACCCCATGGGCAAAAACGAGGGGATGAAACTCAAGTTGGACCGGATTGACCATTGGATCGGCAAGGGCGCCAAGGCCAGCGAGACCGTGGCCAGCTTTATCCGTAAGGCCCGTCGCACCGCCAAGGCTTAACCCTCGGTGAACCCCGGAATTCCATGCGATATTTCCTCGAAATGGTTCTGGGCCGTCTCGTCACCCATCCCGACGAGATTGATGTCGAGGAAACCGGCGACGACCGGGGTATCCTTTTTCGCATCCGCGTAAATCCAGAAGATCTCGGCCGCATCATCGGCCGCAATGGGCGGACCATCGAGGCCATCCGCTCTCTCCTCAACGCCGCGAGTCGCGATAATCGGCGCGTGTTTGTGGAGGTGGAAGACGGGGAAGGGCCGTCATGACCATCGATCTCCTAACTCTTTTTCCGGCGATGGCCCAGGCGGTGATGGCTGAAAGCATCCTGGGTCGAGCCCAACGGGCCGGGCTGGTGAAGATTCGCGTCCATCAGCTCCGCGACTATGCCCGTGATCGGCATAAGACGGTGGATGATCGCCCGTTTGGCGGCGGGCCAGGCATGGTGATGAAGGCCGAGCCTTTGGTGGATGCGATTGAACATCTTCGCGGGGAAGGAGCGGATCGTGCCCATGTCATCTACCTGACCCCGGAAGGCACCAAACTCACCCAGGGTCACGTACGGACGCTGGCGGCGCAGCATCCAAGGCTCTTGTTGATCAGCGGCCACTATGAGGGGATCGACGAGCGGGTGCGCGAGGGCTGGATCGATGAGGAGATTTCTGTGGGGGACTACATCCTCAGCAACGGTACCTTGCCGGCATTGACCCTGGTGGATGCCTTGGTGCGCCTGATTCCAGGGGTTCTGGGCAACGAGGAGTCGGCCGGGGCGGACTCCTTTGAGGCGGGCCTGCTGGAAGGCCCGCAATATACCCGCCCGGAAAACTTCCGCGGCATGAAAGTCCCGGAGGTTTTGCTTTCCGGTCACCATGCGGAGATCGAGGCTTGGCGGAGGGAACAGGCCCTGGCCCGGACCCGGGCGCGGCGCGGGGATTTACTTGGAACGACAAAGACGGCAGAAAAGGAAATTATCAAGGAGGAGTTGGCATGAGTGCAAAGGTCATCGAAACCATCGAAAAAGAGCAGTTGAAGGAAGGTCGGGCCGGGTTCCGGGTCGGCGACAAGGTTCGGGTCTTCACCCGGGTCAAGGAGGGCGATAAAGAGCGAACCCAGCTGTTTTCCGGAACGGTGATCGCGCGCAAGGGTCGGGGTCTCAACGAACAGTTTACCGTCCGCCGGATCAGCTATGGCGAGGGCGTGGAGCGGATTTTCCCCCTGCATTCGCCCCGCATCGAGAAGATCGAGGTGGACAGCCGCGGCCATACCCGCCGGGCCAAGCTTTTCTACCTGCGCGGACGGGCGGATATGTCCGTCAAGGAAGCGGAGACGGCCAAAAGGAGTTGAGCCATTCCCCCGGACTGGAAAGCCGAGCAGGCCAAGGCCGGTGGGGGGGTGGTCACGGGGGTGGATGAAGCGGGACGGGGAGCGCTGGCCGGGCCAGTGGTGGCAGCGGCTTATCGTTTCCATCAGAGCGGCGTTTGCGTACCCGGGCTGGATGACTGCAAAAAACTTACCCCAAAAAAGAGGGAAGAGGTCTACCTGCGTTTAACTTCGGGCGAAATTGGGGTCTGGGCGGTGGGAGAGGCCTCGGTGGCGGAAATCGCAGAGCTCAATATCCTGGTGGCCAGCCAGCTGGCGATGAGGCGGGCTTTGGATGCCATGCCCTCGGCCGATGGGGTGATTCTGGTGGATGGCCTGCCTGCCAAGCACTTGGGCATGGAACACGTAGCGGTAGTGGACGGGGACGGGATCTGTCCCTCGATCGCCGCCGCCTCGGTCGTGGCAAAATTTTCACGGGACCGCATCCTTTTCCAATTTTCGTGGTCTTATCCTGTATATGGATGGGATCGAAATCGTGGCTACGGTACGGCGGCTCATCTCCGCGCCCTCGCGGATCATGGCCCTTGTCCGCTTCATCGCCGATCGTTTCTACCCGTGGGATCGCCGTCCCTGCCCGGTCTGGAGGCATCGCCGGGAGGCCGGTAGCCACGGGGAAAAAGTCGCGGCCCGTTTCCTGCAACGGGCTGGGCTGAAAATTCTTGCCCGGAACTACCGCCACCGCCGTGGGGAGGTGGATCTGGTGGCCCGCCACGAACGGGAGCTGGTTATGGTGGAGGTGAAGTCCCGGCATCCCCGGGCGCGGCTGGCTCCTGAACACTCCGTCACTTGGGGTAAGCAGCGAAAAATCATTGGGGCGGCCAACGCCTACCTGCGGGAACTGCGGTGCCGGCCGCCAGCGGTGCGCTTCGATATCGTGGAGGTATGGCAGGCGGCGGGGGAAATCCCGCGGTGCCGTTGGATCCGCAAGGCCTACTCTCTTGAGGATGCCGGTTTGGAGTGGAGCCGATGATCCATTTTGCCCGCACCTGGTCGGCGGCCGTCCTCGGGGTGGAAGCGTGCCCCGTCGCGGTGGAGGTGGACTCGGGGGGCGGAAAGGAAAACTTCGTGGTGGTGGGTTTGGCCGATACGGCGGTAAAGGAATCGCGCCAACGGGTGAAGGCGGCCCTCTACAACAACGGGTTTTCTGTTCCTGAAGGTTACATCACGGCCAGTTTGGCCCCGGCGGACTTGAAAAAAGCTGGGCCCAGCTTCGATCTGCCGATCGCCCTAGGTCTTCTGGCCAGCATTGGAACCATCAGCCGGGATCGGCTGGCGGAGTGGATGATTATCGGGGAGCTAGGTCTGGATGGAGAGGTCAGGCCGGTGCGTGGAACTCTGGCGATCTCCCTGCTGGCAAGGAATCAGCGGGTGCGGGGGCTGATGGTTCCGACCCTGAATGCGGCCGAGGCTTCCGTGGTGGAGGGGGTCAAAGTAGTGGCCGTGCGGGATCTGCGGGAGGCGGCCGGCGTGATTGATGGCAAACTTCCGCCCCCGCTGCCGGCCACTTCAGCACGGAACGGGCATCATCCCCAAGAAATGGGGCCGGACTTTTCGGAGGTGAAGGGGCAGGAAACGGTGAAGCGGGCCCTGGAGATCGCCGCGGCGGGGAATCATAACGTCTTGATGATCGGCCCTCCGGGGTCAGGCAAGAGCATGTTGGCGAAAAGGATTCCGGGAATTCTGCCCAGGATGTCGTTGGAGGAGTCCTTTGAAACCACCCGGATTCACAGCGTGGCGGGGTTGGTGAAACCCGACGAGTCGTTGGTCAATCGAAGACCGTTTCGCAGTCCGCACCATACAATTTCGGATATCGGGCTGATTGGGGGATCGGCCAACCCCAATCCTGGCGAGGTGAGCCTGTCTCATAACGGAGTCCTGTTTTTGGATGAGTTGCCGGAATTTCGTCGCTCTGCCTTGGAAGTTCTGAGGCAACCCTTGGAAGATGGACAGGTCACCATTTCCCGAGCAGCGGGGAGCCTGACGTTTCCGGCGAGGTTCATGTTTGTCGGGGCGATGAACCCGAGTCCCCGGGGCACGCTTGAGGCCAGGGGGCCGGGCAAGGCTTCCAAGAAATATTTAAGCAGGATCAGCGGGCCCTTGTTGGACCGGATCGATCTACATCTGGAAGTCCCGGCGCTCAAACATGAGGAGCTTTTGTCGGCGGAACCGGGTGAGAGTTCAGCCGCCATTCGGGCTCGGGTGGAAAAAGCGAGGGGTGTGCAGTCGGCCCGGTTCGGGCAAGGGGCGGGTTTTTACAGTAACGCCCAGATGGGGCCAAAAGAGTTGCGGAAGTTCGTGCCGATGGATGCTGAGGCCAAGGCGCTTCTTTCCCATGCCATGGCCGATTTGGGGTTGAGTGCGCGGGCCTTGGACAGAATTCTTAAGGTGGCAAGAACGGTTGCTGATCTAGTGGGAAGCGAAACTGTGCAGCTG
Organism: Methylacidiphilales bacterium; assembly: GCA_044351535.1. Taxonomy (GTDB): domain Bacteria; phylum Verrucomicrobiota; class Verrucomicrobiia; order Methylacidiphilales; family Verrucolacustridaceae; genus Verrucolacustris. The sequence continues at coordinate 5,329 of JBILFP010000030.1, forward strand.
GATCACCTGGCCGAGGCCATCCAGTACCGAACCTTGGATCGGCAGTTGTGGGGGTAGGTTACTTTGGCAGTCCCTGCACCTTGAGACCGGGCTTGAGGCCACGGCTGGCGAACCAGTCGCGGTTGGTTTCGATGGCGTAGGCCACCTGGTCCGACTTGCTTGCCACCCGGGTTTCCTCAAAAGGAACCAAAGGCAGAATCTCAAGAATCACTCCTTCCGAATCAAGAAAAGCGACATCCAGAGGGATGGAGGTGTTCTTCATCCAAAAAAAGGCCTTCTTGGGTTCTTCGAAAACAAAGATCATGCCGCGATCGGCGGGAAGAAAATCGCGGTTCATCAGACCCACGACCTGCTCGCCAGGGCTGTCAGCCACCTCCACGATTAGTTTGTGGTCCCCAATCTTGAGCCTGGCCTCACCGCCAGCCGAACAGCCGACCGTCCAGACGGCCAGCGCCAGCGCGAGAACAACAGCTTTTTTCAATAGCGGGGCAGGGAGGGATCAACTTCCTCCGCCCAGGCATCGATGCCGCCCTTGAGGTTGAGGAGGTTTTTGTACCCCTGTTGCTGCAGAAAGAGCAGAGCCTTGGCACTGCGGATTCCCGCCTTGCAATGAATCACGATCTCCTGATCGGAAGGGATTTCCTGCCACCGTTTCGGCACATCCCCCAAGGGAATCAGGGTGGAACCGGGGATCCGGGAGATCTGGAACTCGTGCGGCTCCCGAACGTCGAGCAACACGAACGGCTTCTTGGTATCGATCTTCTTTTTTAGATCCACACAGGTGATTTCCGGGACCTTGGGCGCCTCTTGGTGGACCGGACCTTCGCGGGCGGGGGCCCCACAGAACTGCTCGTAATCAATTAACCCGGTGATCGTCCGGTGCTGGCCGCACATGGGGCAGTCGGGATTCTTTCGGAGCTTCATTTCGCGGAAGCGCATCTTCAGGGCGTCGAAGAGCAAAAGGCGGCCGATCAAAACATCCCCGATGCCAAGGATCAGCTTCACCGTTTCAATCGCCTGAAGAACTCCGATGACTCCAGGAAGAATTCCGAGGACTCCACCCTCCGCGCAACTGGGGACGCTTCCGGGCGGGGGGGGTTCGGGGTAGAGGCAGCGGTAGCAAGGGCCTTGGTCAGCCCAGAAGACGGTGCATTGGCCCTCGAACCGGAAGATCGAACCGTACACGTTGGGCTTGCCGAGCAGGGCACAAGCGTCGTTGACGAGATAGCGGGTGGGGAAGTTATCCGTGCCATCCACAATGACGTCGTAGGGACGAAATAGTTCGAGGGCGTTGTCCGAGCGAAGGGCAACCTCGTGGGTCTCGACCTCGATATGAGGATTGATCTCCAAGATGGTCCGTTTGGCGGATTCCACCTTTGGGTGACCGATGCTGGTTTGGCGGTGGATGATTTGTCGTTGAAGATTGGACTCATCGACGCGGTCGAAGTCCACGATGCCTAACCGGCCCACGCCAGCAGCGGCCAAATAGGCAAGGAGAGGGGAGCCGAGTCCTCCGGTGCCGATCGCCAACACCCGGGCGGCCTTGAGCTTGCGCTGACCCTCCACGGTCACTTCCGGCATGATCAGGTGCCGGGCATAGCGGCGCATCTCCGGCGGGCCGAGATGCAAGGCGGCGGCTGTTTCCTGAATCCTGGAGATCAGCGACATCAAGAAACCTTAACAAAACTTGAGGCGGGGGTCGAGAATCCGCGTGTCATGGGGCCGCCTTGTCAAAGCGGTTCTACCTAATTCAATGCCCTTTAAAAAATTCGCCCTGAAGTTCCAGCTCGTCGGTAAATCTGGGGCGCTTCTCAACCTCGTCTAAATACTTGAAGAATTCATCGGCGGTCTCAAAGAGGTGGCCCTTTTCGATGTAGGAGTCGGTGGTGAAGGGGCTGAAACCACCGCGCGGGAAGATCATGTAGCGAGCCTTCATGTAGTCGCGGGCGTGGCCTAGTTCGTCCATCATCCCGGTAGATAGAGGCGGCCGCTCGGGGTAAGGGTGAATCGCGATGACCGCATGTACCTTGCCCACGTACCAGTGCAGGTCGCGGTGGACCGTGTAGGCGTAGATGGATTCCCGATCGCTGGTGGGGACACCTTCAAAAGTCTGGCCGATCTCGATCGACTGCGGATCCACGATGACGGCGTATTTGCGCAGGCGGTGGATGATTTTATTAATCTCCTGCCTTTTTTCGGGGGTGCCGTAGCTCATGGAGTAGCTCGCGTAGATCACCCAGGGGTTCGGATGGGTGACGAGCTTGTAGAGGGCCTCGGGCGGTTCCCCCACGGCGATGACATAGTGGGGAATGCCCATGTAGCGAGCCCAATCCTCGGAAAGGCTGACCTCCTCGTTCATCCAGGAGAGGATTTCATAGAGGTTATGGTTTCTATCCTTGAGGGCGCGGAGAAAGGGATCGGCCACCTCGGGATTTTCCAACTTTTTCTTGATGGACCATTCGGCGTCGATGAGGGTGACGATCAGGTCGGGCTTGATGAAGTCGCGGATGATCCGCTGGTCCTTGAACTTCCGATTGATTCGGTTCCATTCGACGGTGGCGGGAGCACGGATGATGACGTCCCGCTGATTGTGGCGGAAGATCTCGTAGCCGATCTTTTCGTACTCCCGCTCCCGGGTGAGTTCGAACACGTAATCGGTGGTGCCCAGGAGTCGTTCCAAAGGCTTCTTGCCGGCCTTGGTGAAGTCGTCGACGGTGTTGTAGACCTTGATGTCACGGTGGTTGCGTTGCCCGAGGGCGACGACCTTGCGGATGTATTCCGCATCGTCCATGCCTGCGACCATGCCGGTGACGAGGGTGCGCATAGGGGAAGGATGTAGAAAAAATGGAGAAAAAGCGAACTCGTTTAGGAGGTTAGCTGTTTCGTCCTTAGTTATGGAGGGAAACAGGTAGCTGGAGGGCTTCCTCCATAACTAATGGCTAAATGCCTAAGAGGCTAAAGAAGGTGGCTAGGGCCGGAATCGAACCGGCGACACGCGGATTTTCAGTCCGCTGCTCTACCAACTGAGCTACCTAGCCATTCAAGCAGTTCGAAAGCTTAAAACAGCCCCGTGTTTCTGGAAAGTGCGGTTTGCGGGTAAAGGAGGTGGGCTTTAAGATTTGATCATGAATCAAGAAACTCTCGTAAAACCGGAGCCTTACGTAAAGGTGTGCATGGCGCTCGCGGCATTGAGCTTGATCACCATCGCCGTCTGCCAAGTGATCCTAGTGCTTCGCCCGCCGCCCCAACCGATGATGCGGCGTCCGGTGGTTCCAATGGAAAATCGGATGATGCAACCGGCACAACCGCCCATGCCTCCCGGGATGATGCCTCCGGGGATGCAGCAGGGACAGGGGATGCCGGAAGGCGCCATGCAGAGACCCCCGCCTGCGCCGGGTCAGGGTCAAAGCCAGCCCGCCAAGAAGTAACTGCCGGCGTTGCCCCTGAAGGGGGGGGTCGCTAGACCTATCCGATGGCCGGGAAATACAAGGTTTTTGTCACCGACGGGGTGTCGCCCAGCGGGGTGGACGTCCTCAAGGCCTGCCCACAGATCGAGGTGGTGGAAAGCCCCACCCTTAAAGAAAAGGAACTTTGTGAAAAGCTAAAGGGGTGTGATGCCCTGGTGGTCCGTAGCCAAACCCAGGTCAGTCAGGCCGTACTGAAGGCTTGCCCGACGGTGCGGGCGGTCGGCCGGGCAGGGGTCGGGGTGGACAATGTGGACGTGGAGGCGGCTACGGAACGCGGGGTGATCGTCATGAACACCCCCGCCGGCAACACGGTAAGCACAGCCGAGCAGGCTTTGACGCTCCTGTTGGGTCTGGCCCGGCACCTTCCCCAGGCGCATGCCTCCATGGCGGCCGGACAGTGGGACCGGAAAAGTTTTCAGGGAACTGAGCTTAACGGAAAGACACTCGGCATCCTTGGAATGGGCCGGATCGGGGGAGAGGTGGCCCGCCGGGCGATCGCCTTCGGCATGCGGGTGATGGCCTATGATCCGTATCTTTCGCTGGCCAAGGCGCGGAGCCTGCAGGTGGAGTTGATCGACCGGATCGAGGACCTGCTTCCCCATTGTGATTTTCTGACGCTGCATCTTCCGATGACGGACGAGACTAAGGGGATCCTCAACGAGGATAGGATCAAGCTGTGCCGCAAAGGCGTAAAGATCGTGAACTGCGCCCGGGGCGGGTTAATCGCGGAGGCGGTATTGCTGAAGGCGTTGGAAGCGGGGCACATCGGCGGTGCGGCGCTCGATGTTTTTGAGGAGGAGCCGTTGGCGGCCGATCATCCTTTGCGTAAGGCCAAGAAGATCATCCTGACGCCCCATTTGGGCGCTTCAACGGCCGAGGCGCAGGAGAGTGTGGGGATCGAGATCGCCGAGGCGATCCGTGACTATCTCACCGAGGGGGCGGTGCGGAACGCCGTGAACATTCCAAGTGTGGATGCCCGGACGATGGCCAAGCTACGGCCCCAGATTGAGTTCGGATTTAGGCTCGGCCGGTTGCTTTCGCAGATCGCTCCGGCCCGGTGCGACCGTTTGACCATTAGTTACGCGGGCAAGATCGGGGAGGAGGAGACCACACCGATTACCCGCAGCATCTTGAAGGGCTTTCTTTATGGGGCAGGCGGCTCGGACGTGAACGAGGTGAATGCGCCCAAGATGGCGGCGAATCTTGGCCTCAAAGTCAGTGAGACCAAGCAGGCGGAGCCGGGAGAGTATGCGGAACTGATTTCTGTCCGGGCCGGGCAAGACGGTGAGGAAGCGGAGGTGAGCGGCACGTTTTTCGGGACGAGTCCCCACATCGTGCGGATCAACGACCAGTGGATGGAGGCACGCCCGGAGGGATATCTATTGTTGATGGAGAACAAGGACCGACCCGGCATCGTGGGTTGGATCGGGACGCTTTTAGGAAAGCACAAGGTGAACATTGCCAGCATGACGCTCAGCCGAAGCGCCCCCGGTTCGAAGGCGTTGAGTGTCCTGAATCTTGATTCCGATCCCGGCGAGGCGGTGCTTAAGGAGATGTTGGCGGACAAGGACATCACGGCCGTCAGAGTAGTAAAAATTTAACTGCCGGGCAGCGGCGGCTTACGCGTTTCGTTTAAGTTTACGTTTAGGTTTACGTAGCCATTCAGAGGGCTTATTCGCAGGGAGTTATCAAGATATCCGGCCTTGTTCAAAGTTGTTGATGGGCAATACTCAAATCGGTTGAAGGCCAAAGTTCCCACAAAGTTATTCACACCCTCATTCTGCGGTTGTCCGCACCAGTTCACGTGATTTTGGAACGATTTGCAGGAAATCGGGAGCAGGTAGCGAGCAAGATCGCTGCTGCTTTGGCTGGGCTTTATGTGGAGTCATTGGAAAACGCAAAACCGTCGACTTATGTGGGGGGTCGAAAGGCAGCTTTGGAAGCGCTGGAAACGTTTTCGGTGCAGGGATATGCCAACACCCGCAACAAGGTCCACGGGAACGTCTCGCGCCTCTCTTTTTATATCCGTCATGGGGTGCTGGGGCTGCGAGAGGTAGCCGAGAGTATCCGAGATCGCTTTGGTCGCTCCTACGATGCCATAAAATTTTGGCAGGAGTTGGGCTGGCGGCAGTTTTGGAGAATGGTGTATGCACGGTTGGGGAACCGGATCTATGAGGATCTGGAGGCAGCCAAGGTGAGTTTGGGGCAAGATTTTCCGGGGGAGCTTCCTGCAGAGATCCAGCAAGGGAAAACCGGTTTGGTTTGCATGGACGAGAGCGTGCGGGACCTGGTGGAGACGGGGTACATGCACAACCATGCCCGGATGTGGTTTGCCTCCTTCGTCATTCATTTCCGCAAGCTGGGATGGAAAGCAGGGGAGAGGTTCTTTTACCGGCACCTGCTGGATGGGGATCCGGCCAGCAACGCCCTCTCGTGGCAGTGGGTGGCATCGACCTTCAGTCACCGGCCTTATCTCTTTAACAAGGAAAACGTGCAGGAGAACGGCGGCAAAAAGTGGTGTGAAAGGTGCCAGGCTAAGTGCCCATTCGATGCGACCTATCCTGAGCTGGAGCGGAGGCTTTTTTCCCCGTGAAGACGCTGGTTTGGCTGCATGGGGATTCCCTTTCGGAAAAAGATCCGGCGGCGGTGAAGTATCCGGAAGCTCCGCGAGTCTTTGTTTTTGACCGGCCGTTACTCGAAAATGCGGGGTTGAGCTTCAAACGGATTTTTTTCCTTTATGAATGTGCCGCCGAGGCGGCCCAGGAGATCCGGGTGGGCGAAACTGCCGAGGAGCTGCGGGCGGCTCTCGAAGCAAAAGGAGCGGGACGCCTGGCGGTGACGGGGTCGGTTTCGCCCCGGTGGCGGGAGCTGCTGGAGGAATTAAAAAAGAGCGTCGAGGTGGAGGTGGTCCCGGCCAGAGACTTGGTGGAAGTGCCGGCAGATTACGAAGCCAAGAGATTCACTCCATTTTGGAAAAAATTTGGGCGAGAGTGGGGCGGATGAAGGCTTTTATGTTCCTGGCGATGGCGGGGTTGACCGTGTTCCCCGCTTGCGCCGAGTTTCCGGCCGATGCGGTGATTCTGGAGACCTCGGAAGACGGGGAGACCCTTTTGTTATCCGGCAAGGAGGTGGAGCTCGATGTTCTTCGGGAACCGGCATCCACCTTCAAAGTCGTGATTGCCTGGGCGGCTTTGGATCGGCGGTTGGTCATGGACGCGGAGAGTCCTCTTCTCGGGGCGGAGGGGGACAATCTGCGGTTGGCCCTGCAAAAATCCCTTAACCCGCCATTTGATCTTTTGGCGGTGGAGTTGGGTGGGGAGTTGCTGGGCGAATATGCAAAACGGAGCGGATTGATTCAGGGCACAATTCCGGCCCGTTGGATGGTGGGGAAGGAGAAGGAAGCCCGGCACGGGGCCGATCTGATGACGACCATTCGGCGGGAGCACCAGGTGGCGGTGGCGTGGATGATGGGGAAACCTCCTTGGGACGGGGACGCGGGACGCAAACTTCGGGAGGCTTTGCTTTGGAAGGCGGCGGAGAAGCCAATCCGGGCGAAGACCGGGACGTACGGCGGCTCGGTTTGGGTGACGGGGTACGGCCCGGGTAAGGCGGTGACCGTTTGGTTGCCCGGTGGAATTCCCCGTCGACCAGAAGCGTTAAAAATTTTCTTTGGTCGCTGGGACATTCCCGTTCCTCCGTCCTAAAGAGGTCGGGGGAGGGACGGGCCTAGGCCCGTCCCCGAATTTTTCGCAAAAAGACTGAATAAGTGGGCACGGAATTCTTGAAGAAGCGTTTGAGAATCAGCACTCTGCAGGTTCGATGATCCCCCGCTATTCCCGCCCGGCCATGGCCGGAGTTTGGACGGAAGAAGCCAAACTCCGACGCTGGCTGGAGATTGAAGTCCTGGCCTGCGAGGGCATGGCCCGAAAAAAAATTATCCCCTCCAAGGATGCCCGCACCATTCGCAAGAGGGCCAAGTTCAACCTTCGCCAAGTTCAGAAAAATGAGGCCCGCACCCGCCATGATGTCCTCGCTTTTCTTGAGGATGTAGCTTCGCACGTGGGTCTGGCTGGGCGTTGGATTCACCAAGGTCTGACCTCCTCCGACATTCTCGACACCACGTTGGCTTGGCAGTTGCGGGATGCCGCCGACCTGCTGATCGAGGGAGTCCGCAAAGTGAAGGTCGCTGCCGCAAAACGGGCCCGCGAACATCGGGGCTTGATGGTGATCGGCCGCACCCACGGGATTCACGCCGAGCCCACCAGCCACGGGATTCGGATGGCCCTGCTGCATGACGAGTTTCGGCGGGCAGAGGAAAGGCTGAAATCCGCCAAGGCTGAGGTGGCAGTGGGAAAAATTTCCGGGGCGGTGGGCACGTACGCCCACCTGGACCCGGCCATCGAGGCCTATGTCTGTGGAAAGCTTGATCTGAAGCCCGGAGCGGCCACGCAGGTCGTGCCCCGCGACCGGCATGCGGCTTTTGCGTTGGCGCTGTCTTTGGTGGCCGCCAGTGCCGAACGATGGGCGACGGAGTTTCGTCACCTGCAAAGGACCGAGGTGGGGGAAGTGGAGGAGAGTTTTGCCAAGGGACAAAAGGGGAGCAGTGCCATGCCCCACAAGCGGAATCCGATCAACGCGGAGAGGATCTGCGGGCTTGCCCGGATCGTGCGCGGCCATGCGTTGGCCGCCTTGGAGAACGTGGCCCTTTGGCATGAGCGGGATATCTCCCACAGCTCCGCCGAACGGGTCCTGTTCCCTGACGCCACCATTCTGCTCGATTTCATCCTCGCCGAACTGGAATCGTTGGTAGCGGGGCATCAGGTTTTCCCGCAGCGGATGCTGGCTAACCTGCGCTCTTCCAAAGGTCTCTGGGCCTCACAAGGGGCTTTGCTGGCATTGACCCGGGCCGGTTTGGAGCGCCGCAAGGCTTATGAGTCCATCCAGCGGCACGCTATGGATACCTGGCAGCGCGGCGGTGCCGATTTTTCGACCCGGTTGCAGCTCGATCCGGAATTGTCCCGCAAGATCGGCTCCAAAGGCTTGCGGGATGCAGTGGATGCCAAACGGCATCTCCGGCACGAGGCTTTGATCTACAAGAGGTGCGGACTCTGAGATGAAGGCGGTTGTTACGGTCACCCTCAAGCCCTCCATCCTCGACCCGCAGGGTGAGGCGGTTCTGCATGCCGTTCAAGGAATGGGGCTGAAGGAAGTGAAGTCGGTCCGGATCGGCAAGCACATCGAGCTGGAGATCGAGGGAGGGGACGAGAAAAAGCTCAAGGCCAAGCTGGAGGAGATTTCCCGGGAACTACTCAGCAACCCGGTGATGGAAAACTTTCATCTGGATTTGCGGGCCGGCGGATGAGGTTTGCGGTCGTCCAGTTCCCCGGATCCAACTGCGATCAGGACTGTGTGCACGCCCTACGGGTGCTTGGACAGGAAGCCCGCCTCGTTTGGCATCAGGAGACCCAGATTGATCCCGACGAGGGGGTGATCCTGCCGGGAGGATTTTCCTACGGGGATTACCTTCGCTGCGGGGCGATCGCCCGGTTTTCTCCGATCATGCAGTCCGTCAAGGCGGCGGCGGAACGGGGCCAGGTGGTCGTGGGTATCTGCAACGGCTTTCAAATCCTGTGTGAGGCCGGTCTTTTGCCGGGCGCGCTCACCCGCAATGAGGGTCTTCATTTTCGCTGTGAGCCGATTCATCTCCGCGTGGAAAATCCGGCGTCGCGCTTCACTTCTGGGTATGTGACCGGGCAGGTGTTGCGGATTCCGATCGCGCACGGGGAAGGTTGCTATCGGGCGGAACCAAAGATCCTGGAGGAGATGGAGGCCCGGCAGCAGATTCTTTTTCGCTACTGCGATGCGGAGGGCCGGGTGACCCCCGAGGCTAACCCGAACGGCTCGAGCCTGAACATCGCGGGAATCCGGAACCGGGCAGGAAACGTGCTGGGGATGATGCCGCATCCCGAACGGGCCTGTGAGCCAGAGATGGGCGGGGTGGACGGAAAAGGTATTCTTCTAGGTGCGGCCGGGATCGGGAGATCGGCATGAAGGCAAAGGAGTTTGCCCTCAAGCTCGGTCTCACCGAGGAGGAGTTTGACCGAATTCAAAA
>JBILFP010000145.1:0-4329 GCA_044351535.1 Methylacidiphilales bacterium
TTTTTCTCGTCTACGCGTTGGAGTATCTCGCCGGGGGCCACGTGTTTCCCCTCGATCTTCTTCCGGCGCCGATCTTCGCCGTCGCCCGGCTTCTGCCCTTCGCCTACGAGTACTGGTTCCCAACCGCAGCCCTCTGCGGCCAGCTGACCGACGAAGCCTGGAAGGCGGGCCTTTGCCTCCAGTACGGCTGGGCGTTTTTCTTCATGGTGCTGGCCCATTTTATCTGGAAAGCCGGCCTGCGCCGGTATACCGCCGCTGGAGGTTGAGTGAGGCTCCTGCGAATTTGGCTTTTGCAGATCAGGTACGCCGCCACCCGTGAGCTGATGTTTCGGGCCAGCTTCTTTGTCTGGATGGCCGTGGAGCTCGCTTGGTTTGTCATCCAACTCGCCTTCATCGGCGTGATTTATCACCACGTCGACGAGGTGGCCGGTTGGAATCGCAACCAAATGATCATCCTCGTCGCCACCAACCAGCTGGTCATGCAGGTCTTCACCGCCTTCCTGATGCCCGGCCTGAGCAAACTTCCGGAACTGGTCCGCACCGGGAAACTCGATTTCGTCCTGCTCAAACCGGCTCCGCCGGCTTTTCTGGTCAGCACCTCCAACCTCGAAATCGGGCCGCTGGCCAACGGTGCCATCGCTCTTTTTGTCCTGGTCGGCGCGGTCCAGGGACTCGGTCTCCATCCCTCCGCTCTCGATCTGTTCACTTACCTGGGACTGATTTTCGCCGGACTGCTCGTCCATTACGCCGTCCTCATGGGCCTGGTCTCGCTCACCTTTTGGATCGTCCAGGCGGAATCGGTTTTGCTCGGCTACTACACCATCTTCCATGTGGCCCGGATTCCGCGGGAGGCCGCCGTCGGCTGGTTCAGGATCTTTTTTACCTTCGCCATTCCCCTTCTGCTGGTGGCCAACGTGCCTGCCTCCACCCTCATCCGGGGACTCGACCCGGGCCCGATCTTCCTCTTCCTCCTCTCCGGGCTGGGCGTGGCCGTCCTCTCCACTCTTTTCTTTCAATTTGGACTCCGTCGCTATCAGAGTGCTTCCAGTTGAGGCGGGGGCCGGTTTCCCGCTAGGCTGAAAATCTATGCCCGCCTCCGTCCGCCTCGCCGCACCCCGCGCTTTGCCCGAGACTGCCCGCACCCTGAGACGCCTCGGCCTGCGCATCTCTGCCGATGGCGCCCTCACCATCGCACCCGCCTCGTTCCACATTCCTAGGAAAGTGGGACCATCGGATCAGCCGGGCCCGCTCCTTGTTCCGGATTCCACCTCTCCAGCCCGCACCCTGGCCCTTCTGCGTAAATTGGGCGAAACCGCTTCGGGGCCCTTCTTCGCTGCCGGCAAGGCCGGCCAGATCAATGCCGCCCTTTTTGCCGCCGCCTGCCTCGCCGCCCGCGATCCCAAGCTCCGCCGGGCCCTCGACCGCTTCCGCTCACGCCAAACCTCTTCCGTTTCACTAAAACCCTAAACTCTCTTTCCACCTCAACCTTCCACCTCCCGCCAAAATGACTCCCCGCCCCAACCCCTACGTCGAGGAGCTCGTCCCCTACGAACCCGGCCGCCCCATCACCGACGTCGCCCGCGAGTACGGCCTCGATCCCTCCCAGATCGCCAAACTCGCCTCCAACGAGAACCCGCTCGGTCCATCCCCCTCCGCCCTGCAGGCCATCCGGGACGGTCTTCCTCACACTCACCTTTATCCGGATGGCGGCGGTCTCGCCCTGCGGGACGCCATCGCCAATCTTCACGGCCTGACCCGTGACCACGTGGTTCTTGGCTGTGGCTCCAACGAGATTATCGAGTTCTGCTACCACGCCTTTACCCGCCCGGGAGAAGGCAAGGTGTTGGCTTCTGCGTACGCCTTTGCTGTCTATGGCCTCATGGCCAGACTCTTTGGCATCCCGTTCGAGGAAGTACCCGACCGAGACTTCCACCACGACCTGGCCGGGTTCGTCGCCCGCCTCTCCGCCGAGGTGCGCCTCGTTTTCATCGCCTCACCTAACAACCCCACCGGCACCCGCATCCCCAACGCGGAACTCACCGCTTTTGTCGAAAAATTCCCCGCCGGGCCTCTCCTGGTTCTCGATGAGGCCTACTATGAGTTCATTCCCGAGCCGCCTCCCTCCATCCGTTGGGTGAAAGAAGGACGCCCCGTGGTGGTCCTACGCACCTTTTCCAAAGTCCAGGGTCTCGCCGGACTCCGCATCGGCTACGGCCTCGCCCGGCCGGACATCGCCGCCGTCCTCCAAAAATCCCGCCAACCCTTCAACACCTCCTCACCCGCCCAATCCGCCGCCCTGGCTGCCTTGGCCGACACCGAGCACGTCCGTAAAACCGTCGCCCTCACCCACGCCGGACTGGAACGGCTCCACTCGTTCCTGAAAAAGCTGGGTCTGCGTTTTGTTCCCGGCACCGCCAACTTCGTGATGGTTGAAGTCGGCGACGGCGACGCCGTGTTTCGCGAACTACAAAAACGCGGCCTGATCGTCCGTCCGCTGCGCAGCTACCGGCTGCCCAACTGGATCCGGATCTCCATCGGCACCCCGGATCAAATGGCCCGGCTCGAGGAATCTCTGCCTCGCGCCCTGACCGCTGGTAAATGAAGCTGGCCAAGATTTCCATTCTCGCTCCGGGTCTCATCGGTGGCTCCGTCGCCTTGGCGGCCGCTCGTGCCTACCCGACAGCCGAGCTATTCATCTGGTCCCGCCGAAAGGATTCTCTCGCCCCCATCCAAAAGGCCCTGCCCAAAGCCAAAACCGGCACAGATCTCACCGCCGCCGCCAGATCCGATCTGATCCTGCTCGGAGCACCGGCCCCAGCTTTGGTCGATTTGGTACGGTCTCTTCTTCCTCATCTTTCCGGCAACACCCTCGTTACGGATGTCGCCAGCGTGAAAGGCCCCGTGGAGGAGGAATTGGCTCCGCTTCTCCAGGGCCGCGCCCGCTGGATCGGCTCCCATCCCATGGCCGGTTCGGAGGAAACCGGCTTTTCCGCCGCCCGTGCGGATCTCTTTCAAAAAGCCACCGTCATCCTGACCCCGACGAAATCCACCGCCGCCCAAACCACCCAGGATGCTTCTGAATTTTGGAGATCCCTGGGCGGTCGGGTGGTCGAGGTCACCGCCGAGGAGCACGACCGGCAGGTGGCCCGGGTCAGTCATCTTCCCCACGCGGTGGCCGCCACGCTGGTCCGCGCGGCGGGACAGAAAGGTCTGCCCTTCGCCGGCCCTGGCTACCGTGATACCACCCGGATCGCCGCCGGACCCACGGCCATGTGGACGGAGATTCTCCTCGGCAACCGCGATGAAATCCTCGCGGGACTGAAGGAGTTCCGGGGCCAGCTTCAGGATCTGGAAAAGGCGTTGGAAAGCCGGGATGTAGCTGCGCTCACAAGATTTTTGGAGGATGCCGCGAAAATCCGGCGCAGTCTTCCGAGCCCATGAGCCAACTGGAAATCCGCCCCCTCCGTAAACTGGAGGCCGAATTCACCGTCCCTGGGGACAAAAGTATCTCCCACCGCGGCATCATGTTCGGCGGGATCGCCCACGGCACCACCCGCATCCGCGGCTTTCTTCCCGGCGAGGACTGCCTTTCCACCCTGCACGCCTTCCAGGCGCTCGGTTGCCGGGTCGACCGGGTCGCCCCGGACGAGGTGGTGATCGAGGGTCGCAACGGCCAGCTGCTCGCCCCTGCCGAGCCGATCGACTGCGGCAATAGCGGCACGACCATGCGCCTGCTCGCCGGTATCGTCGCCGGCCAACCCTTCACCACGCGGCTGTTTGGGGACGCTTCCCTTAGCCGGCGACCCATGGCCCGGATCGCCGAGCCCCTTCGCCTGTTCGGCGCAGAAATCCTTTGCGAGGGTGACGGGGATCGCCCTCCCGTGACGATTCGCGGATCCCAACTCAAGGCCGTCACCTTCAAAAGCAAGGTCGCCAGCGCCCAGGTGAAGTCCTGTGTCCTGCTCGCCGCCCTTCAGGCCCAGGGAAAGACCGACTTCTCCGAACCCTCCCTTTCTCGCGATCACACCGAGCGGCTCTTGCCCGCCTTTGGCGCCACGTTTCGTCGCGAAAAAAACCATCTCATCATGCACGGTCCACAACGGCTGGAAGGAACAGACCTTGAGGTTCCCGGCGACTTCTCCTCCGGCGCCTTCTGGATCGTCCTGGCCGCCGGTTTGCCTGGCTCTCGCCTGACTCTCCGCCGCCTCGGTCTCAATCCCACCCGCACCGCACTTCTCTCCGCCCTGCTGCGCATGGGCGCCGGCATCGTGGAAAAGGTGGAGGAGCCTTTGCCAGAACCGATGGGCACCGTTTATGTGGAAGGTGGCA
>JBILFP010000146.1:0-4284 GCA_044351535.1 Methylacidiphilales bacterium
GGACACTTCGGTGTCTACGGGGGGAGGTACGTTCCGGAGACTCTCGTGGCCCCACTTGAGGAACTGGCGCAGGAATTCGAAAAAGCGCGCAAGGACCCCGCCTTCCAGCACGAACTCCAGGAGATGCGGCGGGACTTCACCGGCCGGCCCACCCCGCTTTACTTCGCCGCACGGCTGACGGAGCAGTTGGGTGGGGCCAAAATCTACTTAAAGCGGGAAGACCTGCTTCACACCGGCGCCCACAAAATCAACAACGCGCTCGGTCAGGTCATCCTGGCCCGTCGGATGGGCAAGAAGAGGATCATTGCCGAGACCGGGGCCGGTCAGCACGGCGTGGCCACGGCCACGATGGCTGCCCGTTACGGAATGGAGTGCATCATCTATATGGGGGAGGAGGACATGCGGCGGCAGGCCCTCAACGTCACCCGGATGCGGCTGCTGGGAGCCAAGGTGGTGGCGGTGACGGCTGGACAGAAGACTCTCAAAGAGGCGGTCAATGAAGCGATGCGTGACTGGGTAACCAATGTTCGCACCACCCACTATGTTCTCGGCACGGCCTACGGGGCCCACCCGTATCCGTACATGGTCCGTGAATTTCACCGCGTGATGGGCGAGGAAGCACGGTCCCAACTGATGCAACGGGAGGAGCGCCTGCCCGACGTGGTCTGTGCCTGCGTGGGCGGCGGTAGCAACGCCATTGGAATTTTCTACGCCTTCCTGCAGGACGCGGATGTCCGGTTGGTGGGTGTGGAGGCAGGAGGAGAAGGGATCAAGCCCGGCCGGCACGCGGCAAGGTTCCAGGGCGGCAAGCTGGGGGTGCTGCAGGGGTCGAAATCATTCCTCCTGCAGAATGCTGATGGGCAGATCGAGCTGACCCATTCGGTCTCCGCCGGGTTGGACTACGCGGCCGTGGGACCGGAGCATTGTCAACTCCGGGACATTGGCCGGGCGGAGTACACCTATGCGACCGATGACGAGGCGCTGCATGCCTTTTCCACATTGGGCAAAGTCGAGGGGATTTTGCCGGCTTTGGAGACAGCCCACGGGGTGGCGTTCGCAATGAAAGAGGCGCCGAAGCTGAAGAAGGATCAGATCATCCTGGTGAATCTGTCGGGCCGCGGGGACAAGGACGTCAACGAAGCGGCGAAGTATCTGCTGAAAGACTGACGGTCGTTCGTTTGGGTTTACGATTACGTTTACGGAATTAACCAAGCCCAAGCTCGCGGGCTGAGAAAAGAAACCGCTTGGTGATCAGTTTGGCCATGCGGCGGCCGCGGGGGGAGAAGGAGGCAAGGGTGGGGGCGTTGGTGACGGGGATGGTAAGGGTGAGGAGGACGGCGTCTCGATATTCCTGCCAGGCGTCGTGGAGTGGGTAGTGGCGAACTCCCCTGCGTTGAAGTTCGGTGTGCCAGATCTTGAAAAGGTCGACGTGTTGGAGAAGAGATAGAGACTTTCGAGCGCTGCCACCGGCCAAGCGGGCAAGATCGAAGGCCCCGTTGCCGGCCAAGCAGAGTCCCCAGTCGATCAACCGGACCGATTTCCGACCGTAAAAGATGTTGTCCGAACGCAGATCGCCGTGAACCAGGGTCAAGGCGCCTTTCCGTAACCGAACGAGCGCCGCATCCACCTGCTGGGGCAAAGTACGAAAGGTCTTTGTGGTTTTTTCCGGCAACTTGGCCCAGCGGAGAAAAGCGGGCAGGTGGCGCCGGAGTTCGTGAGCCCGCATGTAGTGGTGATGGGGAAGACCTTTCGCCTTTTTCAGAACCGGCGAATTCCAGAACCGGGCATGAATCTTAGCTATGGCGCGGGCGGCGGAGGTTAGCTCAGGCCAGGTCAACCCACCGAGCTGGTCGCGGTTCCGGGCGGCCTCCAGAAATTCCAACAAGAGCAGCCCATCGGAACCTCGCAAAGCCGAGGACCCCGAAAACAGCCGCGGAGACAGCTTTCCTTTTAACGGAGCCAGGAGCCGGTAGGCGGCGAGCTCCCGCTCAAACACCCCTAGTTCTCCGGCCCATTTCCGGCGTTCTGGAATATCGCTGCCGACCTTGAGGATGTAGCGATCAGGATCCCCCTTCCGGGTGGCCACCAGGATCCGGCTAAGGAAACCGGTCGAGCCGGTGAGGGGTTTGACCAAGAAACGGGAAGGCCCGTCAGGAAGTGCCATGAATCAAAATTAGCCAACTCGGGTGGGAGGGACGAGATTTCCTCCGTGGTTGCGGGGAGGGGAGTGGGCGGGACATAATTTCCACCCTGTGAAATTCTGGAAATTTCTGCTGACCGTGGTGAGTGTGGTTTTCGCCTCGATCGGGACGCTGCTGTTCCAACCCACGGTTTTCTGCGAGATCACTATTCCAGTAACAGCAAAGTTGCTCGGCTGGAAAGCTCAGGCAGTGTCGGCCCGACTTTCCGCGTTCGGCTCGCTGGAGATCCAAGGCCTGGAGGCGGTGGACCAGCGCAAATCCCGGATCGCGATGGATTCGGCCAAGGTGGAGTTCGACCCGGTTCGATTGGTGATGGGGCGGCCAGAGATTCTGCGGGCTGATTTCAAGTTTGCGATGGTGGATCTGGAGCTGACCGTCGCCCCGGAGAAGAAAGCCGCCCCTGTTTCCATGCCCTTTTCGCTGCGGGAGGCCTCGGTGGACCTGGTGGAGGGAAGATTACGGACAGAGACCGGGGCCTGGATCCTGAAGTCGGTCCACGCCTCGGCGGAGGGATGGGACGGGCAGACCCCACGGGAAATCCGGCTGCAGCTCGGGAGGCTGGATTGGAGCGGGCCGGGGAAGCAGGAGCTGGCTACGACCACCCAGGCCACGGCCAAGAAATCGAAGGATGCGGCCGGCGGATCTCTTTGGGAGGTGAAGCTTACCACCGACGTTTCGACGGTGGTGGATCTTCCGCCTTGGAATCTGGTTTCTCCCTGCCAGCTCGTCTTGGAAGGAGCCGTGGCGCAAAATGCGTCCGGGAATTGGCGGGTGGATGGGCTGCAGGCGAACTGGTCGGGTGTCGGGGGAATCCGGCTCGCGGCCAAAATCAGCGGAACTTACGCCGCCTCCGGCGATTGGACGGCGGAACTGAGCCTGGAGCCCACCGACCTACAGTTGGCGGGAATTTTTCTCCAGCCCAGGGGCATACAAAATGCTTACGGTACGGTGGCCGCCACGGTGAGTCTTCACGGAGCCCCGGGGAAAGGCTTGGGAGTGGGATTGGAACTCAGCGGGCAGACGGTGCAGTTGGCGGCGGCGGAAGGGGTAACCTGGCCGGCCCAGCCTGCGGCGCTGGGAATTTCTTCGCGGGGGGAGTGGAGGGATGTGGCGGGCTCCCTGAGTATCGAAAGCCTAGCCGTGAATTTGGGGCGAGTGGGACAGCCAGCGGACTTCCAACTATCCCTGGACCGGCCTGCGGTGCTGCAACTTTCCGGCAAGCCGGCCGCGCAGGCCCCAGAACCTGCCTCGCTGCAATGGGCAGCCCGGGGATTGGAGCTGGCCGCGGTGGCGCCGATTCTGATCGATCCCACCAAGTTGAAAGTGGAAGGCGGGAAACTTTCCGGCAGCGGACAGGCAAGGATTGAGGGCGAGAAAGTAGGCCTCGGCGGCAAGGTGGAGAGCCGGTCGCTGACCGCGTCCGGCAGCTGGGTCCAAGGTCAGCTCGCGGTTCAGTCGGCCACCTTCGATTTTCAAGGCTACGTGGAGAAGGCGGCCAAGATCCATCTGGAAAGCGCCCAGCTGCGCGCGGCATGGGAAGGAGGCGTGACTGAGGATCTGGCCATATCCGCCAAAGCCGAGTGGGATTGGACCAAAAGCGAGGGATTTTTCGCCGGGGACCTGACTACCGGCCTGACGGGCTTGGGCCAAGCCTGGGCGGGCGCGAAATTCTGGCCGGCGGAGGGCCAGGCCAAGGCCCATGTGGAATTTTCCGGAAACTTCAGCCAGAAGGGATCCGGCTTGGTCTCGCTGACCCTGGATGGCATGCGTTGGCCGGGAGAAAAGGAAGCTCCCTGGGGGGCCAAGCTTTCCTCGGAGATCCAGATGAATCAGGGGACCTGGACGCTGCCCGAGATGGGATTGCAGGCGAACCGGGCGGGGGAATCCCTGCTGGATAGCAAGGTGGCGGCTTTATGGAAACCCGCGCAGGACATGGGCCGCGTGCAGGTGCAGTTAGCGAGGGCGGAATCGGCCTTTGTCGTGCCCTTACTGAAAAACTTCACGCCGGACTGGCAGTGGACCGAGGCCTCCGGCAGTGGATCCTTCGACTTTACGCGGGAAAACCGGCATGACCTGGTGAAGG
>JBILFP010000147.1:0-4231 GCA_044351535.1 Methylacidiphilales bacterium
CCATCGGCGCCTACGCCCCCGGATCCACCTTTAAAACGCTCACGGCACTGGCCGCTTTGGAAAATCCCAACGCCAAGTTCACACCCCAAACGATCATTCACAGCCCCGGCTCGGTCTATATCGGGGATCGGTGGTGGAAGGATTGGAATCCCGACGGGCAGGGTTCCATCGCGCTCAAGCGGGCCTTGGCGATGTCCTGCAACACCTTCTTTTACCAGCTGGGCGTTCGTACCGGGATCGATTCGATGACCGACATGGCCAAACGGATCGGACTGGGGGAGCGGATGTTGGTGACTCCGGAGGGCCAGCCCGAACTGGCCGGGGAGGATCCCGGTACTATGCCCGGCAAAAAATGGATGGAGGAACGGATGGCTGACCGGAAGAAGCGTTATAAGGAACGGATCGAAAAGTGGGTGGCGGACGGCCGGCCCGGCTCCCGGCCCCCGCCTCCGCCGGTGGAGCGTTGGAGCGATGGTCACACCGCCAACACCTCGATCGGCCAGGGCTATGTCCGGATCACCCCACTGCAGATGACCGTCATGTCCGCGGCGGTGGCCAACAACGGCACCGTTTATCTTCCCCGCCTGGTGCAGGGGGTGGCGGTCTCGACCGAGGCTGGAGTCAAACCGATCCGGGAATTTCCCGTGGCCGTGAAGCGGGGGGACTTGGGGGTAAAGCCGGAGAACCTGCAGGCGGTCCGGGAGGGTCTCCGGGCGGTCGTGACGGAAGGCACCGGCCGCAACGCGGCGGTGAAGGACGTGGAGGTGGCCGGCAAGACCGGGTCCGCCCAGTTCACCACCCGGATTGGGGGAGGGCTGGTCAAGGATACCCGCACCTGGTTCACGGGTTTCGCCCCGCTCAAGGATCCGAAGTATGCGATCACCGTGATTGTGGAGGGCGGCAGTTCCGGCGGCACCACCTGCGCCCCGTTGGTCTCGGAAATTCTTTTCAAAATTTTCGAAATGGAGAAAGGCATTCCCCCGGCGATGGTCTACCAGGCCCCGGTCATCGGCCATTTCCACGGTGTGACGGCCTCGGATGGCTCCTACGTGCCGGGTCAAGGGGGGGACGACAATGCGGATGGCGACGGGGACGGGGGTGTGTTTGGCGGCATCTTCAACTGGTTTGACGAGGGCAACAACTCGGGCGGGGCCGGGCGCGGACTGCGGAGGAACCGGTAATGGCCAAGACGCGTTTCTGGTCCGGGTTTCATTGGCCCAGCCTGTTTCTGATGCTGGGCCTCTGCACGGCCGGGATTCTCATCATCTACAGCGCCACCCACGGCAGTGAGATGGCGGATTTGAAAAACGCCTCCATCCAGCAGGCGGCCTGGGTCGGGCTGGGCCTGGCCTGCTTTTTCGTGCTGGCCTTCTCCGACTACCACCGTTGGGTGGCCCAGGGATGGTTTTGGTTTGGGGCTGGCATTTTTCTCCTCTTGGTCGTGCTGATCTTTGGGCGTGAGGTGAACGGCGCCAAAAGTTGGCTCCGTTTCGGTCCGGTCGGATTTCAACCAGCCGAGGTGATGAAACTGGCCTTTCTGGTGGGATCCACCGCGTTGCTGGTGGCCTTGCGGGAGCGCATCGAAAAGTTCCGGACGGTGCTAGCTTTGATCGGACTCGCCCTGATCCCGGTGCTCCTCATCCTCAAACAGCCGGATCTCGGCTCCGCCGCCGTTTTTCTCCCCATGTGCTTTGGCCTGTTGTTTGCCGGTGGTACCCGACTTCGCTTTCTCCTGATTCCGGTCGGACTGGGGCTGGCCGCGTTCCTGGCGATTTACCTTTGGGTGGGTCAGTTCGGTAAGGAATTGCCGTTTCTCAAAACCTACCAAAACAACCGAATTCGCACCTTTTTTGATCCCAACTTGGATCCGTTAGGGGCGGGCTGGACCATTCGGCAGTCGATCATTGCGATCGGCTCGGGTGGCTTCACTGGCAAGGGGTTCCTCCGCGGGGACCAAAACCTGTACGGGTTCCTCCCGAAAAACATCGCCTACAACGACTTTATTTTTTCCGTGCTTGGCGAGGAGTGGGGGTTTGTGGGGGGCTCGCTCTTGATCCTGGGGCAGGCGGGCTTGCTGGTTTGTATCGCGTGGATCGGCCTACGGGCGCCTGATTTCGAGGGGCGGCTGCTGGCCGGCGGGGTGCTGGGCATGCTCTTTACGCATTTTTTCATCAACGTGGGGATGACGATCAAGGTGGTGCCTATCACCGGCATCCCCCTTCCTTTTGTCAGCTATGGAGGAACCTTCCTGGCCGTGTGCATGGCCGCGATGGGGTTGATGCAAAGCATCTGGCGGCAACGGCGTCTGGGCTGACGCGCCTTTGCCCGAAAGGAAACACAACATGATTCTGGAAACCATCAAACGAATTTTCCGGGGCAAGGCCCGGGAAGAACGGCGCAGTCTGCTGATCTCCGTGGAGCCGCTCGAAAAGCGGGTGGCCCTGCTGGAGGCCGGCACAGTGGAGGAGTTCTCCATCGAGCGGGAAGGGGACCGCAGCATCTCCGGCAATATCTACAAGGGCCGCGTGCACAACGTGGAGGGTTCCCTCAAGGCCCTGTTTGTCGACATCGGCCAAGAGAAGAACGCCTTTCTGCATTTCTGGGACGCCGTCCCGGCGGCCATGGATGAGCAGATCGAGGCGGTCGAGCGGCGGGGCGGGCGCGGTCGCAAGCCCCGGATCACCAGCAACGACATCCCGAAGCTCTATCCCGCGGGCGCCGAGGTCATCGTCCAAGTGAACAAGGGCCCCATCGGCACCAAGGGTGCCCGTGTGACCACCAACATCAGCATGCCTGGGCGTTATTTGGTGCTGATGCCTTTCGGGGAGATGAGCGGGGTGTCCCGCAAGATCGAGGATCCCGCGGAACGTTCCCGCCTTCGTAAAATCCTGCAGGAACTGGATATTCCCGACGGCATGGGTGTGATCCTGCGCACCAACGGCGAAGGGATGCAGGCGCGCTACTTTGTCCGCGACCTCGCCCTCTTGCTGGAGCAGTGGCGCCGGGTGGAGGAAGGGATGAAGACCAAGAACGCGCCGGCGGTTTTGCTGGAGGAACCCGATCTGGTGGAGCGCTCCGTCCGCGACTTCCTGACCGAGGAGGTGGACGAGGTCGTTGTCGACCAAGAGGACGCCGAAAAGCGGGTCCGCGAGCTGGTCGGGCTGATCTCCAAGCGTTCCCTGAAAAAAGTGAAGCGGCATCTTGCGGCGGAGCCGCTTTTCGAGGCCTACGGCGTCAACCGCCAGATTGAGAGCGCCCTCCGGCGCCAAGTATGGTTGAAGTCCGGTGCTTCGCTGGTCGTCGATGAGACGGAAGCGCTGGTTTCGATCGACGTGAACACGGGCAAGACCCGGGGTGGCAAGGACCATGACGACACCATCCGAAAAACCAACCTGGAGGCGGCCGAGGAAATCGCCCGCCAGCTTCGGCTGCGCAACCTGGGCGGCCTGATCGTGATCGACTTCATCGACATGCGTTCCCGCAAGGATCAGAACGCGGTGTACGAGAAGTTCAAGGAGTGCCTGCGGCGCGACCGGGCCCGCACCCACACCCTGCCGATCTCGCCCTTGGGACTGCTGGAGATGACCCGGCAACGTGTGCAGGAAAGCATCCGTCGGGCCGTGTACATGGAGTGTCCTTCCTGCCGAGGCAAAGGCATGGTGAAGTCGTTCGAAACCATGAGCGTGGAGATCCAGCGGGAGATCAGCCGGGTGTTGCGCAAGCATCCCGAGGTTCACGAGATCAAGGTGGTGGTGCATCCGGGAGTCCTGCACCGGTTGCGGACGGAAGACGATGAGCTGCTGGTGGAGTTACAGCGTCGCTGTGCGGGCCGGTTCAGTTTCAAGGCGGATCCGGCTGCCAACATCGAGGATTTCAAGATCCTGAACGCGGCGACCGACCAGCCGCTGGAGTAGGGCGGGTGAGCGGTCCCGCCGAGCCGGGTCCGGAGCCGGGGGAGGTTCGCACCGCGGGCCTGCGGGCCGTGTTGGCGAGCACGGAGGCGGCCCTCGGTCCCGAAGCACCGTCCTCGGCCCGCCTCGACATGTACCGCGACTTTCTCCGCTTGGAAGAAAAGCGGCTGGAAGAGCAGGCCCGGGGCGGGATGCCCGGCCTGGATCTGGCCCACCGGCGGGCCCAGCTGATCACCGTGGTCCTGGAACGGCTATGGGAAAATGCCGGCGGTCCGGCCGCCGGGGACGGCCTGGTGCTGGGCGCGGTGGGTGGTTTTGGC
>JBILFP010000004.1:0-36626 GCA_044351535.1 Methylacidiphilales bacterium
AAAGTACCGGTCGCCCCCGGAAAATAAATCCTTCGCCCGAGTCGTCGGCCGGACTTCACACCAACCAATCAAAGGAACCTTCAAGCCCGCGGTGGTGAATTTCCGAACGGCACCGGGAATCACTTTTAAGCCTTCCACCCCGGGCGCCTCTTCGCTTGCTCCCCAGAGGATTTGGAATCCCAGACAGATGCCCAGATAAGGTTTCCCGCTCTGGATCCATTCCTGTAGCGGCTTCCACAAACCACGCTCCTGCAATCCTTGGATCGCATCCCCAAACGAACCCTGCCCCGGCACGACCAGACAGCTCATCCCAAGCAGTCCCTTCGGATTCTCCACCCGGGTCACTTCCGCCCCGGCTGTCGCCAGCGCCCGCTCCACGCTGCGGAGATTTCCCCGCCCGTAATCCAAAAGCGCCACCTTCATTGGACCCTTACCCTAGCGTTTTCGGCTTCCCGCGGAATTCCTAATCCAACCGGATGGCCGCGAGGGTCTCCACCAGGGCCACCCCGCAGGCCTGCAATCGGGCGGGGCTGTTGTGCCCGCACGGCACCAGCACGCAGTCGACTCCCATGGCTTTCGCCACCTCCGCGTCATGGGTTGTATCCCCGATCAACAGGGTTTCCCTCGGGGAAACGTGCAGCTGCTCCAACATCTTCAGGCCATGCTCCACTTTACCAGCCGCGTAGTGGTCCCGGCTTCCCGCAATGGAGCGGAAATGCTTTCGCACCCCGAAATGACCAAGAAACTCGTCCAGCGAATGATGCGAATAGGCGGAAAGCACCGCCTGGGACCACCCCCCCTCGGCAATCTTCTGCAACAATTCCTGCGCCCCCCGCTGGAGGGAGCATTCCCTCTTTCGCTTTTCATACTCCACGATGAACTCGGTTCCGGCCTCCTGAAAACTCTCGCGGCTCCAGTCAAACCCCACCGCCCGGTAATACTTCTCCACGGGAAAATCAAAAATCTCCTCGTACTTTTCCTGGCTGAGCATCGGCAGGCCGCGACGACGCAGTTGGCCGTTCATGATGTCCCGGCATAGCCAGGCATCGTCGAGCAACGTCCCGTTCCAGTCCCAAATGAGATGCCGATAAGCCTTCAGACGCATGAGGGAATCCTGCCAAAAGATATCCGCAAACCCCACCCTCTTTCCTGTTCCCCGCTTGTCGCAGAGGGATAACCTCAACCCATGTCGGCCACTCTGACCCCCCGCCCCCACTATCCGCCGGGCTTCCGCGCCGCCCGAGGCCTGAACTGGGGGGCCTTAGGGGTTCTTTACGCCTCCTACTATATGGCCCGGTACAATTTCCGTTTTGCCACCCCCGGCATGGTCGAGGAGTTCGGTTTCAATGTGGCCGATATCACCCAGATCTTTGTGGTCTGGTCCCTCGCCTACGGCACCGGCCAGCTGGTCAACGGCCTGCTCGCGGACCGGATCGGAGGCAAGACCTCCATGCTCATCGGCGCGGCCGGCACGATCGTCTGTAACCTCATCTTCGGCTTCTCGTCCTTTGTCGGCACTCTCGCCACTTTCGGACTGATCGCCATCCTCAACGGCTGGTTCCAGTCCAACGGCGCTCCGGGCATGATCAAAATCAACGCCGCCTGGTTTGCCCGGCAGGAGCGCGGCACCTTTTCCGGCATCTTTGGGATCATGATCCAGATGGGGCAGTACGCTATCAACACGTTGGCTCCCTTCCTGTTGGGTGGCTTCACGGTGGGACTCTGGTTCATCGGCACATGGGTGGTCGAACCTGGCACTTGGCGGGTCCTTTTCATCATCCCACCCTTTGTCACGGCCGCCGCCGCCGTGTTCATGGCCCTCACCGTGAAGGAGGAGCCTGCCGCCGCCGGATTTCCGGGCGTGATCAAGGACGAACTCGACGACAGCGCCGGCACTCGGGTCTCCCTCAAGGAAAGTTTCACCACCATCTTCACCCACCCTCTCGTCTGGTTCTACGCGGCCGCCTACGCCTGCACGGGAGCCGTTCGCCATAGTTCCGATCAGCTCTCTGTCCTGTTCTTCACCCAGCAGCTCGGCATCGACATGAAAGCCCGCCCCCTTTCAGTTCTCATCATCCTGAACCTGATGACCACCACGGCAATTTTGGGTTCCGTCCTTTCCGGATGGGTCTCGGACAAGTTCTTCGCCGGGCACCGTTCTCCGGTCGCCCGTTTCCTATATCTCTTGGAGGCAGTCGTGATTGCCTTGGCGGCACTGATGATGTTCTCCGGCCTGATCAAACCCGGTCTCTTCGGGGTCACTTTGGCCGGGATTTTCCTGGTCCTCGTCTCCCTCACGGTGAACTCCACCCACTCCGTGGTTGGTGCCGCCGCCCCCATGGATATCGGCGGAAAAAAAATGGCCGGGTTCGCCGCCGGCGTAATCGACTCCTTTCAATACTACGGCTCCGCCGTCTGCTTGTTCACCAGCGGCCTGCTCATCCAGAAATTTGGATGGGGCGCCTGGTATCCGGTGATGATCCTCTTTGCCCTGGGCGGCGCGCTCGCCATGCACCATGTCCGCAAGGTCCAGCTCCACCACAAAAACTCCCCCGACGGCGACCCCCGCATCAAAAACAGCTAGTTGATTTTCTAGAGCTTCTTTCCGCTTTCTGTTTTTCGAATTTCGCTTTTCGAATTCACCCGCCACCCGTTACTCGCGACTAGGCACAGCTTCCGGCGACTTTCCCACTAGCCAACTCAAGACTAACCAACCCACCCCCACGCTGATGCAAGCATCGGCGATGTTGAACGCTGGCCAGCTCCAGCCGTGGATGTGAAAATCAAGGAAATCCAACACATAGCCCAACCTCACCCGGTCCATCAGGTTTCCCACCGCCCCGGCCGCCACCATGGCCGTAACGATTTGGACAAATCGGCGACTCCAATCCCAGCTCCTCGCCATCCACGCCGCCCAGACCAGGATCCCCGCGGCCAAAAGTCCGGTCAGCAGGTTGTTTCCCTGAGCCATCCCAAAAGCCACCCCGGTGTTGTGAACCCGGGTCAGGGAGAAAAAACCGGGAATGACCGTCTCGCTGGCGCCCAATTTCAGGGCCTGCTCGGCCCACAGTTTGAGGGCTTGGTCGGAAATCAGAATGACAGCGGCGACGGGCCAGAACCACCCGCCTCCGTACCGGCCGGAACTCAAGCCACTGTCTCCTTCACCACCCGCGCACAGCGCTCACATAGCTCCGGATGTTCCTTATCCTGCCCCACGCTCTCCTCATGCTTCCAACACCGCGCACAACGCGTTGCGCGCGCCGGCGCCACCTTCACCGCCACTTCTCCGGCACCTGCCTTGATCTCCAGGTGGCTCACCAAACAGATTTCCTGAAGCAGTAAGCTGTCCCCATCCTTCCACTTTCCACCTTCCACCAAAATCTCTGCTTCCAGGCTCTTTCCAATCCTCTTCGCCTGTCTTTCTTTCTCCAGCGCCTCATTCACCTTGGCCCGGACCGCCAGCAACTTTTCCCACCTTACCTCCTCCTCTGCATTCCAACCCGGTGGCGGACTGACCTCCCGAAACGTCTGCAGATGGATCGATCCCTTATTTTTCCCCGTCAGGGTTTCCCATGCCTCTTCGGCGGTGAATGCCAGCACCGGGGCGGCTAGCCGGACGAGCGTGTCGAGAATCTCATGCATGGTGCTTTGGGCCGAGCGCCGACCCGGATCATTCTCGGCGTCGCAGTAGATCCGGTCCTTGCATGCGTCGATATAAAATGCGCTGAGCTCCACCGAAAGAAAACGGTTCAGGCCATGGTACACCGCAGGGAAGTTGTAGGCCTCGTAAGCTTCCCGGACGGCTCGGGATAAAGCCGCCAACTTCGCCAGAATATACCGGTCCAAGGCGGGCCTTTTTTCCGGAGGAACCGCGTGCTTGAAACTGTCGAAATCGGCCAGATTCCCCAGCAAAATCCGGAAAGAGTTGCGCAGCAACCGGTAACTGTCCCCCACCCGGCCAAATATCTCCGTCGAGAACGGCACATCCTCCTTCGCGTCCTCGCTGGCCACCCAAAGCCGGACCACATCCGCTCCGTATTTGTCCACCAGTTCCATCAGCCCTGGCGGTTTGCCGCGCGATTTGGAAAGTTTCTTCCCATCCAGATCCACCACAAACCCGTTGGTTAGCACCGCCCGGAAAGGAGCCTTGCCCGTCAGGGCCACCGAGAGCAGCAGGCTACTTTGAAACCAACCCCGATGCTGGTCGCTCCCTTCCAGATAGAGATCGGCGGGAAACTCCACCCGCCCATCGGCCGCCACCGCCGACCAGCTGGAACCGGAATCCAGCCAAACATCCATGGTCTCACGGCCCCGTTTCCAGTCGGCGGGTACCCCGCAGGTCTTGGCCAGCTGCTCATCCGCGTCTCCAAACCAGAAACCTGCTCCTTCCGTCTCGGCCCGCTCGGCCACCTTCCGGATGATCTTGGGATCCAGCACGGAACTGCCATCGGGCTTGTAAAAAGCTGGGATGGGCAGACCCCAGGAACGCTGCCGTGAAATACACCAGTCCGGTCGTCCCCCCAGCGCCCCGCGGATCCGGCTCTCCCCCCAGCTCGGCACCCACTTCACCTCATCCACCGCCTTCAAGGCATCCGTCCGAAGCCCCTCCATCCGGATAAACCACTGCCGGACGGATCGGAAAACAATCGGGGTCTTCGAGCGGGGACAGTGCGGATAGCTGTGCCGGATCTTCTCCCGCGCCCACAGCTTTCCAGCCTTCTCCAGTAAATCCGCGACCAGCGGATTCGCCGCAAAGACATTTTGACCCTCGATCTCTTTGATCCCGCACTCCGCCGTCAGCTTGCCGGCCTCGTTCACCGGCGAAAAAGGCTCCAAGCCGTGCTGTCGGCCGAGCACATAATCCTCGTGCCCGTGCCCGGGGGCGATGTGCACCATCCCGGTTCCCGACTCGGCCGTCACGAACTCGGCGCTTCGAATCATGCCTTCCCGTGAAACGAGCGGATGCCGATAAGCCTTCTTCTCCAACTCCGCTCCCTTCGCCTCCCGTAAAACCTTGAGCTCCCGTCCCGCCGCTTTGGCCACCGCCTCCAGCCGGCTCTTGGCCACCCACACCTTTCGGCCGTTTCCAGAATCCGCGAGCACGTAACTCATCCCCGGATGCACCGCCACCGCCAGATTGGCCGGCAAAGTCCAAGGCGTGGTGGTCCAGATCAGCAGATCTTCGTCCTTGGCGTCCTTTACCTCCATCCGTACGTACACCGACTCATCCTCCCGGTCCGCATACTCCACTTCCGCCTCGGCCAAAGCGGTCCGGCATCCGGTGCTCCAGTGGACCGGCCGGAGCCCCTCGTACACCATCCCCTTCTCCACCAAGTCGGCGAGGATTCGCAGTTCCGCCGCCTCGTAAGTAGGGTTCATCGTTAGGTAGGGCCGATCCCAATCCCCCAACACTCCCAGCCGTTGGAACTGCTCCTTTTGTCTCTGAATAAAATGGCGGGCCACCTCCTCACACTTTTTCCGGATCACCGCCGGTTCCGCTCCCACCAGTTTCTCGTCTGTCACCACCTTGTGCTCGATGGGGAGCCCGTGGCAGTCCCAACCGGGCACAAAGGGGGTTTTCTTCCCGGCCATCGCCCGGCTTTTGAGGACGAGGTCCTTGAGAACCATGTTGAGGGCGTGGCCGACATGGGCATCCCCATTGGCGAAAGGTGGCCCGTCATGGAGGTGAAATTCAGGAGCCTTAGCCCGCTCCCGCAGGAGTTTTTCGTAGGTCTTGTCCTTCAGCCAGCCCTGCACCCAGGCGGGTTCCCGCTTGGGGAGATCCCCCCGCATGGGAAAGTCTGTCTTGGGAAGCCTAACGGTCTGGCTGTAATCCATCTGTCAGAATTAGGAGAAAACAACCCAATCTCCAAGACTGGGCGTGATATCCCCCCCCTCTGGGAGGGAGAGTTAAATCGGCGTGGTCAGGCCGGGGCTGGGCGAGGAGGTGACGGGTGGAACACCCGTTGGGCTCAAGGGAGCCTGGGTATCGGGTGAACCACCACCTCCTGCCGCTGTTTCCGTTGAACCAAGATCTCCGCCGCCATCTCCGCCTGCTGCTGTATCCGTACCTCCGAGACCACCACCGTCACCAGAAGAGGGCGGTGAACTGGCGGCAACCATCGGAGCCGCATCTTCCTGTCGGGCATCCGTAGGAGTGGAACTATCGTTAAAGGCTACGAGCGAGCCACCTCCGCCGCCTGCACCAGAACCTGAACCCTCGCCACCACCCTCTTGACCTGCCGCCGTGGAGTCACCAAGGAGAATGTTCCGACTGTTGTCGATCTCAGTAGAGCTCATTCCCGCCAACATCGCCAAGGCCCTGACGCCCGGTCCGGATGTCTCTAAGCCCTGCTGGGTTGGCCCCTGCAGGAAGGTAACTTCATTTTGCACATCTACCGCCTGACGATCGGTGGTGCCCTGGACGCGATCGCTACCCGGTAACCGGGAGGAAAAATCGGTGTAGAGCGGCGAATAGTCACGCATGGCGTCGACGTTCACCTCCACCACCTTGGTGGGTTTTCCGTCCTGACGCACAATCGCCATCTGGCCAGGGATCAGATCGACCGGCACGCCGTCCTTGCCAATCACCTTCCCAGATCCCTCTCCCTCCAGGATCATGAAGCTGAAATTTCCCTCCTCATCCCGGCTTGCCATCACCGTGGTGCCGGAAACCGCCCCGGTGACCCCACCTCCATCCACCGTGATGCCCCCGTTGCCCGGCGGCACGTTCATCAGCATAGAGCCCTTATCCAGCTTGATGATCCGCTCCTTGGACTGAAAGGAGAACTGGGTGTTGGAGCCGAGACGCAACACGGAGGAGTCGTTGAAACCAAGCTCCGTCAGGGAAGCGGCGCCCGTATCCACCACGCTTTTTTCCTCAAGCTGATCCTTGGCCTTGGCCAGCGACTTGGAGGATCCCAAAGAGTGTTCGACCTGGTTTTTCACCACGGTGAACTCTCCAGATTTCAACTCTTTCGCGGCAAACACCGGCACAGCCAGCGAAGCCGAAAGGGCTCCGGCAATCAGGGTCAGGAATCGGGTTTTCATAGCGATTTGTCTCCGGAACCGCTTTGGGCCTTGGCGGTTCCCTTGGGGGTCCGGATCTCTGCCGCTACCTTATCCCCCAGATCCTTGGCGATCGAGAGAAAAGCCCGGCCCTGCGGGGCATCCAAGATGGTTTTCGACTCAAGCAGCTTACCCTTGTCAAAGCGGGACTTCATCTCCACCAGCTTCACCTCGCTGCCGGGCTGAATCTCCGCAATCACGCCCGGAGCCGCCACAAAAAGAACCCGCCCATCCCCGCCGGTTTTCACCGTCTCGCCCGCCTTGAGGATCATGCTGCGCGTCACCGGCAGACCAGCCGCATGGGTGACCTTTCCCTCCACCTTCAAAACCTTACCGGTGGAACTGGTGGGGCTGGGCTCCCCCCGCAACCAGGGCGTGGCCCGTTTCATAAAGGCGGCGGTATCCGCATTGAAATCGGCCGGCATGGGCAGATCCGCAATCCCGGAAATTTTGGAAATCAAACCGTGAAGATCGGGACGGATCTCAACGGACTCCATGGCGATTCTGCGGGTGAGCTTGGGATCGGCTTGGCAAGCCTCCTGCAAAATCTGCTCGGCATCCGCCGCCGCCGCTTTGACGGCATCCTCCACCATATCGGTGAGGTAATCGCCCTTCGAATCCTCCGCCAGTTGCTTGAGACTGGCAGCTTCGGGGGATCCCGCCGCCAACTTTCCAGGCGTTTGGGGATTCGGCCAGTTATAGGTCGCCCCCATGTCGACTTGCGCCACTTGGGCCGCCCCCGCCTCTTCCACCAGCCGGATCGAGCCCGCCGAAACGGAAAAGCGGGTGTCGGTCCCGGATTTTACGGCCTGATAAGTGGCGTCGCCCGTCTGCACCACCACCCCGTTGCCCAAACCCAGTAGGTTCATGCGCGGGGCCGTCAATGGTTGCATCACCATAGTCTGCAGCGTTCCTTCGATCAGGGTGACCTTCACGTCCTTTTGGCCGGCTTCCAGCGGGGCCACCGAAAATTTGGTTCCGGGCAGGGCCTTTTGAAAAACTCCCGGACCGCTCTGCAAAGTCACCGGCGCGTCCGCCCCCACTGTCACCTCGGCGCCAATCTGGATCGCCTCCCCATCCAACAGAGCCCGCGGGGCCTGCCCCGGGTAAGTGACCATCGCCTGTTTGCCGCAGGAAAGAACTTTACCGGGACGATTGCTCCACCCCCCTTTGCCCCCGCTGGTCTTCCACGCCCCCAGCCGTTCCTGGAATCGTTGCAAACCTTTCGAGGGACCGGCCGGCGCCGCCGGTTGGGCCGCCGTGACTTCCTTGCCGGCGGCGGTATCAAGATTCCCCAGATCCGCCATCAGGAAGCGGGCTCCTCCCGTCCGATCCATTTCAAATTGCGGCTTGTTGTCCGCCCCAAAACGCACCGTCACCACGCCCTCCGGCTTCATTCCCACGGAAAGACCGAACGCCTCCAGCTCCATTTCCGAGAGCGCCGACTTGGCCTCCGTCAGGGTGACTTCCGGTTGGCCGGATTCGTTTTTAACAAACGACAATTTGATGGAAGCTTTGCCGGACGTCACCACTTCGCCCTTGGTCCCTTCACTGATGTCGGTGATTTTGGCCGCTTTGCTGTCCATCACTTCCAGACACGGAAACTTTGCATTGTAACGAATTTTAAAATCAGGAGCCGCCGTAAGGCTTGTGCCGCAAAGACCTACCGAAAACAAAATAACGGCGACCCTAACCGGTAAAAGGGAGACACCTCTCATCTTAAGGAACCCTACTCCCCAACCCTGAAAATTCAATGGGCTGAATTTTCTAAACCCCTTTTTTTCAAAAGTTTGTGACATCAATGGTTTAGACAGGCATAAACACGGATCGTTCAAGAATGTTATTGATTGATTATGAGCACTTTGCATTGCAAAAGAACTTTGCCTCCCCGACTTGCCCAAGCCCACTCCTTGGGCATTCTCCCACGATGCCTAAAAGCAGTTCCCCGGATCTAACCATCCACCCCCCCCGGAGTCCCCGGGTTCGGATCGGGGGTTACGTAATCCTCCCTCGGATGCTGGACAAGTGCCGGGCCACCCTGGCCGGCAAGAACGGCGAATACTCCTACAACTGCCCGCTCGACCAGTACTTCCTGAAATTTGCCGGCGTGGACCCCGATGCCCTTCAAAAACAGGTCGCCACCGGCTTGGGCGACGGTGCCATCCTTTCCTGGATCGAAAAAAATCAAAAACACCATCGCTCAGGCCAGGAGATCGAGGCTTGGTCGGAATTTATGAATCGCCGCGCCCCCGCCTCCGTGGAACAGCGCGAGCGGATGAACCAGTACCAGTCGGGAGCAGGGAAAGACCGGGAAGACATCACGACTTGGTTCGACGTCCTCGACCTCGACGATTTCGCCAGCTTCGGCGGCCCCGCTTGAAAACTCCCGCCCTCGTCATCGGCTCCGGCTTCGGTGGCCTCGCCTCCGCGGTCCGCCTTCAGGCCCGCGGTTACGATGTCACCTTGTTGGAGGCCCTGGAACAGCCCGGGGGCCGCGCCTCGGTTTTTCGTGATCAGGGTTTTACCTACGACGCCGGCCCCACCATCCTCACTGCCCCGTTTCTCCTCGACGAACTCTTCGCCCTCTCCGGCAAAAAAACTGCCGACTACCTTCGCATCGTTCCCTGCAAACCCTTTTATCGCATCGTCTGGCACGACGGCGTCTCCTTCGAATACACCGGCAACCAGGCCGAGATGGAGGCCCAGGTTCGCCGCATCGCCCCCGACGATCTCGAGGGCTACCGCAAGTTCGTCGGCGAAACCCACGCCATCTTCCAACGCGCCTTCATCGAGCTGGCCGACCAGCCTTTCTCCCATTTTACCGATATGCTTCGGGTGGCCCCCGATCTCATCCGCCTCCGCTCCGACCGCTCGGTCTGGCAGATGGCCTGCCGCCACGTCAAAAATCAGCGCCTGCGCGAGGTGCTTTCCTTTCATCCCCTCCTCGTCGGCGGCAATCCGTTTCAATCCTCCTCGATCTACGCGATGATCCACTATCTCGAGCGCGAATGGGGCGTGCACTTTGCCATGGGCGGCACCGGCGCCCTCGTCCAGGCCCTCGTCAAACTCCTGCAGGATCTTGGAGGCAAACTTCGCCTCAACTCGCCGGTCGAGGAGCTCCTCGTGGAAAACGGTGCCGCCGCCGGCGTCCGCCTCCGCTCCGGAGAAATTCTCCGCGCCAAAGTCGTGGTTTCCAATGCGGACGTCTCCAACTTCTACCAAAAACGTGTCGCGGCCCCCCATCGCCGCAAATGGACCGATTCCCGACTCCGCCGGATGCGCTACAGCATGTCCCTCTTTCTCATTTATTTCGGCACCAACCGCACCTATCCCGAGCTCGCCCACCACACCATCTGGCTCGGCCCGCGCTACAAGGGCCTTCTTGATGACATTTTCCATCACCGGACTTTGGCCGAGGACTTCTCCCTCTACCTTCACGCCCCAACCCGCACCGACCCCTCCCTCGCCCCGCCCGGCCACGAATGTTTTTATGTCCTCTCTCCCGTGCCCCACCGCGGCGCCCCCGGCGACAAAATCGACTGGGATCAGGTCAAGGAGGAGTACGCCGACCGGATCCTCGCCACTCTTGAGAAGTCCCTGATCCCCGACCTGCGCAAACATCTCGTCAGCAAACTTCTCTTCACCCCGAACGATTTTGAAAGCCGGCTCGACGCCCACGTCGGTTCTGCTTTCCAGTTCGAGCCCGTCCTCACCCAAAGCGCCTGGTTCCGCCCCCATAACGTCTCTGAGGATGTGCGGGGTTTCTACCTCTGCGGGGCCGGGACCCATCCCGGCGCAGGTGTCCCTGGGGTCCTTTCCTCCGCCAAGCTGCTGGACCGGGTCATCCCCCCACCGGGCACCGCCTGTTAGGTTTTCTGATAGTTGCACCAACCCCCTTGCATGCGCCCGTCCCCATGCCAATTTCAGGTTTCCTGATATGATTTGCCGGACTTCGGAGGAAAAAAAGTCGGAGAAGATGTTCCGCTCCCGTTTGCGGCCCTACCTCAAGGTCAAAAACTCCCGTACCCTTCCCGTTTCCCCCAAGGCCCGCCCGGACAACCTTTGCGAAATCGTTGTGTTGCCAGCCTCCGATGTGACCCACCTGTTTAACCACGAGGCCATGCTCGCGGCCAGCCACGCCATCGAGGACCTGGCCCACGACACCGGTTCCGGGGAACTCATCGCCACCTTTCAGCGCATCGAGAACTTCACGGCCCAGCGGGACCGTTATCTCAAGATCGCCGCAGCCGTGGATGCCGTCCGTGTTTGGGCCGAAGGCGAGCCTCCTGGCCGCACTTCCTCCATCGACTTCGTCCCCATCTTTCACCCGCTCCTCTCCCGTTACTGGGTTGTCCTCTTTGAGAGCCCCGATGTCCACGCCGTCCTCTTCTGCAAGCAGGCCAATGATTCGCAGGAGTTCGCCCGCAAGGTCTTCTCCGGTTTTTACAGTTTCAACCCGTTTCTTGTCCGCTGCATCCGCCGCCGCTTCAGCCTGCTGGCCGCCGGCGTGGATGGTGTCGTCTCCCATTTCGAGCGCAACTTCGGGCCCATGATGCCTGATGGGGACGCCTTGGCCGACATCGACGCCTTGCTCACGACCGCCTGATCTGTAACCCGACTTCCCGCTCCCCTCCCTCCCGACCCGGCGTTAACCTTTCCGGATGGCCCCGTCGGTCGATTTCTCATTTTTTTTCCTGGGTTACCTCGGCCTCGTCTTTGGCGGGGCACTCTGTTTTCTTCTGTTCGGCGGATGGCGCCGAATCCTGATTTGGCTGCAACCCGCAACCCCAACGGCCACGCTTTCCTTTGGAGTGTGGCCCATGGCCGCCGCCGTCGCCGTCTTGGGATCCGCCGCCTTCTTGGCCCCGGCACTTCTCCCCGGCGCCGGCTTGGCGGCAGGGATGTTGCTGATCTCCTCCTCGGGATTCCGACCCGCCGACTTTTGGGGCCTCCGCGGAAGAAGCCTCGGTCAGGATTTCACCCGCAGCGTTGTCGCGCTGCTCACCCTGCTCTGGCCGGTCCTACTGCTCCTTCTCGCGAGCTCCAGCCTTTACCTCGCGCTCGGACTTCCCCTGAAACCCCAGCCCGCTCTCCTGAAATTCCTCGAGGCCAGGGAACTGGGCCAAATGTTGCCCTTTCTTCTCTACGCCTTGGTGATTGCCCCGATCTGGGAGGAGGTCTTTTTTCGCGGCACCCTGTTCCCATGGCTGGCGGGCCGCCTACCCGTGCACCAGGCTCAGTGGCTCTCCGCTCTCGCTTTCGGTGCTGTCCATTTGCACGGCCCCACGCTGATTCCGCTGACGGTCCTGGGCGCACTCCTTGCCGGAATTTACCGCACCAGCGGTAGCCTGATTCCCGCCGTCCTGGTCCACGCCCTTTTCAACGCCAACACCTGCGCCCTTCTTCTGCTGGGCCGGGCCGCCACGGAATGAAGCCCCGATTTTCCCGGGAAGATCTCTGGATCGAACGTTGGACCCGGGTCCTGCGTCCCTCCCGCCTGGCCGGACTGCGCCACGGGCTCGGCCACGACTGCGCCGTCCTCTCCTCTCCATCCAAAAGCCTCGACCTCGTTCTGAAAACCGATGCCGTGGTCGAAGGCGTCCATTTCCTCCGATCCACCTCGGCCGCTCTGGTGGGGCGCAAAGCCCTCGCCCGCGGCCTCAGCGATCTCGCCGCCGCTGGTGCCACCCCGCGTGCCGCCCTCGTCACCGCCGGATGTCCCGACAAAAAATCCGCCGTGCGCCTTCAATCCATCTATCGCGGCCTCGCTCAAGCGGCCCGACGCTGGCGCGTCGCCGTTGTCGGTGGAGAAACCGTCCGCACCCGTCAGCTGCTCCTTTCCGTCTCTTTGCTCGGCACCGTGCCAAGGGGCTCCTCCCCCCACCGCGGCGGCGCCCGCCCCGGACATCTCCTGTTCGTCACCGGCAAACTGGGCGGTTCATGGCCCCGCCGGCACCTCACCTTCTCCCCGCGCCTGAAGGAAGGTCAATGGCTGGCCCGGAAAAAAATCCTCTCCGCCATGATGGATCTCAGCGACGGCCTTGGCGCCGACCTCCCTCGCCTTGCCCGCATGTCACGCGTTGGCTTTCGCATCGATCCGGAAAAACTTCCGCTCCATCGGGGTGTCACGGCCCGCCAAGCCATTTCCCTGGGCGAAGATTACGAGCTGCTGCTCGCGGTTCCAAAAAACAAGGCCGCCCGGATGCGCAAAGCCTGGCCGTTTTCCACCCGCCTCACGGAAATCGGCGTCTGCCTTCCCTTACGATCCGGCTTCCACACCGGCGGTCTTCCCCTGCAAGGCTATGACCACCTCCGCTGAAATCTGCCCGGACGCGGAGGCCACCCGCGCCCACGCCGCCCATTCCCTTTCACAACTCAAGCCCGGCACCGTGATCCGGCTGCACGGTCCCCTCGGTGCCGGGAAGTCCGAATGGGTTCGCGGACTCGCCGCCGCCCTCGGCGTGTCCGGCCTGGTTCCCAGTCCCACCTTTACCCTTTGCCAACCGCTCCGCGGCGGTCGCCTCCCGCTCGATCACTGGGATCTCTACCGCCTTGAACAAGCCCGCGATTGGGACTCGCTTGGCTGGCCCGACTGCCTCGTCACCTCCGGTCTCGTCGCTGTCGAATGGCCCGACCGCTTCCCCGGAAAATGGCCGGACAAGGTTCTCGATCTCGAAATCACCCCGCAACCGGACGGCACCCGCCGTCTCCGCTGGATCCCAAAACCATGACCCGCCTGATTCTCGAAGCCTCCTCCACTCCCGCCACTTGGGTTCTTTCTCGGCAGGGGGAAATTCTTGCCTCGGGTCAACTCACCGGAACCGTGGCCGCCAGCCTGATCCCCTCCTTTCAAAAAGACCCCCGCGAGGTTTGCCGGCCCGATCAGATTCTCGTCGGTGTGGGCCCGGGTTCTTTTTCCGGAATCCGCTCGGCCATGGCCTCGGCCCAGGGTCTGACGGCGGTTTGGCGCTGTCCCATCCTTCCCGTCCGCAGCACCGGCTCGATCGCCTGGCAGTTTCCTGAAGCCACGCTCCTCGGCGTGTTTTCCGACGCCCGCCGCGGGGATGTCTTTGCGACGTTCTACGCCTCCGGAAAACTGGAGCGCCCCACCGCCGTCCATCCCGCCTCGGAACTTCCCCGCCTCCTCTCCCGCTGCACCCTCGCTGTCACCACCGACAACCTTCCCGGCGTCACCCAAACCGCCCACCCCGCTGCCACCTCCCTCGCCGCCTACCTTCACGCCCACGGCCTCGAACCCGGCCTTCCCCTCGAACCCATCCACCTCCGCCCCGCCCTCAAACCAACTTGAATTTTATTTCTCCCGCCCCGGTAAACGTAATCGTAACCGTACACGAACAGTTTTCGCTCGCCCGAAGTCTTTCCTAAGCTCACCCCATGCCCGCCCACCTCCGCACCTGGTGCACCATTTCCCTGCCGGCTCTGCGCGCCAACCTCCGTACACTCCGCCGGGCCGCCCCTCGCGGAACCCGCGTCCTCGCGGTGGTCAAAGACAACGCTTATGGCCACGGGTTGGTCCCCGTGGCCCGCGCCCTCTCCCGCGCCGGTTGCGAGGAATTCGGCGTCGCTTTCGCCTCCGAAGGGGCGGAACTGCGCTCCGCTGGCATCCGGGAGCCGATTCTTCTTCTTGGCTCCACCTTGCCCACGGAATTTCCCGTCGCTCTCACCCATCGTCTCACCGTCACCATCTCTTCCCTGCAGGAAGCCCGCGAAATCGCCCGCGCCGCGGAGAAGGCCCGCACCGTCGGCCTCGTCCAGGCCAAGCTCGACACCGGCATGAACCGGCTCGGGGCCAAAGCTCCCGAATTCCAGCAACTCATTTCCTACGTCGCCCGCCATCCCCGCCTGGAACTGGTCGGCACCTTCACCCATCTCGCC
This sequence comes from Methylacidiphilales bacterium, assembly GCA_044351535.1. GTDB lineage: Bacteria > Verrucomicrobiota > Verrucomicrobiia > Methylacidiphilales > Verrucolacustridaceae > Verrucolacustris. The sequence continues at coordinate 14,965 of JBILFP010000004.1, forward strand.
TGCGCCGGTTCGGATCCCAAATTCACTGCCCGGCAGCTCGACCAGTCCTTTTTTCTTCCCATGACCGGACGCCGCCACTTCGCCAACACCGCCGCCACCCTCTCCCGCCACCCGGTCCCCCAAACTCACATCCGGCCGGGCCTGGGGCTCTATGGCATTGATCCCCGACCCAAAGCCCTCGCTCCTCTCCGTCCCGTTTTGTCTTGGAAATCCCGGATCCTCGTCGTTCGCCAGGTCGCCCGCGGGGAGACGGTCAGTTACGGCGCCACTTTCCGCGCCCCGAAGAACCTCCGCATCGCCACCGTGGCCACCGGCTACGCGGACGGTCTCCCCTTTTCCCTTGGAAACCGCGGTCACGCCCTCATCCGCGGCCGTCTCTGCCCAATCGTCGGCCGCGTTACAATGGACATGACCATGCTGGATGTTTCCGCCTTGCCGGCCGCCCGCCGGGGGGACGAGGTGATTTGGATCGGCCGATCGGGCGCAAAAACCCGTACCGCCGTCGATCTCGCCCGTGAAGCAGGCACCATTCCCTGGGAAATTTTCACCCGCATCGCTCCCCGCATCCCGCGCTTCTACTCCTGAAAACCCCCTTCTGGTCCTTCGCGATCGCCGGCGGCGTCACGCTGGCGGCCGCACTGCTTCTACCCGTCCGTTTCCATGCACTGGAAGAGCGGGTGCTACTGGCTGCCGGCAAAGGCACGGCTTCCTTGCCGGAACTGGCCGCCTCCCTCCTCAACTCCGAACACCTTGGCGCCGGCCTTCGCCTCGCCCTCCTTTCCCAGTCCATGAACCTCCCCGGTGCCTTGGAAACCGTCGCCAGCGCCCGCACGATCCTTTCTTCCCGCCGCGACCTCGCCTGGCTCGGCACCCGCGACCCGCGTTTGGAGCAGGTTCTGGCCACCTCCGGCCTCGCCTTCGAAAAAAATGTCACCGCTCCGCCGGAGATTCTCACCCTCCTGCTTCGCGAACCCGTTCGCCTCCGTCTCCGCCAAACCCTGAAGGCCAATCCCTCCCCGGGGGTGCAGTCCATTCTCCAGTCCCTCGACCTCAAGCCCCTCCCACCCCTCCTTCCCGCCAACCAGCCCGGCGGCCAGCCTCTTGAGGCCGTCACCCTTCTTGCCGCTCACCTGCTCGACACCGCCGCTTTTTCTCCCGCCCTCGCCAGCGAAATAAAAACCGTCGCCTATGCGGCCAACGAGGAGCGGTCCCTGAAACCTCTCCAGCCCGCCCTGCTTTCTCTTCTCTCCCTGGCCCGTCGCTTCGATTACGACTCCCTCCGCAAACTCGTCGGCAGCGTCCAGACCCTCGCCGTTCTCGACTGGCTGGCCGGACAGGTTCGCTCTCCCGCCGAACCCGGCGATCTTCTTCTCGCCGCCACCCTCTGGGCCGGCCCGGCCGACCGGCTCACGCGCGTTCCCGATTCCGCCAAAAAACCTTGGGCGGTTCTTTCCTCCTGTCTCACCGCCGGGCGTGGCTCGCTGGAGCTTCTCGTCCAGCGCCGCTGCCCCGTCTTCTCCAATCCGATCAGGGTGCCTGACCATCTGCTTCCCTGGCTGCTCCTCTGGGAAAGACCGCTGCTTTTTCTTCGCGCTATTCTGCTGGTTCTGGGTTCCTGGTTTGTCGTCAAAGCCCTTTGGAACATCCTCCACCCCACTTCTCCGGAAACCCCCGGCCCGTGGCGACCCGCCCCGGTGATCGCGCAAGCCATCATGCTCGCTTTTCTCCTCGGCAGCCTTCCCGAGCCCACCGTCACCCGCCCCAAGCCCCTTCCCACCTACCGATTGAGTCTCGCCCTGCCCGGCTCGACCGTTAAAATGGAAAAAACACCCCGCCTTTCTATGGAACCAACCAATGTCATCACCTTGGCGATCTTCCTCACCCTCCAGATCGCCATCTACCGCATCTGCGTCCGCCGCATCCGCCAGATCGAGACCGGACCCGGTGACCCCGCCCTCAAACTCAAACTCCTGGAAAACGAGGACAACCTTTTCGACTCCGGCCTCTATGTCGGCATCGGGGGCACCGCCATCGCCCTTGTCCTCCAGGTGCTCGGCGTGATCCAGCCCAGCCTGCTTGCCGCCTACTCTTCCAACCTTTTTGGCATCACCTGCGTTGCCGTCATCAAAATCTTCCATGTCCGCGCCTGCAAACAGCGGTTGTTGCTCCCTGCCGCGAAAACCTAGGGAGCCCGACCGGGCCTGACCCCCGCCCGATGCCGTGAATAAAACCCTCCTCCTCATCCTCTGCGACTTTCTCCTTCTCAATCTCCTGGCCCTGACCCGCTGGGATAAAACGGAAGCCCCGCCCCCCGCGCCCGTGGCCGGGCGCACCGCCTCCGCCCAGGACGATGTCGTGGCTGCCCTCCGCCTCACGTTGGAGGAGGAGAAATCCAACCGCGAAAAACTGGCCCGCGACCTCGCCACCACCCAGGACGAATCCCGCTCCCGCGCGGCCGTGCTCGACCAGGCCCGCACCCGCACCACCGAACTTTCCGAACGCCTCCAAAAAACCGAACAGGAAGCCGCCCGCCTCGCCCAACAATCCCAGGTCGAGACCGAGCGTGCCCGCGCCGCCCTCGAGGCCGCTAAGGCCGAGGCCGAAACGCTCCGCCAGGCGAAGGAAAAACTCCGCACCGAGACCGATGCCCTTCGCTCCCAGCTCACCGTTGCCGAGGTCCAGGCCAAATCCGCCGAGGAAAAGGTCAAGCTCACCACCGCCACCCTCCGCCAGGCTGAGGAGGAGAAGAAAAAACTCATCGAGCAAAACCAGTCCCTTTCCCAGGGCGTGACCCAGCTCGCCGCCAAGTCCGGTGAGATCTCCAAGGAGATCCGCGAATACCGGCCCGTCGCCCCCAACGCCCTGTACTCCGACTACCTCAGCCGCCGTGCCACCGTTCGGCTCATGGCCGAACGCCCCTCGGCCCAAAACCAGCGCGTCCGCCGCAGCGAATCGCGCGCGATCCTGCTGACCGACGGGACCCGCACCGCCGCTTTGGTCCCGCTTGAGGAAACCCCGTTTCGGCTGGGCGATGCGGAAAGCTCTTGGGACTCCCTCACCGGTACCCTCACTCTCCCGCCTCCCTCCAACTTCCCCAAACCTCTCCCCGTCCTTGAATCCATCAAGGGATCCGACCCGAGGCTGCTGCTCGCTCCGGTTGAGGCGGCCCTTTTGGAAAAGCATCCCGAGATTGCCTATCGCATCGCCTCCGATCCTTTCCGCTTCCCCAAGGCGCTGCTCATCTCCCCCTCCGGCAAGGGCTACGGCGAATGTTCCTTCAAGCTCGAACCCTCTTTCCCCGGCTACCTGGAGATGGATTCCCGCTTCCTCAACCGCCTCCAGGGAGAATACGCCCCCGAAGCCGGCGACCTGGTCCTCTCGCTGAACGGCGAATTCCTCGGCGTCATGGTCAACGACCAGTTCTGTGCGCTCGTCCCTTCGCTGGAGCCCGGCCCTGCCCTTCCGCTCGACCCCAAGGGCGCTTCCCGCGGGGCCGGCGAAACCCTCGCCACCCTCAAAAAGCGGGCTTCTGCCCTCAATTCCCGCCTCCAGTGACGGTTTTGTGGCGCCGAATATCTTTTCTTCCCACCCGCCCTCCTTGCCCTAAAAAAATCTAAGAAGCTTGAACGCCCCGCACGCCCAGACCCTCACCTTCGAGAACGCCCACGCCCTCTCGGAACTCTACGCCGCCGACGAAACCCTCCTTCGCGAGACGGAATCCACCCTCGGGGTCAAACTCACCGCCCGCGATGCCCAGCTGAAAATCGACGGGGCCAACGGCTCCGTCACCTCCGCCCAGGAGCTGTTCCGCCAGCTCCACCTCGCCCACCAGCACGGCCTCCGCATCCGCCGCCACGAGTTCCTCTACGCCCTCAAGGCCGTCCAGCGTGGCGACGGCAAGCAACTCGAGAGCATCTGGTCCACCCGCATCCAGGTCTCCGGAAAAAAACCCGTCATCATTCCCAAAACCTTTCTCCAAAAAGCCTACGTCGACGAAATCCGGCGTAACGACCTCGTCTTCGGTCTTGGACCCGCCGGCACCGGCAAAACCTACCTCGCCATGGCCATGGCTGTCTCCTACCTCAAGACCGACAAGATCAACCGCATCATCCTCACCCGCCCCGCCGTCGAGGCCGGCGAAGCTCTCGGCTTTCTCCCCGGCGATTTGCAGGAAAAAATCTTTCCCTACCTCCGTCCGCTCTACGACGCCCTGTACGACATGCTCGATGTGGAGGAGATCCAAAAGATGATGGATAAGGGCATCCTCGAAATCGCCCCGCTCGCTTACATGCGCGGCCGCACCCTCACCGGCGCCTTCGTCATTCTCGACGAAGGCCAAAACGCCACCACCGAACAGATGTTCATGTTCCTTACCCGGCTCGGACCCGACTCCAAGTGCATCGTTACCGGAGATCCCACCCAGGTCGACCTTCCCCAACATCGCAAATCCGGCCTGATCGAAGCCGTCCAGGCCCTCACGCCCGTCGAGGGTATCGGCTTCGTCCGGTTCGAGGACACCGACGTCATCCGCCATGAACTCGTCGGGAAAATCGTCCGCGCCTACAAGGAACATCGCGGCGCCCGCCAAACCAGCCTCACCCTGTGAGCCCGGCGGTGCCGCTCACCGGGCGGGCCGTGGCGGAAAACCGGCTCGATTCCGATCCCCGCGTCCGCGCCGGCCTCTTCGCGCTCTCCGCTCTCCTCGCCTACGGCCTTTCCCTCCTCACCCCCGCCGCCCACAGCCCCGCCGCCTGGATCGCCGTCTTTTTCACCGCCCTGGTTTTGCCCCTCGTGCTTTCGTTGGTTCTGCCGGAAGCCTTCGTCCGCAACCGCCTCCTCGGCCTCTTTCTCCTCACCCTCATCGGCAACTTCGCCTTCATCCTGTTTCTCCTCCGACTCGCCCCGCACTACGCTCTCGGGGCCGGCACCTACCTTCTTCCTCCCGCCCTCGCCGCCCTTACCCTCACCGCCCTGGTCGGCCCCCGCGCCGGCGCCCTGCTGGTGGTTCTTGTCGGCCTCGCCGAGCTGTTCCTGCTGAAGGCCGACCATCGTTACCTCGTCGCCTCCGTCACCACCGGTCTGGGAGCCGTCATCCTCTCCCGGCAAATCTACCGTCGCTCGGATCTCCTCAAGGCCGGCGCCGGCATCGGCCTGGTCGCCCTTTTTTCCACCGTGCTCGGGGCAGGCCTTTCCTTCACGGTCACTTGGGAGGTGATTTTTGCGGAGGCCGTCTCTGCCGCCGCCCTCGGACTGCTCGGCGCCATCATCATCGGCGCCCTGTTGCCCATCTTAGAATCGATTTTCGATCGCACCACCGACCTCTCCTGGCTCGAGCTCATGAGCCTCGACCGACCCATCCTCCGCCGCCTCGCTCTCGAGGCTCCCGGCACCTACCTGCACAGCGTTCTCGTCGGACATTTGGCCGAATCCGCCGCCACCGCCTCCGGGGTCGCCAATCCGCGCGCCTGCCGGGCCATGGCTCTGTTTCACGACATCGGGAAACTGAAGAACCCGGAATACTTCACGGAAAACTTCACCACCGCGAATCCCGATCCCCACGCCAGCCTGCCGCCCTCCATGAGCGCCCTGATCATTCTCGCCCACGTGAAAGACGGGATTGCCCTGGCCCGGCAGCATCGGCTTCCCCGTCGCATCCGCGAGGCCATCCGCGAACACCACGGCCGCGGGTTGGTCTGGTACTTTTACCAGCGCGCCCTTCAACAGGAGAAGGATGCCCGCTCGGGCGGCAAAATCCTGCGCCTCCGCGAGGAAGACATCCCCGAGGTGGACGAGTCCTCCTTCCGCTACGCCGGACCGAATCCTCAATCTCCTGAAACCGCCATCCTTTCCCTGGCCGACTCCGCTGAATCCGCCTCCCGCGCGCTGGAAAAACCGGTCCCTGGGGATGCCGCCAAGCTTGTCGACCAGCTGTTCCATGATCGGGAGAAAGAGGGCTACTGGTCGGAATGTGGCCTCACTTCCTCCCAGTGGCAGGCCGCCCGTAAAGCCCTAGCCGATGGCGTGGAAAACCTGCTTCGCCCCCGCATCCGTTACCCCAAGGACCGCCGTGGATCCAAAAAAGCCGACCATCCGGTGGATCAACCGTCAAAGACGGCATCCCCCGAACCTGGCCTATCTTCGTCGTAAGCTGGACGCCGCCCTCCGGCGTATCCCACCAGCCCGGCTCCGCCGCCTGCCTGCGGAGCTGAGCGTCGTTCTGGTCTCCGCCCGCGAAAGCGGCCGGCTCCATGACCGCCATTTGGGCGATCCCGCCCCCGCCGATGTTCTTGCCTTCCCCCACGGCGAGATTGTGGTCTGTCCGGACGTCGCCGCCGCTCTCCGCAAAGGCCACGGCTTAAGCCTTCGCGATGAACTCCTCACCTACATCCTCCACGGCATCCTTCACCTGGCTGGCTTCCGCGACTCCACCCGCACCGGCGCCCTCGTCATGCGCCGCCTCCAATCCCGCCTTCGTAAAACCCGGTAGGGATGACCAGCCCCGAGTCCGCGAGGGCTGGTCGTCCGATGGTTAGCTCAAGACCAAGATTTTCGGGTTTTAATCGGGCGAGCAGGCGAGCTGCTCGCCCCTACCTCATCCTTCCACCTTCCGCTTTTGAAGCGGTCGGGCGGCCTCTCCGAGGCCGCCTCGTTGAGGCCTGAACAACGGTTTGTTTTCGTTTCCGAAACTTATCTATCCACCAACGCCGCCACCTGCCGGAACGGCTCCGCCGAGAGCCTCGTCGACCCGCTGAAAGGCCGCTCAAAGATCAGGATCAGCGCCACGATCATTCCCAAACACCCATAATAGCCCCCCAACGTCACCTTTCGACGTAGGCTCATTTTCGACTCCGTCGTCATCAGACACTCGAGAAACGTCATTAACCCGATCACGATCCAGAACAGCGGAGCCGTGGACGACTGTGCCTTTTGCAGCCGCGCCTGCCTCAAATCCTCCAACTCATTGAGCCCCGTCCACAACACACTCCCTTCCCCATTGGGGGCGTTCATCGCCGTTCTTTTCGCTAAACCGCGCAGCTCCTCCAAAATTTCATCCGCCCTTGCGGAAAGTGCTGGGGGCCTCGCTCCCAGGGTCTTCCACTCATCTTCCGCGATCGCTCCCGCATAATCCCGCAACAACTCCCGCTCCCGTTTGGCCTGAACCGAGGAGTCGATTTCCAGAAGCCGGTGCAACTGCTTGATTTCCCCCGCTTCCCGCGAAGCCTCCCCGTCCATCCGCACAAACTTCTCCCGAACATCGTTCAGGGTCAGGGCCAGCAGGAAGACCAAGAAAGCCCTCAGGCCGCGTTGGGTCCGGTCCACCAACCTTGTCTCGGGCTCGTTGGCCATCCGACCATAGAGACGCTGCCCCAACCGGGGAATCAGCAGGCCCAACGTGGCGAACAGCGCGAAGAACAGTGCCACAATCATCAAATCCGGCAAAGACCACACCACATTCGGAATCATTAGAGAACTATGCCCTACTCAGTCTGCCAACGGCAACGAACTTGGCAGTTTTTCGTAACCGTAATCGTAACCGTAAACGACAAAAGAAATTCTGCAGCCGGCCGATCGGGGCTTGAACGACTACCGGTCCCGTCTCAGCCACAAATTCGCTTCATCCACCTGCTGTGGATTCACCGCCTTGACCATTCGCGGGATCTCAAATGTCCGCTCCACCCGGGCAAAGATCTCCGAAACCGGGTCCCCCTCCTCGTCGATCAGCTCCACCACCAACCGGTGTCTCCCTTCGGAAAGCCCGGTCCAGGCATGGGGCTCAGGACTGCTCAGGATCGTCTCCACGCCATCCAACCGGAAGCGGATCCGGTATCCCTCCTTCGAAAGCTTCATATTGTGGACCCGGAAATCCAGCCAGACCTTGCCCTCGGGATCAGGGAAAGCCATGCCGTCCTTCGGCAGGTTCACCGTCAGGTAGGGATGATCCTCGGGTTGAAAGTTGGAGAAGTCTTTTCTCCTAACATAGAAATTCAACCGCGTATGGGCTTCTCCATCCGCCAGCATCTTTCCATCCGGCTTCACTGCATAGGCCCGCAAAACATGCGCGCCCGGGGCCAAACCATGCAGCACCGCCGGTTTCAGTTCGTTGGTGTGTTCGATCGGGGATCCGTTGTCCACGATCAGGTGAAGACGATTGCCCCCCTCGCCGATGGCATAGTTTTCGGCCCGCACAAAAACATCCACCGTCTCCCACGGCATGACTTCCCCCTCCTTGGGCGACTCGATGATGACCCGCACCGGCTGGTCAGGGTGGATCGGGGTACCGGTGTTGGTGGGAGGCTTAACCGCCCGCTCGGCTTTTCGTACCGGCTCATGGAGAGGCTCCGCCGCGCGCAACTCCTCGGCCGCCGGTTCCGCCCTCCGGACAAGCTCCTCGTCCTGTGCGGACACCTGGCCCACCAGCCAAAGCCCCATCCCCGCGGGAATCCACAACATTGCCATTCCGGCTCTTTTGGGCGATCTCATCAGCCCTTAAGCTTTTCCCCATCATGCCAGCGCTGCAACTCCCCGTTCCGCTCGATCTGGCCGCCACCCTCCTTGGCGGGCAGTCCTTTTGTTGGAATGAGACCGCGCCGGGCGAGTTCGCCGGTTGGGTTCGCGGGCACCCCGTCACCTTGGCCGTCCGCCACCGGCAACTGGTCTGGGACAATCCCATGCTTTCCTCCTCCATCTTGGAGCACTACCTCAGCCTTGAGCTGGAGCTCGACCCTCTGCTCGATTCAGACACCGCCCAGGACCCCTGGCTTCCCCAGGCCCGCCAAACCCACCCCGGCCTGCGTCCCCTTCGCGAGGACCCCTGGGAATGTCTCGCCAACTTCATCTGTTCATCCCTGAAACAGATCGTCCAAATCCGCCAAATCAACGAGCGCCTGCGCCAAACTTTCGGGGGACCCCGCCGGGATTTTCCCTCGCCGAGCCGCCTCGCCCGCGCCGGGGAGGCGGGACTCCGAAAATGCCAGCTCGGTTACCGCGCCAAACACCTCGCCGCCACCGCCAAAATCCTCGCCCGGCAGCCGGAGATTCTCCAAATCCCGGAATCCTGGTCCACAGAACGGGCCGCGCAGCATTTGGAGGAACTCCCGGGCGTCGGTCCTAAAATTTCCCGCTGTGTTTTGCTTTACGCCTACAGCCGCTGGGATGCTTTTCCCGTCGATGTTTGGGTGATCCGGCTCCTCCGTCAGCTCTACTTCCCCAAGCGTAGGAAGCCCCTCCGCCAGCAGGACTGGGAACAATGGTCGGAGCAACAGTTCGGCCCGGCTCGCGGCCTCGCCCAATTGGCCTTGTTCCACTGGTATCGCACCCGCCCCGGGGCGCGGGCACGGACTTAAATTTCTGTTGTCCCTGCCGTGCGCAGGTAGCCGTCGGCGGCGCGCACCTGCTCCTCTTCCCCGAACACGAATAGCTGGTCCCCCGCCTCCAGCACCGTCTCCGGCCCGGGCGAGACCATGTTCTTTCCCTTTCGGTCGATCGCCACCACCACCGCCCCGGTCTGTTTCCGCAGCTGGGTGTCCGCCAAGGTCTGGCCGACCAGCCGCGATCCGGGATCAATCTGATGCACATGCACCGTGGATTCTCCCGGCAAGTTGAGGCCGTCTTGGTCTGGAGGGGTCTCCCAAGTCTCCCGGATCTTGGCCTGTCCCTGGGAATAGAGATGCACCAATTTCCTTCTTCCCAGGATGCCGAGCACGGCGAGCAGCCCAAAAAGGCCCAACACCAGCTTCCCGGTGGGCAGGAGGGGTGCACTCAGCAGAATCAGGATCAGGGCAAAGATCAGGTAACCGATCCCCAGAAACAGCGCCTGGGCCAGATGGCGGGCCGGGCCCTGTTCCGGCTTGGGAAAGGCAAGTTCCGAGACCAGCACGCCCAGCGCCTGATATTTCCGCACCCAGGCCACCACCACCGGCAAAGCCACCAAGGCCCCCGCCAACCAGAACAGCGGCGCCCCCCAGTCCAGGATCGCGAATCGGTCCGGAAATCGGTCCCCGTACGTCCGCCAAAGCGCCGCGGCGGAAAGCAGACAGGCTGCGATCAGGATCAGTTGCAGCAGCAGTTGACCCAACAATTTCCGGATAAAATCCATCGCCATCCGGTGCCTGCTCCGCGACGACGCGCCCAGGCTCTTCATCCAGGACTGGTAGGTTTTCCAGAACTCCACAAACCAGGACGGCCCTCTTTTCTCAATCCAGTCCGCGGCCGGCCCGGAGGCCGAGATCAGGTAGGGCGTGGTCAGCGTGGTGACCGCTGAAACCAGCACCGCGATCGAATAAAGCCGGTCGCTCATGACCCCGAGGGTGATTCCCAGCCCGGCGATGATGAAAGAAAACTCGCCGATCTGGGCGAGGCTGAATCCCGCCCGGGTCGCCGTCCGCAAGTCACATCCCCCCAGCAACGCACCCAGCCCGCTGAAAAGAATCTTCCCCACCAGCACCAAAAGGGTGATCCAGACCACCACCCCGAAACCCTCCTGCAGAAAGTCGAACTTGATCAGCATGCCGGAGGACGTGAAGAAGATCGCGCTGAACACGTCCCGCAAGGGGCCCACCAGCCGGTCGATCCGTTTCACCTGCCGCACCTCGGCCAGCACCGCCCCGGCCAAAAACGCGCCCAGCGCCACGCTGAATCCCAGTTTCTGGGCCAGCAGGGAGATTCCGAAGATTAATCCCAGCACGGTGATAAGGAGGACTTCCTCCAGCTCCGTCCGGCTGGCCAGATCGATAAGGCGGGGAATGACCAGAAAACCGACCACCGCCACCCCGGTGAGAAAGGCCGTGAGGGAGAGCATCGTCGTCCCGGTGGAGGCCAGGTCCATCTCCCCCGTCGTGCCGAGATGGGTTAGAACGCCCAGCATCGCCACCGCCAGGATGTCTTCCACGATCAGGATGCCGAACACCAGCCGGGCAAACTCCCGCCGCATCAATCCCATCGCCTCCAACGCCTTGGCGATGATCGTGGTGGAGGAGATCGACAAAATCGCGCCGAGGAAGATCGCGTCCATCTTGCTCCAGCCCAGCCAGCGGCCCGCCTCGTATCCCAGCAGGAACATGGCGGCGATCTCCACCACCGCGGCCACGACGGCCGCGACCCCCACTTCCCGTAACTTTCGGAAGCTGAAATGAATCCCGATCGAGAACATCAGCAGGATCACGCCCAGTTCCGAAAGCGTCTTGATCGCCTCCTCATCCTTGACGAGCGTGACCGGCGGCGTGTTCGGACCGATTACGATGCCTGCCAGGATGTAACCCAGCACCACCGGTTGCTTCAGCCGCTGGCAGACGATGGTGGCCACAGCCGCCGCCGCCATCACCACCGCCAGATCCTGAATCAGCTCCAAGCCGTGCATGGTTGAAGATTCGCCGAACCAATCCCTTTCTTCAATCAAGCAACGTGACGAATCTCATCCCTAAAACCAAAAGGTCGTATGAATCGTTTACGGTTACGATTACGTTTACGGTTGAGATTTAGGCGCCCAAGTCATCGTAAACGTAAATGTAATCGTAAACGAAAAGCTGGATTAAAAAGGTCCCCCGCTCGTTACTTTGACAGCGGGAGCACCCGATTTTATCCTTATCCGATGATTCAACTGACCTCCAACGCCGCCCGCCGAATCCGGGAACTCACTTCCGGACAGGATGCCACCCGGGGTCTACGCCTTTTCATCGAAAAAGGCGGCTGCGCGGGGCTTTCCTACGGCATGGCGGTCGCGCCGGCCGAGCCAACCGATGAGCGCCTGGAACAGGAAGGCGCCCGCCTCTTCGTGGCTGCCGACAGCGCCCCCCTCCTCGAGGCCTGCACCCTCGACTACGAGGAGGAGCTCACCCACACCGGATTCAAGATCGTCAATCCCAAGGCCAAACAGACCTGCGGCTGCGGCACTTCCTTCGAGGCCTGACCGCTTGGCCTCCCCCTGGAGCCTTCGGGCCGCCCTCCGCCCGGGCTTTCTGGCGGTCAAAAAATACTACCGCGTCTTCTTTGTCTTTCAGGCCATTGGGATCGCTCTTTATTTCGCCTACTTTCAGCTCCCCGCCGTCCGCTCGGCCGTTGACGCCTTCTCCGTCTGGAAGGATGCGGGCGGGTTTTGGCTCTCTGCCCTTCTCACCGCCGTGGCCGGAACGATTCTCCCCGAATCGGTCCGTACTCTGGTGGGGCCGGACCGCTCCTGGGAGCTCGTCCGTTTGAAAAAAATGGGGTGGAACTTTGTTTTCTTCGCGGTGGTGGGCTTGCAGGTGGATCTTTTTTATCAAATTCTCGGGTGGTTGTTTGGCTCCGGCCCTTCTTGGAGCATTATCTTGCCCAAACTGGCCGTGGATTTTTTGGCCTACGTGCCCTTCATCGCGATTCCCACCAGCATCTGTTACTTCCTCTGGCTCGAAATGCACTGGTCGCCTAGGCAAATCTGGAATGCCTGGAGCTGGTCCCTCTACCGTGACCGCGGCCTCCCCCTCCTGATCCCGGACTACTTTTATTGGGGACCTCTTCTTCTCTTTCTCTACAGCCTTCCCCTCAACCTGCAGTTCCCTTACTTCCTGCTGATTTTTTCAGGTTGGAGCCTCGCCTTTGTCTTCATCGGCTCCCATGGCCTGAAGGCGGAGACGATACCGGTGGACAAATAGGGTTGGGTTCGGATTCGGTTCCCTTAAACTTTCCCGAATGTCCCGCTTGGTTTCGCTCCTCTTCTTCTCTCTCGTTCTCTCCGGCTGCACCAAGGCCCCGCCGGTCGCCCGCGAGAACCATCCCCTCCCCGACGGCATCGACACCGCCCGCGTGGAGCCCGGTCGTCGCGGAGGCGTCTTCATCCAGTCGGTCCCCGGCGAACCCTCTACCTTCAATCCCCTCGTCTCCGAGGACGCCACCTCCGGCGGTTTCATCGGCCTCTTCCTGGATTCCCTCACCCGCTACAACGCCGTCACCCAGGAAGTGGAACCCGGCCTCGCCGCCCGCTGGGACATCGCTCCCGACAACAAAACCTTCACCTTCCATCTCCGCCCCGGCGTCCGCTGGTCGGACGGGGCCCCCTTCTCGGCCGACGACGTCCTCTTCACCTTCCAGGCCATCTATGACTCCCGCTACCCCAACCGCTCCGCCTTCGACCTCTCTGTCGACGGCAAACCGTTCCGGGTCGAAAAACTGGACGACCTCACCGTCCGCATCACCACCCCGGAAATCTTCGCCCCGTTCCTTGAATACGTCGGCGGCGTCGGCATCCTGCCCAAACACCGCCTCGAGCCCTCTTTCCGTGACGGCACCCTGCAGAAGGCCTGGAACGTCAGCGTCGCCCAGCATCAACCGGAAACCCTTGTAGGCACCGGCGCCTTCCGCCTCCGCTCCTACCAGCCGGCCGAGCGAATTGTCTTTGAAGCCAACCCCCACTACTGGCGGGCCGACTCCGCCGGCGTCCGCCTTCCTTACGTCGATTTTCTGGTCACCAAACTGGTCAAAGACATCAACGCCAGCACCCTCGCTTTTGCCACCGGCCAGACCGATGCCGAGGGCCTCTCCCCCGATAATGTCGCCTGGATCGACCGTTTTTCGCGCCGCTACGGTTTCGCCGTTCACAACCGCGGTCCTTCCCCCAACACCGGCTTCATCTGGTTCAACCAGAATCCCGGCAAGGACGCCTCGGGCAAACCATTCGTCCAACCCCACAAACTCGCCTGGTTCACCGACCGCCGATTTCGCCAGGCTGTTTCCCACGGCATCGACCGCGAAGGCATCGTAAAAGGCGTCCTCTTCGGGCGCGGCCAGCCACTCTGGGGCCCGGAAACCCCCGCCAACAAAAAATGGTATAACCCAAACGTCACTCAGTACCCCTACGACCCCGCCCGCGCCCGCGCCCTCCTCGCCGAGGCCGGCTTTCGCAAGGGGGAGGACGGCAAACTCCGCGACGCCAAGGGCAACCTGGTGGAGTTCACCCTCAACTCCAACCAGGAGAACCAACTCCGCGTGAATATGGCCACCGTCTTCAAAGAAAACATGCGCGACCTCGGCATCACCGTGAACCTCGCCTTCCTCGACTTCGGAACCTTCGTCGGAAAGATTCAGGACTCCTTCGACTACGAGGCCGGCCTCCTCGGCCTCACCGGCGGCGGCGACCCCGCCGGTGGCATGTCCGTCTTTTCCTCCAAGGGCCGCCTCCACCAGTGGCACCCCAACCAGAAAACCCCGGCCACCCCTTGGGAGGCCCGCATCGACGAATTGATGTCTCTTCAGCTCCGCACTCTCGATTTCGCGAGCCGAAAAAAATATTTCGACGAGGTGCAGAAAATTATGAGCGACGAGACTCCCTTCATCTACCTCGTCACCGCCAACGCCTATGTCGGTCTGAAAGACCGTTGGCAAAACATCAAGATTCCGCCTCTCGGCTCACTGGTTTGGAATCTCGACGAACTCTGGACCGTCTTCACACCATGACCGCGTTCATTCTCCGCCGCCTCGGCACGCTCGTGCCCATGCTCCTTGCCGTCACCCTGCTCGTCTTTGCCCTGATGAGCCTCGCCCCCGGCGACTTCCTCACTCCCGTGAAGGCCCAGCGCGACATCAACCCCGCCCTCATCGCCGATCTGCAAAAATCCTTCGGCCTCGACCGCCCCTGGTACGAGCAGTACCTGCGCTGGCTTGGCAACACCCTCCGCCTCGATTTTGGCTACTCCTGGACCTACAAGGTTCCCGTCGCCGAGCTCATCGCCCAGCGCGCACCCGCCACCATCCTGCTCTCCCTCTGCTCCCTGATCCTCGCCTGGGGCCTCGCCATTCCTCTCGCCGTCCTCGCCGCCGCCCGCCCAGGCGGGTGGATCGACAAGCTCACCTCCGGAGCCGCTTACTTCGCCCTCGCCATCCCCGAGTTCTTTCTCGCCCTCCTCGCCGTCTGGTTCGCTGCCCAGACCGGCTGGTTCCCCATCGGCGGCCTCACCTCCCTAGACCACGACTTCCTCCCCTTCGGCTCTCGGATCCTGGACATCGGCTGGCACCTCATCCTGCCCACGCTCGTCCTCGGTCTCGGCGGCGTCGCCGGCACCCTCCGGGTCCTCCGCGCCAACGTCCTCGATGTCCTCCGCGCGGAATATGTCACTGCCGCCCGCGCCAAGGGCCTGCCGGAAAAAGTCGTTCTCTTTCGTCACGTCCTCCGCAACGCCCTCAACCCGCTCCTCAGCACCGTCGGCTACGCCTTCGCCGGCCTCCTCAGCGGCTCCCTTCTCGTGGAGAACGTCATGAACTATCCCGGCCTGGGCCGACTCGTCTACGAGGCCTTCATCCGGGAGGACCAGTTCGTCGTGCTCGGCTCGGTCATGGTCGGCTGCACGCTCCTCGTGATTGGCAATCTGATCTCCGACCTGGCGCTCGCCTGGTCCGACCCGAGGGTTCGTTATGGGCGCTGACCTTCTCCAATCGTTGCTCCGTCGGCCGGCTGGACTCGTCTCCGCCATTCTTCTTCTCTTCCTTTACGGAGCCGCCGCCTTCGCCCCGTTCCTCGCCCCCACTGTCCCCTCCGCCCAGGACCTCCAACGCACCTACCATCCTCCCACCGCACTGGTCTGGCAGGACGGCCGCCTCTGCGTCCGGCTATACCGCTTGGTCGATCCCTCCACCGCCACCTACGAACCCCTCGCCGGCCAAGCCGCCCCCCTCCGTTGGTTCTCGGAAGGACCGGCCTACAAACTTTTCGGCCTCATTCCGTCAAAGACCCACCTCTTCACCGTCCAGGCCCCTGCCGTCATCTATCTTCTCGGCAGTGATGCCACCGGCCGCGACGTCTTCACCCGGCTGCTTTACGGCGCCGGCATTTCCTTGGGCATCGGACTGGTCGGCGTCTTTCTTACCAGCCTGCTCGGTCTCACCATCGGCGGCCTCGCCGGTTACCTCGGAGGCTGGGCCGACTCCCTCGCTATGCGCCTTACCGAATTCCTCATGGCCGTACCGGGTCTCTATCTCCTTTTAGCCCTTCGCGCCGCCCTCTCTTCACGCTTTCCTTCCGACGCAACCTTTCTGCTTATCGTGGTGATTCTTTCCGCCCTTGGCTGGGCCGGTACCGCGCGCGTGGTTCGCGGCCTCGTTCTTTCGCTTCGGGAACGCCCTTTCATCCTCGCCGCCAACATTCTCGGACAACGCCCCACTGTGATTCTCTTCCGCCACCTCCTTCCCAACACCTTCAGCTATCTGGTGGTGGCCGCCACCCTCAGCGTCCCCGGCTACATCCTCGGGGAGGCCGCCCTCAGCTTCCTAGGACTCGGCATCCAGGAGCCCTCTTCATCATGGGGCCTGATGCTGGGCCAAGCCCAGGACATCAAGATCTTCATGCTCAACTTCTGGTGGCTCCTCACCCCCGGAGCCGCCATTATCCTAACCGTGATCGCCTTCAACCTTCTCGGCGACGCCCTGCGCGACGCCGTCGATCCCCGCTTTCGCCTGCCTGGCCGATGAAAGCCAATCGATTCGGGCTAGGTAGGCCACTTCTGATAGAAGTGGCAGCCGCTTTTATCAAAAGCGGCCTACCCTTCGATCCTCCATCTCCCATCTACCAGCCCTACCCGCCACGCGTTACCCGCTACCAGCGACCACTTTCAAACCTCACTTCAACTTCAACTTAAACTAACCCGTCATGCCCCTCCTTGATGTCAGAAATTTAACCGTTGAATTTTCATCGGGCTCGAAACCCGTGGTCGCGGTCGATAACCTTTCTTTCTCCATCGATCCCGGCGAGACCGTCGCCGTGGTCGGCGAAAGCGGTTCGGGCAAAACCACCGCCGCTCTTGCCCTCGCCCGCCTCACCCCGCCCCCGCCCGCCTGTTCCATCTCCGGCACCGCCAAGTGGGAGGACGGCACCGATCTTCTTTCCTGTTCCGCCACCACCCTCCGGCAGGCCCGGGGTGGCAAGCTGGCCTATATCTTTCAGGAGCCCTCCACTTCCCTGAATCCTGTCTTCTCGGTCGGTTTCCAGATCCGCGAGGCCCTCCAACTCCATCAGCCTGACCTGCCTGATTTCAACGCCGAAGTCGCCCGACTCCTCCAGCTCGTCGGTATCCGCGATCCCGAAAAACGCGCCTCCGACTACCCCCACCAACTCTCAGGCGGCATGCAGCAACGCGCCATGATCGCCATGGCCCTCGCCTGTAAACCCCGCCTTCTCGTCGCCGACGAGCCCACCACCGCGTTGGACGTCACCATTCAGGCCCAGATTCTCGACCTCCTCCGCGACCTTCGGAAACAGTTCGGCATGTCCGTCCTGCTCATCACCCACAACTTCGGCATCGTCGCCAACTTCGCCGACCGCGTCCTCGTCATGCTGGACGGAAAACTCGTCGAACAAGGCCCCGTGAAAGAGATCCTCCGTGCCCCCCAACACCCCTACACCAAGGCCCTGCTGGACTGCATACCCCGGCTTGGTCAAAACAAACAACGCCTCGCCTCGATCGACCGCGCCGCCCTCGCCGCCCGATGAAATCCCAATTCCTGAAAGCTTCCACGCAGGTAGGCCACTTCCGATGGAAGTGGCGGCCACTTTTATCAAAAGTGGCCTACCTAGTTTGTGCTTCCAGGGCTCTTCCCTCATTCAACTCATGAACCCCCTCGTATCCATCCGTAACCTGTCGGTCCATTTCCCTGTGAAGTCCGGACTTCTCCAACGCCAGACCGGCGTGGTCAAAGCCCTCGATGACGTCTCTCTCCAAATCGCCAAAGGCTCCACCCTCGGTCTCGTGGGAGAAAGCGGCTCGGGCAAAACCACCCTCGGTCGGGTCCTCGTCCGCCTGCAGGACCCCACCTCTGGCTCCGCTTCCTACAACGGGCAGGAAATCACCTCCCTGGACGGCGCCGCCCTGCGCCCCTACCGCAAGAAGATCCAGATGGTCTTCCAAGACCCCTACAACTCCCTCAACCCCCGCCTCCGCATCGGCACCATTCTGGCCGAACCGCTCGAGATCCACTTTCCGCAGATGTCCGCTTCTGACCGCTCGGCCCGCGTGGCGGAACTGCTCAAGCTGGTTGGGCTCGACCCCACCCACGCCCGCCGCTTCCCCCACGAGTTCAGCGGCGGCCAACGCCAACGGATCGGCATCGCCCGCGCCTTGGCTGTGGAGCCCGAGTTCATCATCTGCGACGAGCCGGTCAGCGCCCTCGACGTCTCCGTTCAGGCCCAGATCGTCAATCTGCTCATGGATCTTCAGGACCAGTTCGGCCTCACCTACCTCTTCATCGCCCACGACCTGGCCGTCATCGAGCACGTCAGTGACCAGGTTGCTGTCCTCGAGCACGGCAAACTCGTCGAGGAAGGCACCGCCGAACAGATCACCCGCCACCCGTCCCATCCCTACACCCAACGCCTCCTCGCCTCCGTCCCCGCCCTTTAGTTTTAATTTCGATATGGGTAGGCCACTTTTGATAAAAGTGGCGCCACTTCCGGCGGAAGTGGCCTACCTAGTTTGTATCCTTCAACTACAGGCTTTCTTTCACGTTCACATTCACGTTCACGAATTCCTGTAGCCTACAGCCTGTAGCCCCTAGCCTTCAGATATGTACGTTCTCGAAACCCGCACGCTGACCACCGCCAAACTCTCTCTGCCTTCCGCCCAGCTCAAACGCCCCGGTCAGCCTCCCGTTCTCCAAGTCTACTCCCCCAAGATTCTTCCCCTTCGCAAGCTCCAGACCCGGCTCAAGGGTCGGATCCGCAAGCTTCTTCAGCGCAAATCGTCCCCTTTCCATCTCCGGATCAGCTACGACCTCGTCGTCACCAGCGACGCCCGCTTCCTTCCCAAGGACTTTAAGGGAATCCCCCGTCTCCAGATCCGCGCCGGACCCGCTTTCGGCACCGGGGAACACGCCACCACCCGTCTCTGCCTCCGCTACGTCGTCCAGTTCATGCGGAAGCACGGCCAGCGCCTCCAGTCCTGCCGGGTGCTGGATCTTGGCTGCGGCACCGGCGTCCTGGCCCTGGCGGCTGCCCGGCTTGGGGCAAAGGTCGAGGGATGGGACAGCGATCCCGTGGCCGTGCAGGAGGCAAACCGGAACCTGAAATTGAACCGACTCGGCACTCGCGTCTGTTTTCGTGTCCGGGATGTCCTGCGTGACTCCGTTCCCCCGGCCGATCTCATCGTCGCCAACCTCTACGACCATCTCCTTCTTCACCTGCTCCCTCGCTTGGAACCCCACCGGCGGGCCGGCACAGCCCTGATTCTGTCCGGCATCCTGAAGGGCCAAGAGAACTGCATCATCCGCACCGCCCGCAAACTCGGCTGGCACCTCACCCGTCGCGGCCGCCTCGGCCGCTGGTTCAGCCTCCAATTTTCCTCCGAATCCTAATTCGTATGTCCATTTAACCCAACCTTCCACCTCCCGCCTGCCCCTTTCCACGAGTTCATCCGAGCATTTCGTAAACGTAATCGTAAACGTAAACGAAGAACCGTATTTTCATTCCTGTGCCTTCTAAATTGATCCTCATCACCGGCTGCTCCAAAGGCTTGGGCCTCGCGATGGTTCGCTCCTTCACCGCCCTCGGCCACACTGTCATCGGCTGCGCCCGCAACGCCAAGGCCATCGCCAGCCTGCAAAAAGAGTTTCCTTCACCCCACTCCTTCACGGTCGTGGATGTGGCGGATGCCTCGGCGGTGGAAGCATGGGCTGCCCAGGTTGTTCAGAAACATGGCGCGCCCGACCTGTTGCTCAACAACGCCGCCATCATTCATCCCAATGCCCCGTTTTGGAAAGTTCCAGCCGATCGCTTCAACAAGGTGATCGACGTGAATGTGAAAGGGCTGGCGAATGTCCTTCGCGCCTTTCTCCCGGCTATGGTGAAGGTCAAGAAAGGCGTGATCGTGAACTTCAGCTCGGGTTGGGGCCGCTCCACCTCTCCCGAGGTTTCCGGGTACTGCGCCAGCAAGTATGCCGTGGAAGGGCTGACGGCCTCTCTCGCTCAGGAACTGCCTGCCGGCATGGCAGCCGTGGCCCTCAATCCCGGCATCATCAACACGGAGATGCTCCAGGACTGCTTTGGAAAAGAGTCAGCCTCCCACTACCCCGACGCCGCCCGATGGGCCAAGAGCGCCGTTCCTTTCCTTCTTCAACTTAGCCCGAAAGACAACGGCCAGCCTCTGACCGTTCCCGGTATCCCGACGGACTGAACGACTGAACCTTGGGTAGGGCCCGATCTCCGATCGGGCCGCAAATGAAACCAGATTGGTTTAGGCTTCCATTCGGTCCGCCCGGAAGTCGGACCCTACCTAATCTTTAAAGTTTCCGTCTTCGCCTCAGCGCCCACGCAGCGCCCAACAGAACCAGCGAGCTCACCGACGGCTCGGGAACCATTTGGATGTCCGTGAAGTTGGTGAAGCTCTTTCCAATCAGGCTGAGATTTCCGTCGATCGCGGAAAAAACTGGATTTGGAAAACCCCCGGAGGAGTCGGTGTCCGACAACATCTGGAGGGTCAGGCTGCTGGTATTTTCAAAATACAAAATGAAAGCCCCGGAAGGGTCATCTTCATTCCGGTTCGATCCTGGGCCTGCAAAACGAAAGGAGGAGCCTTCATTCACAAAGGTGGTCGCACCGGTGGCGGTGGGCATCCGGAATCCGTAAAAACCGTCCGACAAGTAGGCCCGGACAGACTCATCCTGACTAGGCTCCCCGTCCACGTCGTAGATCATCAAGGCCAAGTCGGGCAGAACTTTGGCGGTGTCGAAAGCACCGCCACTTTCAAAAAAATCCAACTTATAATTGATGCCCCCCAGACCCGCACTGTTGGCCTGATACCGATACCCCAGGTCGCCAGACGGCTCTCCCGACGCTGAACTATAATTGGGATAGGAATAGAGAAACTGAACGCTGCCGAAGCTCGTGATCGTGGCCCGTAGGTCATATCCCGGGGCTACATTTAGAAAGTGGTAGGTGGTGCCGGTGTAAGCCGCCCCAGTTGGTCCCGTGCCGGTAACGTTTGTTCCTTCCACGGGATTGTTGAAAGCCAAGTCCACCAGTGTCTGCGCGGAAAGCAGGACAGGGAAAAAGACCGCCGCCAGAAAATGGGGGAGAATCCTCATAAAGATAACCTAAGGGGTCTTGGAACTGCCCGCCATACCCAGCATCCGGTATATTAGGGCCTGGAACTTTCTGGGTAGGTCGATTTTTTCCGGGGATCGCCCGCGGCGACAGGCCTTCATCCATAATAACCTACCCTCATGCCGCCGAATTTGCACTACCAACAGTACGGTAGATGCTCTTTTGGCCTTGGCCGGCATTTCGAGGGAGTGAAGCCGTGAGAATTTCGGTACGGACGCGTGCCCCACGCGTCCTAGGACGGCTCGGGGAGCCGTCCGTACCGAGACTCCAATTTTCAGAATACGAAACTTGGCCCCGCCGCCCTACCTAATCTTCATCTTAATCCTGATCGGACGTTCCACCTCCCGCCTTTCATCAGCAACCCTCCGCGTCTCTGCGCCTCTGCGGTAAGATCAGTTTTACCGCTGAGACGCCGAGTTCGCTGAGGTTTTTTTCCCTCCAAGTCTTCTTATTTCCAACCCAGCGCCTTCAACACGGGCTTGATCGCCTTGCTGAAACAATCAAACAAACCGCACGAAGCGGTTCCTTTGCGAAGGTTAAGTCGGATCGCGCGGCCCTTGCGGCGCTTCACGGAGTTACGGCTGCGGGTATTTTTTCTTCGTTTCATGGT
>JBILFP010000148.1:0-4215 GCA_044351535.1 Methylacidiphilales bacterium
ATAAAGGCGCCGAGGATCGTTTGCAGAAAGACCAACCCCGTCATGGCCCACACCATCCGCATCCGCGCCTTGGAGAGGTCGTCGGAACGGACGGGCTTGGACCAGAAGCGGGACAGCACCAGGGCCAGACTCCCCGCCACCGCGAGATAGATCTGGGCAAGGCACGCATGGAGAAGCCCGAGGATCCATTCCACCTGCAAAACCCGTTGTCCTCCGATGATCCCCTGAATCACCACCAAAATGGAGGCGGCCAAAGAAAGTCCCCTCGCCCAACGGTCGTGGGTGGTGCTCCAGACCCAGGCCATCACGCCGAGCGTGATCAGGCCGACCCCGGCAGCCACCAGTCGGTGGGAATGCTCGAGAAACACCAAGGCACAGGCGGTCATTTGCGACCATGGAAAGGTGAACATGTTGTGGCCGAAGGTTCCAGGCCAGTCGGGTACGGCCATGCCCGCCACCTTGGTGGTCACCTGCCCCCCGAGGGTGATCAAAAAGAAGATCGACCCGACGAGGATGCAGGCCGCCCGATAAACCGGGGTGGGCCGATTGGCGGAGCTCATCCCGCCGGAACCGGGCGCAGGCGGCTCGGAGAATCGGAGGGCTGGTCCGGGGCCGGCGGCTCCGTCTGCATGATGAAGTCCCTGGGATGCCCTGGGACACTGTAGTCATACGCGCCGCGATAGACGGTGGGAGTCACGGCAAAGTTGCCGTGTCCGGGAGGCGAACCGACCGTCCATTCCAGCGTGGTGGCCTCCCAGGGGTTCTGCCCGGCCGGCTGCCCGTGCCGCAGGCTGCGGAAGAAGTTGTAGAGGAAAATGATCTGCGAGAAGCCGAGGGCGATCGCAGAAATCGTGATGAACTGGTTGATCGGCTGCAGGGCCCGGAGGTGCTCGTAGACGGTGGGATCGGCGATCCGGCGCATCATCCCGCCGAGTCCGACATTGTGCATCGGGAAGAAGCACAGATTGAAGAAGATGAAAGTCAGGGCGAAGTGAATCTTTCCGAGGGTCTCGTTCATGAGACGGCCGAACATCTTCGGATACCAGAAGTAGATGGCCGCAAACATGGCAAAGATGCTTCCCCCGAAAAGAACGTAGTGGAAGTGGGCCACGATGAAGTAGGTGTGGTGGACAAAGATGTTCACGGGAGTGGAAGCCATGAAGATCCCGGAGAAACCGCCGATCACGAACATGGCCACGAAGGCCAGGGCGTTGAGCATCGCCGTGTTAAAGCGGATCGCCCCGCCCCAGATCGTGCCGAGCCAGTTAAAGGTCTTGATGGCCGAGGGCACGGCAATGACCATGGTAGAAACGCCGAACGCGGCGGAGAGCACCAAGTTCATTCCGGAAACGAACATGTGGTGGCCCCAGACCACGAAGCCCAGGAACCCGATGGCGATCATGGCGTAGACCATGGCGCGGTAACCGAAGACGGGCTTGCGGCTGTTCACACTGAGGATATCGCTGACCATCCCCATGGCTGGCAGGATCATGATGTAGACCTCGGGATGGCCGAAGAACCAGAAGAGGTGCTGCCAAAGGAGAGGCTGGCCGCCCTTGGCAGGGTTGAAGAAGTTGGTCCCAAAATTCAGGTCGAGCACGAGCATCGCGCCGGCGGCAGAGAGCACGGGCACGGCGAGGAGAAGAAGAAAGGCGGTGATGAAAAGCGCCCAGACCGCCAAAGGCATCCGGAAGAAGCCCATGCCGGGGGCGCGCATGTTCACAATCGTGGTGATGTAGTTGAACGCCCCCATGATGGAAGCCAGTCCGTTGATGAAGAGCCCAATCGCCCAAAGGCTCTGCCCCATACTGGAGGCGTTGTAGGCCCCCACCGTGCTAAGCGGCGCGTAAGCGGTCCAGCCCGAGGCGGCCGCCCCGCCGGCCACAAAGAAGCCTGACAGCATGATGAAACCGGAAGCCAGCCACACCCAGTAAGAGAGTTCGTTGATCAGGGGAAACGCCATGTCTCCGCAGCCAATTTTCAAAGGAATGAGGTAGTTGCCAAACGCGCCGATCAGGACCGGCATGACGACAAGAAACACCATGACGGTCGCATGCATGGTAAAGAGGGCGTTGTAGAACTGTGGGTTAATAAAGGCCAAGGAGAGCGGGTTGCCGACATTGCCGTCCGGCATCACCTGCGTGGAGGGAAACGCCAGCTGCCAGCGGAGCAACAAGGCCAAGCCGCCGCCGATGAAGAGAAAGAGGAGAGAACTGAACAGGTATTGGAGACCGATGATCTTATGATCGAGGGACCAGAGGTATTTTTTCCACCCGGTGGCTTCATGATGGTCATGATGACCTTGGGTGTCGGCGTGGCTGAGGGCGGCGGTGCTCATGGTTTTTATTTTCTCCTAGCGGTTGGCAACGGAAAGGTTTTGCGGGGCGGCAGCGGTCGAGGCGGTGGAGGCCGCCGGGGCCTTGCCCTTGGCCCAAAGATCATACTCCTCTTGGGGCACCACGCCGAGCTTCCCGAACATCTTATAGTGCCCCTGCCCACAGAGCTGGTTGCAGGCCAGCTGGAAGTGCCCCGTTGCGTCGGTCTTGAACCACACAAAGTCGTACACCCGGCCGGGAACCATATCCTGATAAAGCCGGAACTCCGGCACGTAGAAGGAGTGGATCACGTCCTTGGATCCGAGGTGCAGGCGCACGGCCTTGCCGACCGGGATCACCATGTCGTTGTAGGTCGTGAAGTCGTCCTGTCCGTCCGGGTCCGCGGGATCGATCCCGAAAGGGTTCTCTTTGGTGATCTTATGGGAATCCATCTTGGCCAGCTTGCCGTCGGGTCCGGGGTAGCGAAGGTTCCAGCCGAACTGCTCCCCCACGATGGCCACCTGCAAGGCATCGGCCGGCGGGGTTTCCATTCTCATTCTCGCCCACATTTCGTTTCCGTAAATCGCCAGCGCCAGAAAAATGAACACCGGGATGGTCGTCCAAACGATCTCCAAAGTGTTGTTGCCATGGCTGTGGATGGCTCCCACCCCCGCCCGCTGCCGGTATTTGACGATAAAGTAGATCATCGTGCCGAAGACGAGGACCGCCGTAATCCCCGTCAGCCATAGGATCACGTAAAAGATGAAGTCGATTTCGTGGCCGAAGTTGGAGACATTCCGGGGAAGCCACCAGACACCGGTCTCCCGGATTTCAGCCCAACCTGTGGAACTCCCAAAGCCCAGAACCCCCATGAGCCACAAGCCCATCCGCCTGCAAAGTCTCGACATAAGCAGAGTCTCCTCTGGATTTTGAAAGATTCAACTCCCCCGCAGGTCTCGCTTACGGATTCCCGGATTGTTTCCTTTCGAATGGCAATTTTCAGAGGGAAAAGCGACGGTTAAATAAACTAATAGAAGGAAGGTTGTTCTTAATACTTCTAATGCCTCCTTGCTGAAATCAGCCCTACCCTTCAGTTTTTAGACTTCTCTTTTGAACTACCGCCCAACCAGAGCCCATCGTTAACATAACTTCCCCATGGCCAACATCTTCCCACGCTGGACTAATTGGCTTCCGATCAAGATTTTGGTCTGCGTGGCAGTGGTTGCGGCCAGCATCGTTTCGGGCATGGCATATTACTTTACACCCAAGTACACCCGCGTCGGCTACCAACCCACCCAGCCGGTGGCCTTCGATCACTCGCTCCACGTCAACCAACTGGGAATGGACTGCCGCTACTGCCACACCCATGTGGAAAAATCCTCCCACTCCAACGTCCCCGCCACGCAGACCTGCATGAACTGCCATACGCAGATCAAAGCGCAGAGCCCGAAGCTCGAGCCGGTCCGCCAGGCGTGGAAAAACGGCCAGCCCGTCCCGTGGGTCCGCATCCACAAGGCACCTGATTATGTCTACTTCAACCATGCCGCCCACGTGAACCGGGGGGTCAGTTGCGTCGCTTGCCACGGTCACGTCAACCGCATGGAAGTTGTCTGGCACGACAAGCCGCACAGCATGGGCTGGTGCCTGGAGTGCCACCGCGCCCCGGAAAACCATCTTCGCCCGCTCGACCAGGTCACCAACATGGATTGGGAACCTCCCGCCGGCACCACCCAGCGGGAGCTCGGCGAAAAATTTGTGCGGGAGTGGAACGTGAATCCTCCCGTCAGCTGTGCCGGGTGCCACCGATGAAGCGAGTTCTTCAGCACCCTCCCGCCCCGGAAAACGGCCGCACCTACTGGCGCAGTCTCGGCGAGTACGCCCAGACGCCCGACTTCGAGGA
>JBILFP010000149.1:0-4147 GCA_044351535.1 Methylacidiphilales bacterium
CTCGCCCAAAACCGGGCCCGGTGAGACGGGGGTGAGGAAATCACCGCCTCGCCCGGTTCGGGTCCGGCCGGAGGCATAGAAGCCCAAGGTGGGGTGATACAGGGCTTTTCCCGTGAAGTGATCGAAAGGCAGGGGCCCCCGCTGGCGGATTTCGGAGCGTAAAAGTTCGGAAAGGGAAGCATTCAAGGTTTCAGCATCTTATTCGGCCAGGGGAAGGGGGGCGAGATTGACGACCGTCCACCCCCCTTTAAGTTGCGGGAAGTGAAGCGATTCCTGATCGCAGCGTGCTTGGTCTCGGGGTCGGTTTTTGCCCAGACCGCCAAAGAGGGGCCCTTAGGCTTATCCGACCTGCCTTCCGCTGAGGCTCAGCCCAAGCTTCCCGGCCTGGATGAACCGGCACCCACCCCCGATGTCAGCAACATCCAACCCTCCGACAACAACCCCTCCATCCCTCAGATTCGTCCGGCCGACAAAGAGAAGGATATGACCAAGGACCAGGACTGGGCTGCCCAGGCGATGATGCAAAAACAGGAAGAGGCCAAAAAGAAACAGCAAGAGGAAGTGGCTTTGGCCGAACAAAAAGCCCGCGAGTCCCAGGAAGCCATGGCCAAGGAGAAGAAGGAAAAAGAGGAGAAGTCAGCCCAGGCCTCCAAACAGCCGACCGTGGCCGGCCCATCGGTTTCGGGTTTCGGGGAAGCGGATGCCCAAAAGCTTCCGGTGGTCACGGGTCTGGATGGGGTTAAGCCTCGGGCGATGGCCTCGGGCGACGGCAGGGTGCAGCCGGCTTTCGATTCCTTCACCGGTCCCTCCGGTACCGGGCCCTTGGGTAAGGATTTCCAGTCCGGAGCGAAACCTATCATGGCTGGAAATACCACGTCGGATGGGCGCATGCAGGTTCCTCAGCCTCCTTCAGGAGCCTACAAGCGGATTTCCCAGGATCCTTTCACTTTGCCGGCTGGCTACGGGGAAAAGAAACCGGTGGCACCCCCGCCTCCGAAACCAGTGGTCATTCCTCCCAATCCGAGCACCGGGGATCCCAAGCGTGCCATTGACGACTCCAAGGCCGGCTACTCCCCCTACGATAACACCCGCAAAGTTCCCGATCCCCGCTCCCAGCGACGGTTTTAAGTCTCCTTCTGTGGTCTTGGCATGTCACCAGACCGGTGGCTAGCGTTCACCCGTGCCTTTAGTTGACGTCGTGCTGTTCCCCTTCAGGGAGTATTTCTGGTTTTACGCCGGCTTTCTCCTCTTTGTCCTAGCCGTGCTGGCCCTGGATCTGGGGGTCTTTCACCGTAAAGCCCATGCCATCGGCATGAGGGAAGCCGCCGGGTGGAGTGTCTTTTGGGTCACCTTGGCACTGCTTTTTAATTTCGGATTTTATTTCTACTGCAAAAACGAATTCAGCAACGACCCGCAGCTGATGGCCATTCCCGGTTTCGACCCAGACCGGCAGGCCCGGTATTCCGCCTTGGAGTTTCTCACGGGCTTCATCGTCGAAAAGTCGCTGGCCGTCGACAATCTCTTCATCTTCGTGGTGGTCTTCAAATTCTTTGGGATTCCCGAAAAATATCAGCACAAGGTCCTTTTTTGGGGCATCTTGGGCGCAATTTTCTTCCGGGTCGTCTTTATTGCACTGGGAGCGGTGCTTCTGCAGATCCATTGGATCAATATCCTCCTGGGGGTCTTCCTGGTTCTGACCGGTATCAAAATCTTCTTTTCGCCCGACCAGGCCATCAATCCGGAGACCAACCCTGTCCTGCGTTTTCTCCAAAGAGTCCTGCCGGTGACCCACCGGATGGAGGAGGGGAAGTTTTTCCTTAAGGTGAATTCCGCCTGGAAGGTGACGCCCCTGATGGTTTGCCTGATCTTCATCGAGTTTTGCGACATTGTCTTCGCGGTGGATTCCGTTCCGGCCATCTTCGCCATCACCAAGGAGCCACTCATCGTCCTCACCTCGAATGTCTTTGCTATTCTGGGCCTGCGTGCTCTCTACTTCATGCTGGCCGGGGTGGTTGATAAGTTCCACTTCCTCAAGTTCGGGCTTGGCCTGGTCTTGGTGTTCGTCGGCCTGAAAATGGCTTGGCTCAACGACGTCTTCGGCGGCAAGTTCCCGATTGTCTGGTCACTGGCCATCATCACAGCCCTGGTCGGGGGATCGATCGCCCTGTCGTTGCTGATCCCGCCAAAGGCTAAAAAGAATTAGCCCTCATTTTTGAATTTTTCCAACCGTGGAAGGTGAAAGGTTTTAGGTGGAAGGGCAGGGGAGCTAACTCCTCCCGCCTTCCACCTGCCTCCTCCCGCGCGCCCGTGAGGGTGCTTAGTACCGATAGTGCTCGGGCTTGAACGGGCCCTCGGCGGGGATGCCGAGGTAGTCGGCCTGATCCTTGGTGAGCTTGGTCAGTTTCACCCCGATTTTCTCGAGGTGCAGGCGGGCAACCTCCTCGTCCAGCCTCTTGGGCAGGACGTAGACCGCCGGCTTGTAGACGGAGCGGTTCTTCCAGAGGTCGAGCGCGGCCAGCGTCTGGTTCGAGAAGCTGTTGCTCATCACGAAGCTGGGGTGACCGGTGGCGCAGCCCAGGTTCACCAGCCGCCCTTCGGCGAGGAGGAACAGTTCCCGGCCGTCGGGGAAGACATACTTGTCGAGTTGGGGCTTGATGTTGACCCGCTTCACGCCGGAGAGGCTGTTCAGCTTGTCGACCTGAATCTCATTGTCGAAGTGGCCGATGTTCGCGACCACCGCCTGATCCTTCATCTTTTTCAGGTGCTCGACGGTGATCACGTCCTTGTTGCCGGTGGTGGTAATGTAGATGTCGGCGCGGCCGAGGGTGTCCTCGACGGTGGTCACCTCATAACCCTCCATGGCGGCCTGCAGGGCGTTGATGGGGTCGATTTCTGTGACAATGACGCGCGCGCCCTGGCCGCGGAGCGACTGGGCGGAACCCTTGCCGACGTCCCCGTAGCCACAGACCACGGCGACTTTGCCGGAGATCATCACGTCGAGGGCGCGGTTCAGGCCGTCGACCAGCGAGTGGCGGCAGCCGTAAAGGTTGTCGAACTTCGATTTGGTCACCGAGTCGTTCACGTTGAACGCCGGCACCAACAGCTTGGCTTGTTCCTGCAGGCGGTAGAGACGGTGCACGCCGGTGGTCGTTTCCTCGGCCACACCTTTCCATTCCTTAACCAGCTCGTGGAAGATGTAGGGACTCTCGGCGTGAATCTTCTTGAGGAGATCCTTGATGACTTTCTCCTCATGGCTGGAGGAGGGGGTGTTGACCCAGCCGTCGCCTTCCTCGAGCTCGTAGCCTTTGTGGAGGAAAAGGGTGACGTCGCCGCCGTCGTCGATGACGAGTTGCGGGCCCTTGCCCTCGGGGCTGACAATGGCTTTCCAGGTGCAGTCCCAGTACTCCTCGAGGGTTTCGCCCTTCCAAGCGAAGACGGGGATGCCGGCGGCGGCGATGGCCGCAGCGGCTTGGTCCTGGGTGGAGAAGATATTGCAACTGGCCCAGCGCACATCGGCACCCAGGTCCACGAAGGTCTCGATCAGCACCGCCGTCTGGATGGTCATGTGCAGGGAACCGGTGACGCGGACGCCGGCGAGGGGCTTGTCCTTCGCGTACTTCTCACGGATGGCCATCAGGCCGGGCATTTCCTTCTCGGCAATTTCGATTTCCTTGCGACCAAGTTCGGCGAGGGCGAGGTCCTTGACCTTGAAGTCGCCGGCCTTGGGGCCGCGGGTTTTGGCAGTTTTCGGGGCGAGGGTGGCGGTGCTCATGGTTTTATTCTCCTGGAGTGCGGTTCAGTTCAGCCCGGCGTGACGACGAAGCTCACGGACACGGTCCGTATGCTCCCACGGCGCGTAGACCGGGTTGCCGCGGTGGCCGAAGTGGCCGTAGTTGGTGGTTTTCGAGTAAATCGGGCGGCGCAGGCGGAGCCGGCGGATAATCTCGGCCGGACGAAAATCGAAGGTCTTATGGACGGCCTGCTCGATGCGGGAGAAGGGGAGCTTCTCCGTGCCGAAGGTGTCGAGGCAGACCGAGACCGGGCGCGGATGGCCGATGGCGTAGGCAAACTGAATCTCCACCCGGTCGGCTAGGCCAGCCGCGACTATGTTCTTGGCGACGTAACGGCCCATATAGGCGGCGCTGCG
>JBILFP010000150.1:0-4144 GCA_044351535.1 Methylacidiphilales bacterium
GGGAGGATTGCCACCTCCGCCCACTTGGTTGAACGAGTATCCCTACGGCGACGCCCTCTATCACAAGTGGGAGATGTCGACCAAAGACCGGGCCCAGTTTCTTCAGGATCTCAGTCCCTTGCTCAAGCAGTTGGCGACCAAGATCGGCCAGATGGCGGGGAAAGTGGGGGTGGGCCTGCTGGAGTTCGCGCTCAGCCTGGTCATCAGCGCTTTCTTTTTTGCCTACGGGGAAACGCTCACCCGGTCCGGGCAACAGGCGCTGCAAAAACTTTTCGGGCCCAAGGGCGGGGAGTTGTTGGATATTTCGGCGAGAACCATCCGGAGCGTGATGCTCGGAATCCTTGGAACGGCGGCCCTGCAGGCAGCCTTGATGTGCATCGGGTTTTCCTTGGCGGGGGTGCCGCAGGTGGTGCTGCTCGGGTTTGCCGGTTTCTTCTTTGCCAGCCTGCAACTGTCGTGCGGGATCGTCTGGGTTCCGGTGGTGGTCTGGCTTTTTCTGGAAGGAAAGACAGGGTGGGCGGTGTTCAATCTGATCTGGGGCATCGGGGTGGTCGGGTTGGTCGATAATTTCACCAAACCGTACCTGATTAGCCGGGGCAGCAACTTGCCGTTCGGCATCATCTTCCTTGGGGTGATTGGGGGATTCATCGCCTACGGGTTCCTGGGAATTTTCTTCGGTGCCACCCTGATGGCAGTGGCCTTCCGGCTGTTCCAGGAGTGGTTAGCGGGGGATACAAACGAGGCAGAAATCGCCCCGGTTTCGGTCTCGGCCCCGGTCCGAAAAATTGCACCCCGAATCCGCCAAAAACCTTCGTAAACAATTGCTTTGCAATTACTTAAAAATAAGTAAAAAGTAATTTTTCGGTTGTCGGGTAAGACTGTTTCGGCATCCTCAACGGATGCCAGCCGCGAAGGAAAAAGTCGTCGTTTCCTCGAAGTACGACGCGTCCAAAATCGACAAGTTGGAGGGGCTGGAGGCGGTCCGGAAGCGCCCCGGGATGTATATCGGCGACCCGGATGAGCGGGGTCTCCATCACTGCGTTTTTGAGGTTCTGGACAACTCGGTCGACGAGCATCTGGCCGGGCACTGCGAGAACATCAAGGTCACCATGCACGTTGATGGCTCGATCTCGATCGAGGACGACGGCCGCGGCATCCCGGTGGATCCCCATCCCAAGTTCAAGATTCCGGCGGTCGAGCTGGTGCTCACCAACCTCCATGCGGGCGGCAAGTTCGACCAAGGGGCCTACAAATATTCCGGCGGTTTGCACGGGGTGGGGGCCAAGTGCGTCAATGCGCTCTCCGAATGGTTTGAGGCGGAGATTTCCCGGGACGGGAAGCTGTATCACATCGAGTTCGTGCGGGGGAAGACGACCTCGAAGCTCAGCGTTACCGGCAAATCCAAGAAGACCGGCACCAAGATCACCTTCAAGCCGGATGCGGAGATCTTCAAGGACACGACCAAGTTCAAATTTGACCTGTTGGCCAAGCGGATGCGCGAGCTGGCCTTCCTCAATCCCGGGCTCTCCATCACCCTGACGGACGAGGGGAAGAGCGGAAAAACCGAAACGTTTCTTTACAAGGATGGCATCGAGGAGTTCGTTAAACAGCTGGCCAAGGCGCGCTCGCCGATTCATCCCAAGCCCATCGTTCTGGAGAAGAAGAAGGACGAGGTGTTTGTGGACTGCGTTATCCAGTACTACGACGGTTATGATGAGACGTTGCTGCCGTTTGCCAACTCCATCCCCAATCCCGACGGCGGCACCCACGTTTCCGGTTTCCGTTCGGCACTGACCCGGGCGATCAATCAGTTCGCCTCCGGCAAGGGCCTGGCCAAGGACAAGGATCCCAAGATCACCGGTGAGGACACGCGGGAGGGTCTGATCTGCGTCCTCAGCGTGAAACTCCCCAATCCGCGTTTCAATGCTCAGACCAAGGTCAAACTGGTCAACACTGAGATCGAGGGAATCGTCGGCAGCTGCGTCTACGAGGGGCTGCTGGCCTACCTGGAAGAGAACCCTGGGGTCGGGAAAAAGATTTTTGAGAAGGCGCTGACTGGAGCGCGGGCCCGCGAGGCGGCCCGCAAAGCCAAGGAGACGATCCGCAAAGGTGCGTTCAGCGGGGGTGGATTGCCTGGAAAGCTGGCTGACTGTTCCGAGCGCGATCCGGCTCAGTGCGAGTTGTACATCGTCGAGGGAGATTCCGCCGGTGGATCGGCCAAGCAGGGTCGCGACCGGCGCACCCAGGCCATCCTTCCGATCCGTGGAAAGCTGATCAATGTGGAGAAGGCGTCGATCGACAAGGTTCTCAACAACAACGAAATCAGAACCATCATCACGGCGGTGGGGACCGGCATCGGCACCGCCAGCGACAAGGAGAAGGCCAAGAAGGGTGAAGAAGAGGCGGAGGCCGGTGGTGGGTTTGATCTGGAGAAACTGCGTTACCACAAAATCATCCTGATGACCGACGCCGACGTGGACGGTTCCCACATCCGGACGCTTCTGCTGACCTTTTTCTACCGCAAAATGCCGCTCCTGGTTTCCTCCGGCTATATCTATATCGCTCAACCGCCGCTGTTCCTCATCAAGCGGAAGAAGCGGGAGGAGTACGTTCAAGACACCGAGACTTTGGACAAGATTCTGATCGAGCTGGGCACCGAAGAAGTTTCCCTGATCCGGCTCTCGGACAAGAAGGCTTTCAGCAAGGCGCAACTGCTCGACATTCTCGGATCGCTGACGGAGTTGGAGCGGCTTTCCCGCGCGGTGACGCGCCGCGGGGCGAAGTTTGATGACTATCTCGAAGCGAGGAATCCAAAGTCGGGCGACCTGCCAAAGTACATCGCCAAGATCCGGGAGGGTAACGAGGAGAAATTTGAATTTTTCAAGGACGACAAGGAGGTCGCCAAATTCCGTGACAA
Source organism: Methylacidiphilales bacterium (assembly GCA_044351535.1). Classification (GTDB taxonomy): domain Bacteria; phylum Verrucomicrobiota; class Verrucomicrobiia; order Methylacidiphilales; family Verrucolacustridaceae; genus Verrucolacustris. The sequence goes on from JBILFP010000150.1 coordinate 2,918, forward strand.
AATGGGCATCGAGGATGATGACGATGACGACGACGAGAAGAACGGGAAAGAGGAGGCTGAGGACAAGGGCAAGCCCAAGGCACGGATTTATGAGATTTATGAAGCGGCCAGCTTGGCCAAGGCCCTGCAGGGGTTAGGGAAAAAGGGCTTGGACATGGAGCACTACTCCGCCCAGGACAAGCCGCTGTTTGAGCTGGTGGAGGGCGAGGTTGAAAAGTCGAACCCCAACCGCACACCGATCTTCTCGATCGCCGAGATCCTCACAGCCGTGAAGGCTGTCGGAAAGAAGGGGGTGCAAATCACCCGGTTCAAGGGGTTGGGCGAAATGGACGCCAAGGAGCTGTTTGAAACGACCATGAACCCGGAGAAACGTCAGCTGCTGAAGGTGGATCTGGTGGACGCGGCCAAGGCGGACGAGATCTTTACTACGCTCATGGGTGATGAGGTGGAGCCGCGGCGGGTCTTCATTGAAGAGAACGCCCTCAACGTTCGGAACCTGGACATCTAACCCAAGCCCTGCCATGCCCCTACTTAAAGAGCATATTGTCCCGATCAACGTCGCGGAGGAGATGTCGAAGTCGTTCCTCGACTATTCGATGTCTGTCATCATCTCCCGTGCATTGCCGGATGCGCGGGACGGATTGAAGCCGTCGCAGCGCCGGATCCTGTACGCGATGGACGGGTTGGGCGTGCAGCCGAACCGGAAGCACGTGAAGTGCGCCAAGATCGTCGGTGAAACCATGGGTAATTTCCACCCGCATGGCGACATGGCAATCTATCCGACCCTTGTGGGCATGGGGCAGTGGTGGGGGACGCGGCATCTTTTGGTGGAAGGCCGTGGAAACTTCGGTTCGATCGACGGGGATCCGCCCGCCTCCATGCGTTATACCGAGGCGCGGTTGCATCATCTCGGCGCGGCCCTCATGGCCGACATGGAGCGGGATACGGTCGACTTTGTTCCGACTTATGACGAGCGGTTGACCGAGCCCGTCGTCCTGCCGGCGGCTTTCCCCAATCTGATCGTCAACGGCGGCACGGGGATTGCGGTCGGCATGGCGACCAATATTCCTCCCCACAACCTGGGCGAGACGATTGATGCGCTTTGTGCCCTGATTGAGAACCCGAAGCTGACGGCGGAGCAGATCCTCAAGATCATGCCGGGGCCGGATTTCCCGACGGGTGCCTTGATCTGCGGCAAGGAGTCGATCGCCGCCTATTACAAGACCG
>JBILFP010000152.1:0-4110 GCA_044351535.1 Methylacidiphilales bacterium
ATCTTTTTCAAACATGATGAGAACGGCGCGGACCACGGCGGAGTCGTCCTCAAAGCTGACCTTGGCGACAAAGTCGGGAATGATGTCGAGGAGGCGATGGGTGTAGATGATAGCGAAGGCCGCCGCTGAGGCGGCGGCGTACGGGATGTCCTTGTAGGCACCTTCGGCGAAGTCCTCGACGACATCGGCTAGGAATTCGAGCTGTTCGACAAGGTGGGGAAACTTGGGGGCGTGGATTTGGGTAAATTCGGCCTTCAGCATGGGCAGGCGGTGGAGAAGATTGCGCATGATCTTCGGGGTGACACGGGAGGCCCCGCGTTGGGCAAAAGCGGCGATTTCAGCCATGCGCCAAGGGTGACGGAATCGTTGGCGGACGGCAAGCGGACGCGGAGGTGGATTCTGAAAAAGGCCGGGGCTAGGTTTTGCCGATGATCCAAGCCGTGGCCGCACCCGCCGTGAAGAAGGTGCCCGAGCGGAACGAGGTGAATCCTGGGGATATGTGGGACCTGACGCCGCTGTATGCCAAGGACTCGGACTGGGAGGAAGGGCTGGAGGTTTTGAAGGGACAGAAAGGAAAGATGGCGAAGTGGAAAGGAAGGTTGCACCGGGTCGAAGATCTAGGGGCGGCGTTGGAGGAGGAGAGGCAAATCGATTTAATGGCAGAGCGGCTTGGTCAGTACGCCCATCTGCGGGTAGCGGAAGATGGTGGGGATGGGGCTGCGCGGGACCGGTCGCTGCGGTTGGATCACCTGACCACGGAGTTGGCCGAGGAGACATCGTGGTTTTTGCCCGAGCTGATGAAGATCGGGGACCCGGAATGGGCTGAGCTGGTGAAACATCCACGATTGGCGGAGTGGCACGGGAAGCTGGAAAGAATCCGCCGGTATCGGCCACATATTTTGGGCGAGGGGGAAGAGAGGCTGATGGCGTTGTCGGGGCCGGCGTTGGGGGGTCCGGACGAGATCTTTTCGCAACTGACGAATGTGGATTTCCGTTTTGGGACGGTGAAGGATGAGGACGGGACGGAGATCGAGCTGAGTCACGGGACCTTTGCCTCAATGCTGCAAAGGCAGTCGGCCGAGGTGCGGCGGAAGGCGTGGCAGCAGTACTACACGGAGTTTGAACAGCATGCGTTCTCCCTGGCGGCGACGTTAGCGAGCTCCGTGAAGGGGGATGTGTTCCGGGCTAAGGCCAGGAAACACCCCAGTGCACGGGCGCAGTCACTCTTCCCGGACCGCGTTCCGGAAAAGGTATACGACAATTTGGTGGCGGTGGTGCGAAAAAATCTGCAGCCGCTGCAGAGGTATCACCGCCTAAGGAAGAAGGTGCTGGGTTTGAAAGAACTGCGCGCTGCAGATCTGCAGGTGCCGCTGGTGGCCTCGGCCAAGCGGAAGACGAAATTTGAGGAGGCGGCCGAATTGGTGACAACGGCGTGTGGACCGCTGGGCAAGGATTACCAACACGTTTTAGGGGAGGGGTTGGGGAAGTCGCGCTGGGTGGATCGTTATGAGAACCGGGGCAAACGGAGCGGTGCTTTCTCGAGCGGCAGTTACCAGAACCTGCCGTACATCCTGATGAACTACCGGGAAGATGTGTTGTCCGATGTGTACACATTGGCGCACGAAGCGGGGCATTCGATGCACACGTGGATGAGTCACCGGACCCAGCCTTACCAAGATGCCCACTATCCGATCCTGCTTGCCGAAGTGGCCTCCACCTTCAACGAAGAGCTGCTCACCCATCACCTTCTGGAGGGTCCGGCCCGGGAGGACAAGACTCTACGGGCCTATATTCTGAACCGGCAGATTGATGATATCCGGGGAACCCTGTACCGGCAGGTGATGTTCGCGGAATTTGAGCAGCGGATCCATGAGGCGGAGGAAAAGGGAATGGCGCTGACTTTAGACTTTTTCCGGATCTGCTATCGGCAACTGCTGGAGGCTTATCTGGGGGAGGCGATGGAGATCGAGGCACCGCTGGAGCTGGAGTGCCTTCGGATCCCGCACTTCTATAGCGCCTTCTACGTCTACAAATACGCGATCGGTCTTTCGGCGGCGATCGCGCTGTCCCGCAAGGTTCTGGCGGGTGAAAAGGGTGCGGTGGAGAGGGTGCACGAATTTTTGCGTTCGGGAGGTTCCCGGCCGCCGCTGGAGACGTTGCGAACGGCGGGGGTGGACATGGAGAGTGCGGCGCCGGTGGAATCGGCGCTAAGTCTTTTTGCGGCACGGGTGGACGAGCTCGAGAAGGTGTTGGGCTAGCGGACTTCTTGCTGTCCGGTCCCCGGTTTGCAGGATAGTCCGCGATGAGCGCGGGACCGGCATGGATGCAGGCGGACTGGGGCAACCTGGTGATGGTCTCCTGGCTGGTGGATCCAGCCCTCGTGCAGGAGAGGATGCCGCCGGGATGTACGCCGGATTTGTGGGAAGGGGCGGCGGCGCTGAGTCTGGTGGGGGTGGAGTTTTCCAACGTGGTGGTGAAGGGGATCAGCTGGCCTTGGCACGATCGATTTCCGGAAGTGAATCTGCGGACGTATGTGCAGGGGCCGAATGGACCGGGCGTGGTGTTTCTGGGGGAGCTGGTGCCGAAGTTCCTGGTGGCGAGGATGGCACGGAGGTCTTACGGGGAGCCGTACGAAAAGAGAAAGGTCTGGGTAGAAAAGCGCGTGAGGCATAGCGAGCCGGAGGTGGCCTACGAGTGGGAGATTGGAGCGAGAACGTTCCGGATTTCCGTGCGGGCTGCAGCCCAGGCGCAGGCGGTGCCGGCGGGATCCTTGGAGGAGTTCCTGCTGCATCGCAACCGCGGATACAACTCGTTCCGCGGAGGCACCACGTACGAGGTTACCCATGAACCTTGGACGATGCGGGCGCCTTTGCGTTATGCGGTGGACTGCGCGACCGGCGCGCCCTTTGGGTCGGCCTTCGGGCCGATTTTTCAGGACGAATCCTCCTCAGTGCTGTTTTCTGAAGGTTCGGCGGTGCGGGTAGGGTATCCCCGGCGGACGGGGACGTGAAGCACCGGGTGATCACGGTGGGCCGGCCTTCGGGCTGGGCCAAGATGGCGGCGGAGGAGTTCGCCAAGCGGATCGGGGGATTTACGGAGATCGAACTTCTCCATATCAAGGAAGGCACCAAACAAGAGACGGAACTTTTGAAAAAGACAGAAGGCTGGCACCGAGTGGCCTTGGATGAACGGGGTCGGTCGGCCGGCACCGCGGACTGGAAGAAAGAGTTTGAGAAGTGGGAGCGGGGCGGAAAGGCGAAGACGGCCTGGATCCTCGGTGGGGCGGATGGCCATGGGGGGGGCTTTCGCAAGCAGTGTGGGGATGTTTGGTCGCTGGGGCCACAAACCCTTTCCCATGATTTGGCGCTGGTGGTCCTGCTGGAGCAGATTTACCGGGTGGAGAGCTGGAGGGCGGGACATCCGTACCATCGCGAATGAATTCCGGGGATTCAACGGCCCAGGCACCCAGAACCGTGGGCAAGGCGCTGCTTTACCTGAAGCGTTCGCTGCTTTGCCGGTGCCCAACGTGCGGGGAAAAACCGATTTTCGCGCCGGTGAAGGAAACACGGTCCTTGCAGGACTGGTTCACGCCTTTGGACGGCTGCCCCAAGTGCGGTTACGCCTACGAGCGGGAACCAGGCTACTTCCTGCTGGCCATCTGGGGGGTGAATTACGGGGTGATCGGTCTCGGCGGAATGTCCGCCTATTTTATCCTGCGGGCATTCACCGACCTGCGGCCGACGGTGTTGTTCCTGCTGTGCGTGATGCCGGCGCCTTTTTTGAGCGTACTGTTTGCCCGGCATGCCAAGTCGATGTTTTTGGCGATGGACCATTTTTGCGATCCGCACTTACGGACAAAGAAACCCCACAAGAAAACCGATTAGTCTTGTCATCCTTTCGGCGGGAAGGTTGAACAGGGGTTGCATGGCAGTAGGCCCGATTTCGAAATTCATCGACCGTCACTATCGTCACTTCAACGCCGCAGTGGTTCGTGATGCGGCGATCGCCTACCAAAAAATCATCAACGATGGCGGGCGAATGATGGTCACGCTGGCCGGGGCGATGAGCACGGCGGAGCTGGGGTTATCCTTGGCGGAGATGATCCGAAAG
>JBILFP010000031.1:0-14242 GCA_044351535.1 Methylacidiphilales bacterium
TTCGGGCTCACCTGCCTGACGTTGTTTTTTATTTTTTCGACCTCTGACCCCAATTCAAGGGAATCGACCAAGGAAAACCAAACGAGCGGGGCTGAAGGTGGGGGTCGCCTTAGCGAAGGAATGGCTCGAAAAGAGGTGGAGGGTGAAAAGGGGCAGGGGGTAAAAGAGGGAGTAGTTACGAGTAATTTGGAGCAGGGCGAGCAAAAGGCAGGGGTTCGGGCAACTTCCTCGGAAGGGTCGAATCCGTTTCCAAAGGTCAAAAAGGCATGGTCACAGTTGCCTGACGAAACCAAGGTACGGTTACAAAAATACTCTAAGTCCGCGGCAACGATTTCGGATGCCGGCATGGTCCGGAATTTTCGGTTGGCGATGGATGAGTTGTATGTCCGCGATCCCGAAACGGGAAAAGGCAAGGGCGTCATGGTCACCCCAGCATCCGACCTTTCGGGGTTGTTAGCCCAAATGGAGAAAGTCCAAGCCGAAAAAGGATTGGTGCCTGAATTGGTGATGTATGAGGAAGGGGTGGAACGGAACGAGTTCACCCGACGGGTGGTCACGCGGGAACTGATGCTGGAATCCGAATCCCAGGCCAAGGCGGATCAGGCGGCGCAGTCGGCCGGTCTCGTTTTTCGGGATGCGCCCGCTTACGCCCCTGGCAAGTTCCTTTACTTGGCGGAGAGCTCTCCGGAGGCCTTGGCGGCCTGGACTCAACTGGAGGAGCAAAAGATTGTTTCCTCAAGCCTTCTGCTGGCCCGGCAACAGGCCAAGCGAGCGATGCCCAACGACACCCTCATCAACCAACAGTGGCATCTCAAATTCAACAATCAGACCGGTGCGCTGGCGGGTACGGATCTCAATATCGAAAGCATTTGGGCCTATCCCACCAATGGCGCCGGATTTCGCGGCCGGGGAATTCGCATCGGAATTGTCGATGACGGTGTGCAAACCTCACATCCGGATTTTGCTGGCAATATCGACACCACCAACGATTACGACTGGAACGACAACACGCCGAATGACCCTAACCCTGGTGAGGGAGACGACCACGGGACGGCCTGTGCCGGGGATGCGGCCGCGCGGGGAAACAACAATTTGGGTGTCAGCGGCTCGGCCCCTGAGGGAATTCTCGTGGGATTGCGGCTGATTTCAGCGCTTACCACGGACCAGCAGGAAGCCGATGCCATGAACTATCTGCCCCAGCTAATCGAGATCAAAAGCAATAGTTGGGGGCCAAATGATACCGGCACCATTTTAGAGGCACCAGGTCCGTTGACCTTGGCTGCGTTGAAAAACGCCGTGGAAACCGGACGTGGTGGCCAGGGCACCATCTTCATGTGGGCTGGTGGAAATGGTTTAGCGGCCAGCGATAACTCCAATTACGACGGTTATGCGAACTCCATTTATACCATCGCGGTCGGGGCTTTTGATAGTCAGTCGCGTCAAGCATCGTATAGCGAGTCGGGGGCAAATTTAATTATCGTATCCCCCTCCAGCGGTGCAACTCCCGCCCTTGGTAAAACCACGACTGATCGAACGGGAACCAATGGCTATGTGAGCGGCGATTATGAAAGTGATTTCGGAGGAACATCTTCCGCCACCCCCACAGCGGCCGGAGTGGTGGCCCTGATGTTGGAAGCCAACCCCAATCTTGGCTGGCGGGATGTGCAGGAGATCCTCATGCGCTCGGCCAAAAAGGTAAATCCGTCCGACACGGATTGGAAGGCGCTGGTGGCGCCGGCCACCATCAACCACAACCATAAATTCGGCGCCGGCCTGATTGATGCGACGGCTGCCGTGAACCTGGCCCGGACCTGGACCAACCTGCCCGCCCAAATTTCCCGAACCAATGCGCAAACAGGTCTTTCGGTCGCCATTCCCAACCAGAACACCACTGGCATCACCCGCGAATTTGTTATTACTCCGCAGAATAATATTCGAGTCGAGCACGTCACGGTGACGGTGAGTATTAACCATACCGCACGGGGAAACCTCAGGGTCGCGCTGACTTCGCCAGCCGGCACGGTGAGTCGTCTGGCTGAAGTGCGCAGTGATTCGAACGACAACTACGCGAATTGGAAATTTATGACGGTTCGCAACTGGGGCGAAAATGCGTCTGGGACCTGGCGGCTGAAGATTACGGACGAAAGCGCTGCCGGTAATAATACCACGGGCGGAACACTCACCTCCGCCACCATGGAGGTTTTTGGATCCTCGGCCGAGCCGATCAATCCGCCGCCTTCCGTGGCCTTCACTTCACCGGCCGATGGGGCGGTTTTTCCCCCTGGGGCCACCGTAAACCTCAGCGCAACTGCGACTGATCTAACTGCGAGCGGTGGTGATGGAATAGTCCAGAGCGTGGAGTTTCTGGCCAACGGCACGGTCATCAGCTCCAACAACGCGGCCCCCTATACCTTCGCGTGGCAGCCGGCGGTGGGTTCCTACTCGGTCACGGCGCGGGCGACCGACAGCGAAGGTGCGTCCGCAAACTCCGCCCCCATCAGCATCCAGGTGGTGAACCGCCGACCGAGCGTCACGGGAGGCCAAATCAATTCGAGCGAGCTGTTTAGCGACCAGCCATTGACCTTGAGCGAGGTCCAATCCACGGATCCGGATGGAGATTCGGTGAGCTATGCGTATCAGTGGCAATCCGCTTCCAATGCCAACTCCTTCACCGATGCGGCGGGAGAGACGGGAGTAAGCCTTGGCGCGGATCCGTCCCGGTCGGGCAAAAAGTGGCGCTGCCGGATCACTCCTTCAGATGCGGGGGGCGCCGGGGAACCCTTTTTCACCGCAGCGGTAGCCGTGAATCGACGGCCTCCTACCAGCGCCACGGTGGGCCAGGTTTTCACTTATGACAGCGACCTGTTTCTGGCCGGCGCGGAAACCAACTTCACCCGCAAGGCGATCCTGAGTGAGTTTAGCCAAGGTCCCACCGGGGGAACGGCGGAGTGGATTGAGTTTCTGGTGCTGAAACCCGGCAGCTTGCGGGGATGGAAAGTGCAGGACGCTAGTGGAACCACTGTCACGCTCGCTGAGGCAGCCGCTTGGGACAATATTCCGGCCGGAACCCTCGTGGTGATTTACAACGGCGCCTCCAAAGACCCCTTGTTGCCGGTGGACGACCTTTCGCCGGGCACCGATGGTAAAATGGTGGTGAGTTCCGCGGACACGGCGATGAGCTCTGGTAGTTGGCCCTCCCTTTCCAATGACGGAGATGGAGTGATTCTGCGGGATGCGTCCAATGCCGTCCTCAGCCAGGTGGGGTATGGCAGTGGAACAACTACGCCCAACATCGGTGCGGTCAGGGGTGCCAGATCGGCAAACTACCGAGGGAACACCGAGGACGGTGGTTTGTTGGCAGCCAACTGGAGCATTGAAACAGCGACTGTAGCCAGAAATATCAAAGCTCTCTTGCCTGGAATCAGCCTTTCCAATGGAACGTATTCGCAAAACTTCAATTCGGTCCCTGGCACGTCCGGGACTGCTTATCCTGACGGCTGGACCTGCTACAACGGAACCACGGAAGATATGGTCATGACAGTCGGTGTAGCTACAAACTCAGCTGCAGCTAACTACAATTACGGATCTAGGATTGGACTCTTGGGCTCAGGTAGCGCTTTTGAACCTAGCTCTTTGGTTTTAGCAATCGCAAATACAGCCGGGGCAAGTGACCTCAAAATCTCATATAATATTATCAAAGTCCGGGAACAAGGAAGGTCCCACGATTTTAATCTGGAGTACAGTTTGACATCCCCGACGAACGGATTCGTTGCGGTTCCTGGGGCAGTTTATACCAGCGGCACTATCGCGGAAGGAACTGTAACTAGTTTTTCTGCTATTTCCCTTCCTGCTGATATTACCAACCGTAGTGCCGTGGCTTATCTGCGCTGGATCTATAAACCGAGTGCTTCACCTGGAAGCGGTTCTCGCGACGGATTGGCTTTGGATGATATTACAATCAGCTCCGGCTTGGTCCCTCTTGGCATGACCTTGAATATTTCACCCTCCTCTTTCCTGGAAACCGCTGGAACCAATGCGGCCACTGGGACACTCACGCTGACCCAGTCGCAGACGACCAATCTGGTAGTCAATCTTGTCAGCAGTGACATATCCGAGGCCACGGTCCCAGCCTCTGTCACGATTCCTGCCAACCAGACCAATGTCGCTTTTGCGGTCGCGGCCGTGGATGATCTGATTTCGGATGGTTCCGCCGGGGTCACCATTACGGCATCCGCAGGTTCCTTGAGTGCAACCGCGGCGATAAGCGTCACGGATAATGAACCATCGCTGAACGGCGTGACCCCCGGGGCGCCGAACGGGGGGGATAACTCCGTCTGGGTCGGGCAACTCCGTTCCGGCGCGCTTAACCAGCCGGCCTTGTTTCGGTTGGGTAGCAACAATCCCGTCTGGCTGAGCGTCGATCCGACCAACGGGGTTCTCAGCGGAACTCCATCAAGTTCCGGCAACTTTACCATCACCCTAGAACGGACAAATTCCTTGGGTGAAATTGCCACCCAAACCTTTGGCCTGGCTGTCCAAAGCGCCTCCGCCACGACCAATTTTTCAGAATGGATTTCAAGTTACCCTGGCCTTACGGGAACAAACGCTTCTCTGGATGCAGATCCTGACGGGGACGGGAGAAGTAACCTCATGGAATACTATCTGGGTCTCAATCCGACCCAAACGGGCCCGGATAGCGGATCTATGACGATGAGTAATGGGATCAGCAACACATTCTCGATGACATTTCGGCGCGCCAAAGGAGTCACAGGCGTCACCGCCGCAGTGGAAGCCGCTGGTGAACTTACCTCTGCTTGGGGAACTAATGGGGTGCAGGAGACGGTGGTCGACAAGGGCACCCACGAGGAAGTGACGGCGACGGTGACAAATGCGCCGGGGGAGACGCGGATGTTTATGCGGTTGAAGGTGAGCCAACCGTAGGCGGGGCGAAGCCCCGCGTCAGGTGGAAGGGGGCAGGCGGGAAGTGGAAGGGTGGTCGTGAACGGGAACGTCAAGGTGAACGGGAGTTGTGAATTTTAAGGTTTGGTAGGGACGACCAGTTGATCTGGTCGTCCGATGGGAGGGTTAGACGATCAGTGTTCAATAATTCAATCGGGCGATGGGGACCATTGCCCCTACCGGGGTTGGACGCAGGGCCTGCGTCCTTATAGGGGGCAGAATCTAGGGTTGAGAAGCTAGTCCCGCTGTTCGGCGGGGATGGGGAGGATGACGGGGTCGGGCGTGGGGTCGGGCTCGGAACGGAGGCGGGCTTCGATGCGCTTGCGGGAGATGAGGACGACGTCCTTGATCAGGCCCAGCTTTTCCATGATCCAGATGGCCCAGGCGGAGGGGTCAGGCTGTTTCCAGCTCATCCCATGGCGGGCCGAGCGGGGGAAAGCGTGGTGGTTATTGTGCCAGCCTTCGCCCATGGCAAGGATGCCGAAGAGGAAGTTGTTGCGACTCTCGTCCGTGGTTTCGAACTGGCGGCTGCCGAAGGTGTGGCAGATCGAGTTCACGGCCCAGGTGATGTGCTGATTAAAGAAGAGACGAACAAAGCCGCCCCAGATCAGGCCGGTGAGGGCGCCGAACCAGGCCGACTGACCCATCAGGTAGGCCGCTCCGGCACCGATGAGTGAGGGAATGGCGAGGCCCACAAAGACCCAAAGCCAAAAGGTGTTGTGGACGAAAACAATGATGGGGTCCTTCAGCATGGCACCGGCGTACTTTTGGATGTCAGGCTTGAAGTCATTCAGGATCCAACCCACGTGGGCGTGCCAGAGGCTCTTAAGCGGGGAGTGGGGGTCACCTTCATCGTCGGAGTTGGCGTGGTGCTGGGTGTGGGTAGCAGCCCAGTGGAGGGCGGGACCCTGCATGGCCATGGACCCGGAGATCAGGAAAAAGGTTTTGACCCAAGGGTGTGCTTGGAAAGCTTTGTGGGTCAGCATCCGATGAAAACCGAGGGTGATGCCAAAGGCACAGACCGTATACATCGTCAGGAACAGGGTCAGGTCCACCCAGTTCACCCATTGGTTCCAAAGAAGAGCTATGGCACTGACGACTCCGATAATCGGGAGCCAAACCAAGGCCAGAAGGATAAGCTTAGTCAGGGGAGTCGTTGCATGGGCGTGGGTGATGGATGAGCTCAAGCAGTAAGTTTCGCTTATATCCCCAAGGGGGGCAAGCGAAGTCCTGAAATTTCTTGGAATTGTTACAAATCGATGTCGGGCAGAGGGTAATGTGCTGGGAGCTGTTCATTTACGTTTAGGTTTATGTTTACGAGGGGAGACAAAAAAATCAGAATTCGGGGCTATCGACGGGGCGGGTGGCGCATGACGGTGAAGAAGAAGAGCATCTCGAGGACGTAAATCAGAACAAGCACGCCGAGAAAGACATCGAAACGGGCCAGGGGCAGGTTGGTGAGGCCACGAAGGAGGGCGTAAGCCAGAAGTGGCACCCCGAGCATTCCGGTGGACAGAAGGAGGCGGGGCTTGAGTTGGCGGTATTTGGGGTGGAGGAAGGAAAGGGAGAGGGTGAGGGCCACCGAGCTGACGATGATGAAGAGAAGCAGGACCAGCGCGATCTCTTCGCCCGGATGCACGTCAGGGATTCGGGTTGATGAGCTTGAGCAGATCCTGCCGGCGTTGTTTCAGCTCCTTATCGGAAAGTGAAGCAAGCCGATGCAGGCTGAAATCCTCCACGGTGAAGGAAGCGAGGACGGTGCCCTCGATTACGCCCTTGGCCAAAGTCGGCAGATCGACGCCTTTTTGGCCAGCGAGGTAGCCGGCCAGGCCCCCGGCAAAGGTGTCGCCGGCGCCAGTGGGATCGAGGACCTGTTCGAGCGGAATAGCGGGGGCGGCGAAGGCTCCCTCCGGGCCGGCGAGAAAGCAGCCGTGCTCGCCTTTTTTGATGGCGACGTATTTCGGTCCGCGCTCGCGGAGCCAGCGGGAGGCCTTGAGGAGGTTGGGCTCATCGGCGAGTTGTTTGGCTTCGGAGTCGTTGAGGATTAGAAGGTCGATCCGGCCAAGCAGTTCGAGAAGGCGGGAGCGGGAGGTGTTGATCCAAAGGTCCATGGTGTCGGCGATGACGAAGCCTGGCTTGTCCATCTGATCGAGAACGGAGTGCTGCAGATCGGGCGTGAGGTTGCCGAGCATGGCGAAGGGGAGTTTTTTGAGTCCGGCGGGAAGCACGGGTTGGAAGTCCGCCAAGACGTTGAGCTCGGTGGAGATGGTCCTTCGATTGTTCATATTCTCCTCATAGACCCCGTGCCAACGGAAGGTTTTGCCGGAGGTGACCTGAAGGCCGGTGAGGTCGATCCCACGCTTTTCCCAGACGGCGCGGTGGTGAGCGGGGAAATCCTGGCCGACCACACTGACAAGGCTGACGGGGGCGTGGAAGCTGGCGGCGAGGCCGGCGAAGGAGGCGGATCCTCCAAGGAGGTCGGAGCGTTCCCCGTGGGGAGTCTCCACCCGGTCAATGCCTACGGTGCCGACGACGAGGACACTCATGAACGAACAGCTTCCTTCAGGGGAGACCCGGAGCCAAGCCGGGAAAGGATGTCCCGGGCGGCGGCGGTTGGATCCGCTGCGAGCAGCAAGTGGGAGACAACGCAAACGCGTCGGGCTCCGTAGCGGGCGACTTCGGCCACGCGGTCGGGATTTAGTCCACCGATGCAGAAAACGGGCAGGGTGACCTTGCCGGTGATCTCCCGGATTTTTTCGGGGCCGATGGGTTTGTAGTCGGGTTTGGTTCCGGTGGCATAGAGCGGACCAAAGCCGAGGTAGTCGGCCCCGACCGCCTGACCGGCCAGCGCCTGGCAGGGAGAGTGAGTGGAGAGTCCCAGGAGGACAGAGGAGCCAAGCATTTTGCGGGCCTCGGGAATGCCGAGGTCATCCTGCCCAAGATGGCAGCCGGCGGCGCCGGAAGTGGCGACCAGGTCGGGGTAGTCATTGAGGATGAGGGGCAGGCCGAGTTTCGCGAGCAAGGGGGCGAGGATGCGGGCGTGGTTAAGGATTTCCTCTTTGGCCAAATTTTTGGCGCGAATCTGGAAGATGCCGGCGCCTCCAGCGGCGAGTTGGCGGGCGAGTTCCGGCCAGCGCCCAGGCGGGGCGTAAGTGGCATCCAAAATGGCGTAGAGTCGGGCTTTTTGGAGGGCGGTGCGGGCGACCCCGGGATCGAGGGCCGGCGGCATGGTTACCCGCGGTTGGCTTCCACTTTCTTCTCGAAGAAACGCTCGAGGAAGTGGGTGGAGTATTTGCCGCGGCGAAAATCCTGGTCGCGGACGATGCGTTGACCGAGCGGGATGGTGGTTTTGACGCCGCGGATGATGGTTTCATCGAGGGCGCGCTGGAGGCGGGCGATAGCGGTGGCACGGTCGGGGCCGACCGCGATGAGTTTGCCGATCATGGAGTCGTAAAACGGCGGGATGGAGTAGCCGCCGTACATGTGGGAGTCCATGCGGATGCCGATGCCGCCCGGCGGGTAGTAAAGGCTGATGGTGCCGGGGCAGGGGCGGAAGTCATTGGCAGGGTCCTCGGCGTTGATACGGAATTCGATGGCGTGGCGCAGGGGGCGGAGGTTTTCAAACTCGGCCGGGATGCGTTCGCCGGCGGCGATCTTGATCTGCTCCTTCACGAGGTCGATGCCGTAGACCTCCTCGGTGACGGGATGCTCCACCTGGATGCGGGTATTCATTTCGAGGAAGTAGTAGTTGCCCTTACCGTCGACGAGGAACTCCATGGTTCCGGCGTTTTCGTAGTGGACGGCCTCGGCCAGTTTGATGGCGGCGCGGCCCATGCGCTTGCGGAGATCACCGTCGATCAATGGGGAGGGCGATTCCTCGAGGAGTTTCTGGTGACGCCGCTGGATCGAGCAGTCGCGCTCGCCGATGTGGACGATCTTGCCGCGGCTGTCGCCGAGGATCTGGAATTCGATGTGATGGGGTTCTTCAATGAATTTCTCAAGGTAGACGTCCGGATTGCCGAAGGCCTTTTCGGCCTCCATCCGGGCGGCGAGGAAGCCTTTGACGAGGCTGACGTCGTTATGGGCGGGGCGCATGCCCTTGCCGCCGCCTCCGGCCACGGCCTTGATCATGACGGGGTAGCCGATCTTTTTTGCGGCCTTGATGGCCTCTTGTTCGGTCTGGACGGGGCCGTCGCTTCCCGGCGGGATGGGTACGCCGACCTTGCGAGCGTTTTCACGGGCGAGGGATTTGTCCCCCATCCGGCGGATGGAGTCAGGTGAAGGACCGATGAAGCGGATGTTGCAGGATTGGCAGACCTCGGCGAAGTGGGCGCTTTCCGAGAGGAAGCCGTAGCCGGGATGGATGGCATCCACGTCGCCCACCTCGGCGGCGGAGATGATGCGGTCGATCTTGAGGTAGCTTTGTGGGCTGGGGCCGGGGCCGATGCAGATGGCCTCGTCGGCGGCCTGGACGTGGAGGGAGTCGTGGTCGGGCTCGGAATAGACCGCGAGGGTGCGGATGCCGAGGTCCTTGCAGGCGCGGATCACCCGGAGGGCGATTTCGCCGCGATTCGCAATGAGGACTTTGTCGAACATGGCAGGGGAGACCGGGAGGAGGCTCCTCCCGCGGGCCTCAGACGGGCTTGATACGGAAGAGCGGCTTGCCGAACTCCACCGGCTTGCCGCTCTCGGCGAGAATTTCGACGATGGTGCCCGACATCTCGGCCTTGATCTCGTTCATGACTTTCATGGCCTCGATGATGCAGACCACCGTCTCGGCGTTGACCATGGCTCCGACCTCCACGTAGGGCGGGGCGTCCGGGGCGGGGGAGGAGTAGAAAGTTCCAACCATGGGCGAGTTGATCGAAGGGAGGGTGGAGGCAGCCGGGGCGGCGGCGGGTGCCGCTGGGATGGAGGCTGCGGGTGCGACGGCCACGGGAACGGCGGCACTAACCGGCAGGACAGCTGGGGCAGGGATCAGGCCAGGGGAGCTGGCAATGACCTGGGGCTCGCCATCGGGGCCACGGCGGATACGGATCTTGGTGCCATCTTTCTCGTATTCGAACTCGGAGAGCCCGTTTTTCCGCATCAGGTCAATGATCCCCTTGATCTCCTTGATATCCATAAGTACGAAAGCGTAGGTAAAAGATAGCCATATAATCAAAAAGAAAATACTTTATCAATAAAGTTTCTATAATAAATTGGCCTAAAATAAAAACTATGGGGTCGGGGGTGAGTACGACCCCTTGGGTGGGGTCGGGGGTACCCCCGACCCCTAAAGGACAAAAGGCTGGGCGGGTGGTTAGGAGGTAAGGGAGGCGATGCGCAGGCAGGCGACCTCGATGGCCAAGGTTTGGTCGACATTTCTGGCAAGGGCCTGGCGGAGCTTTTCCAAGGATTCGACCTCCCGGACGATTTCTGGCCGGAGATCCCCCCCAGCTCTTTTCCAGGCCGAGCGCACGAGATGGGTGATCACATCCTCCCGGATCCGGACCAGTTGGCTGGCGGTGCTGGCGGCCTGCACTGACTCCTCCTCTTCCTCCTCGGAATCACTTTCCTCCGCCTTGGCCTCCAGCTTTTGGCGGGCGCCCAGCAGAAAAGACTGCAGAAGGGAGGCGCGGCGGTAGGCGCTTAAGGGGTCCGCCTGGGAGGACTGCTCCCAGCCTCGAACCAGATCCTCGATCCCCGGAATCGGTTCCGGATTCAGCCCTGGAATCACCGGAAAAGTAAGGCAACGGGAGCGGATGGTGGGGAGCAAGGCCTCCGGGCGGTCCGAGGTAAGCAGGAGCAGGCTGTGATCGGGCGGTTCCTCGAGGGTTTTTAAAAACGCGTTTGCCGATTCCGCCTGTTGGATGCACATCCGCTCGGCCTCAAGGATGAGCGCGACCTTGAGGGGGGCGCGATGGGGTTTGCGGGAGAGGGAGCGTTCCAGCTGATGGATCTGGGCAAGGGAGATACGCCGAGACTTGGACTCCGGGCGAAGAAGAAAGAAGTCGGGGTGACCCTCGGGATCGGCGTCCAGCAGGTTTGCGGCAAGGCCGCGACCGAGTGTTTCCAGTTCTCCAGGAGGAGCGCCCGTCAGGAGATGGGCATGAGCCAGACGGCCTTCCTTGGCCGCCCCAGAGAAAATTTCTTCAACGCGGGAGGGAGGGAAAGGCACGGCGGAGTTCCTCCTGAATGCGGGTAAAGATTTGCTCCCGGGTGCCGGAAGCATCGATCAATTTCACCCGTTGAGGCTGGTGTTTGGCCAAAGAGCGGTATCCCTCGGCAACAGACTCGTAAAACTTTAGGTCCTGGTCCTCCAGCCGGTCTTTTTGGCCCACCGGGCGCGCCCGCCGCAGGGCGCGGTTGCGGGCTTCGGCGGGATCGAGATCGAAGACCAGAGTTAGATCGGGCTCCCGTTTGGCGATGGCGAAGCGGTTGATGAAGGCGACATCCTCCATGGGCAGGCCGCGGGCGTAGCCCTGATAGACGGTGGTGGAGTCGTGAAATCGGTCAGCCACAATCCATTCCCCCCTGGCCAAAGCGGGAAGGATGAGGTGGCGGACCAGCTCGGAGCGGCTGGCTGCAAAGAGGAGAAGTTCCGTCTCCGGCTTCATGTGGTCGCCGTCGTCATCATGTTTCAGGAGGTGACGGATTTTTTCCCCCACCGGCGTGCCGCCCGGTTCCCGGACTTCGTGGACGGTGAGGCCGGTGGAACGGAGCCAGGTGAGAGTGGAGGCGATCTGGGTGCTTTTGCCGCAACCTTCGCTGCCTTCGAAGGTGACGAAGCGTCCCGGCGCCGTCATGCCGGCACGTCGAGGGCGGCGGTGGCGATCGCGGCGATGCCTTCGCCCCGGCCGACAAACCCGATTTTTTCGTTGGTGGTGGCCTTGAGGTTGACCTGGTCTTCCTTCACACCGAGGGCAGCGGCGATCTTTTTGCGCATCGCGGGGAAGTGGGGAACCAGTTTGGGTGCCTCGGCCATGAGGGAAGCGTCCACGTTGAGAATGGTGGCCTTGCGCTCTTTGGCGAGGCGGGCGGACTCCGCAAGGAAGATGGTGCTGGCAGCTCCCTTCCACTTGGGGTCGGTGTTGGGAAAATGGGTGCCGATGTCGCCGGCGGCCAAGGCACCAAGCACCGCATCGGTGAGGGCATGAAGCAGGACATCGGCATCACTGTGGCCGTCGAGCCCGCGGTCGTGGGGAATGGTGACGCCGCCGAGGATCAGGGGGCGACCCGGAACCAGCGGATGAACGTCATAACCCATGCCCACGCGCAGCATGGGAAAATCATGTCTTCCGAGGTGGGTTGAGCCAACGGTTTTCATGCAACTTCTTGGCAGAGAGAAGGTCGACAGTGCGAAGAACCTTTCTTAGGATTCCCAGATGCATGTCCATATCACTCCCCGGCATCTCCCGTTGACCGACGGGATCGACACCTACGTCAAAAACAAGCTGTCCCACCTCGATCATTTTGAGGGTCGGATCATCGGCGCCCACGTGGTCCTCTGGCACGATCATAGTGCCCCGCCCAAGAAGCAGTTTCGGGTGAAAGTTCACCTGGCGGTGCCGGGTCCCGATCTTTTCGCGGAGGCCGGCGAGGATGATCTGTATGCCGCCATCGACCGGGTGGAGGAGAAGCTCAACGGCGAGTTGCGGAAACGGAAGACCAAGATTGTGGATCGTCGCCGGCACGTGGAAGCGCGGCGCAAAGAGCGGATTCGGCGATTCGGTAGATAATAGCGTTCCGGAAAGGGATCTCTGTTTTGAGCCCTGGCCGGGTCCTGATGATCCGAGCCATCATCCTGCTAGCAGCGTCAGTAGGCGTCGTTATGGCGGATGGCCAATCCCCAACCGCCTCCGGAAGCGTGCCGTTGAACTTCGCGGAAACCGCGCCAAGGGGGCTGAAGCTCAGCGGTTACGTCGATGCCGGTTACAGCTACAATTTCACCGGCGCAGGCGGTGGCACCTCGGATGTTTCCGGAAGGTTCGGTTCCGACACAGCCGCGGGGGGCGACTTTAACCTCTATGCGGTCAAACTGACGTTGGAAAAAGCGCTGACGGAGGAAAATCGGGCGCAAGCGGGGTTCCGTGCCGATGTCATGATCGGCGAAGACGCGGCTTTTCTGGCAAACCGCAACGCGGTCAACAACACCCGGAATTACCTGCAAAACTCCAGCGCCTTATTTTTGGAGCAGGCTTATGTCTCTTTCCGTGTCCCGGTCGGAAATGGCTGGGACTTTCAAGTCGGCAAGTTCGTTTCGATTCTCGGATTCGAAGTGATCGAGCGTCCGGCCAATCTGAACATCACCTATGGGCTGCTCTGGGAGCAGATGCCCTTGTACTACACCGGGGTTTTATCCTCCTACCGGTTTGACGAGTACTTGGACATGAAGCTGGGGGTCGTCAACGGATCCAACACGGACAACAACATCACCACCGGGTTGGGCGGGGACGGCTGTGCGGTTTTGGCGTCCCTGAACGTGACCGCACCCGGCGGCAACGCCACGTGGAGTCACAATTTCCAGTATAGCAGCAACGCCGAGTCCCAAAGTTCCTTTGAGCCCACCTTGAACACGACGCCCGTGGCCGCGTTGGATGGCAACCTTTCCGGTAATCCCTACACGCTGATCTACAATTCCTGGGGAAGCTGGGCACCCCGGTTTGCCCAGGATCGGCTGTGGCTGGCTTTCAACACGCTCTTGCTGACCACGGGGGGAACCGCGGGAAACATTTACGGCACCGACTCTTCGGAAACGACTTCCTGGGGTTTTGGAACTTACGCCAAATTTCAGGTAAACGACTGGTTCCACTGGGCCAACCGGGGCGAGTTTCACGGGGAGACCTTTAAGGGCCGCTCCATCAATGTCTGGGAGTACACCGCCACCGCCGGCTTCCAAGTCATCGAGAACCTGCTGATCCGGGCGGAGTACCGGATCGATTGGGGTGTGGATGCGGTCAATAACTACACCACCTCGGGGACTTCGACAGCGGCAGCCAAGGGTGGCTCGGCCAACTACAGCACCGGTCCGGCTCATTATGCTGGCGCCGAGGTAGTCTACAGCTTTTAAAGAAATTCACGCGGTAGAGCTCGGGTTTGGGGAGCGAGTTGGCTAAAAAAAGGTCATGGCGGATGTGGCTTACTGGACGGTGGTGCATGGGCTGAAGGGGTTTTTTTCCTGCTTTTGCCGCGTGGAAGCACACCAAACGCGGGGAGTGCCGGCTGGGCCCTGGATTCTCGCCTGCAACCACCTGAGTCACTTTGATCCGCCGCTGATTGCCGGGGCCTTCCGCCGGCCCCT
>JBILFP010000153.1:0-4097 GCA_044351535.1 Methylacidiphilales bacterium
CCTCGATGCGGGAGCTGAGCTTTGCGGAGTTCGAGACCTATTTGAAGGAGGGAAAGGTCAAAGAGATTTCCCTCAACACCGAGCCGGCAGCCAACGTGCGCTGGCTTTCCGGAAAATTCGAGCCGCCGGAAACCATGCGGAAAAGCGTACGCACGGATGCCCAAGGGCTGACCGGCTTCAAGGTGACGGTGGATCTGGAGTTTAAACGAGACCTGGAACAGCTCCTCGCGGCCAACGGCTTTCCCAACGTCAGCCAGAAGGTCATCGATAACTCGATGTGGCAGGCGCTGGCCGGAACGCTGCCTTTCGTCCTCTTTATCCTGATCATGTACTTCTTTTTCCGACAGCAGATCCGCATGGCGGGAAAGTCGGCTTTCAGCTTTGGCAAGAGCAAGGCCCGCATTCTCTCCAAGGATAAGAACAAGGTGACCTTTGCCGACGTGGCCGGGATCGAAGAGGCCAAGGACGAGGTCAGCGAGATCGTGGAGTTTCTGCGAGACCCTAAAAAGTTCCAGAAGCTAGGCGGCCGCATTCCCAAGGGGATCCTGATGGTAGGCCCTCCAGGGACCGGCAAGACCCTTTTGGCCAAGGCGATCGCGGGAGAAGCGGACGTGCCTTTTTACGGCATCAGCGGGTCAGACTTTGTGGAGATGTTTGTGGGCGTGGGCGCTTCGCGGGTGCGGGACATGTTTGAGCAAGGGAAGAAGACCGCGCCCTGCCTGATTTTCATCGACGAAATCGACGCGGTGGGGCGGAGCCGGGGCCACGGTCTCGGCGGCGGGCATGACGAGCGTGAACAAACCCTGAACGCCCTGCTGGTGGAGATGGACGGCATTGATACGGCGGAGGGCGTGATCATCATCGCGGCCACGAACCGCAAGGACGTGCTGGATCCGGCGCTGTTGCGGCCGGGTCGGTTTGACCGTGAGGTGCATATCAACCTGCCCGACGTGAAGGGGCGGGAGGAGATCCTGAAGGTTCACGCCAAAAAGGTGAAGGCGGCGCCGGAAGTCTGCTGGGCGACGCTGGCGCGCAGCACCCCGGGCTTCTCGGGCGCGGAGCTGGCCAATGTGATCAATGAGGCGGCCCTGCTGGCGGCCCGGCGGGACGCCGAAGCCATCACCCAAAAAGACCTCGAGGAAGCCCGAGACAAGGTGCGGTTCGGCCGGGAGCGGCGCAGCCTGGCAATGAGCGACGAGCAGAAGAAGCTGACCGCTTACCACGAGGCTGGCCACGCCCTGCTGAATATTGTCCTCGAGCACACCGATCCGCTGCACAAGGTGTCCATCATCCCGCGGGGTCCGGCCCTCGGGGTGACCATGATGCTGCCGACCGAGGATCGCTACGGCTACGGCAAGCGGAAGGTGACGGACGACCTGTGCGTGGCGATGGGCGGACGCGTAGCCGAGGAGATGTTCATTGGGGACATCTCCAGCGGAGCCAGCGGGGATATCAAGATGGCCACCTGGTACGCCAAAAAGATGGTCTGTGAGTGGGGGATGAGCAGCCGGATGGGGATGGTGGAGTATGGGGACCACGAGGACTACGTGTTTCTGGGCCGGGATATCGGGCGTTCGCGCGGCTACAGCGAGCATACCGCCCGGGAGATCGACGAGGAGGTTCACCAGATCGTCAACGGGGCCTACGAGCGGGCTAAAAAGGTTCTCGGTGAGCACCGGGAGGCGGTGGAAAAAATTGCGTCCGCCCTTTTGGAGTACGAGACGCTTGATGGATCGCAGGTGGAGGAGATCGTGAAGCATGGCCGGATGATGAATCCCCCGCCGAAGGGACTGACTGCTCCCAGCGCCCCAACGCCGAGTGAGGTTTTGCCCGCCAACCGTCCGGTGGAGAAGGTCAAGGACAAGGGCACAATTCTGCCCGGGCTCGAGGGCGCGCCCGCTGGGGCGTAAGGAAACTTCCTTCCCATGCCGGTATCCGCCACGGAAACGTGGCTTTGCGGAGACCGGAGCATCGAACTCCCGGCTGAGCGCCCCTTTTTTCTGGGGATTCTCAACGTGACGCCTGATTCGTTTTCTGACGGGGGAAAATTTGTGCAAGAGGCGGAGGCAATCCGGCATGGGATCGCCTTGCTGGAGGCAGGGGATGGGGTGGACGTGGGTGGGGAGTCGACCCGGCCCGGAGCGGAACCGGTTTCGAGCAAGGAAGAGAGGGAGCGGGTAATCCCGGTCCTGAAGGAGCTCAGGAAGGAGAGGCCGGAGGCGTTTCTTTCGGTGGACACTTATAAGGCGGAGGTGGCCCGAGCGGCGATCGAAGAGGCCGGGGTGGATGTGGTCAACGACGTGGGAGGGGGGAAGTGGGATGAAGAAATGGTCGGGTTGATGGCACGAAGCCGGGTGGGCTACGTGTGCATGCATGCCGGAGGTCGGCCGCAGGAGATGCAAAAAAATCCCGACTACCGGGATGTCGTGAAGGATATCCGGACGTTTCTAGCCAAGCGGATCGAGGCCTTGGCCAAAGCGGGCGTGGAGCGGAGTCGGATCCTGCCAGACGTTGGAATCGGTTTCGGCAAGACGGTGGAGCACAACCGGGCCTTGCTGGAGGCGGACTGGTCGGAGCTGGAAAGGCCGCTGCTCTGGGGCCTTTCCCGAAAATCCTTCCTGGAGGCCACGAAGAGGGAAAAAAAGATGAAAGACCGGGACGAGGCCATGGACTGGTGGAACCGCGAACTCCTGGCGCGAAGGCAGCCGATGGTATGGAGGGTGCATGATCCGAGGCGCGTCGCCGAAGGCGCTGGATTAAGATGAAGATTGAGATGCGTGCTTAATCAGGAGGAGTTAGGGTTATTCGATGAGTGAAGAGATCAAGCTGAAGAGGGAAGTGGAGGCGATTGCCATCCCAGCCGGGACGACCAAAAAGTTGCCAGCCGGCACGGAGGTGATCATCACGCAGGATCTGGGCGGAACCTTTACCGTCCATACGCCCCATGAAGGCGGGCTGTTCCGGATCCGGGGCAGGGATGCGGATGCCTTGGGAAAGAAAATTTCTACGGAGACCCAGTCGGCCGGCGGGGCGGCGGGAGAGGATGCGGTCTGGGCGGTTTTGAAGACCTGTTATGATCCGGAGATTCCCGTGAACATCGTGGATCTGGGGCTGATCTACAGCATGGAGATGAAAAAGACGGATGGGGGCGGTCGGCGGGTGGAGGTCAAGATGACGCTAACGGCGCAGGGATGCGGGATGGGTCCGTCGATTGCGGCAGATGCGCGGCAAAAGATCCTTTCCCTGGAGGGAATTCAGGAGGCCCAGGTGGACGTGGTTTGGGATCCGCCCTGGGGGCCGCAGATGATCACCTCGGATGGTCGCAAGAAGTTGGGCATGGATTAGTTCGACCGCCCAAGACGAAGCCTGAGCGGCTGACTTATCGTTTACGTTTAGGTTTACGTTTAAGCAAAGCTGGGATGGTTAAACGGCTAATCTTCTCTGATTTGCGAAAAGAATAAAAAAGTGTCCCCTCAAGAACCCGCGGATCTTATAGTGCAGGAATGTGCCTAATCCTAGCCATCCACTGATATGTTCGTGATTCCGTCGATCGACCTGATGGCCGGGGAGGTGGTGCGCCTGGCCCAAGGGAAAGCCACCGAAAAGAAGGTCTACAGCCAAGATCCGATGGGTTGTGCCCGCCGGTGGGAAAAAGCTGGGGGCCGGGTGTTGCATCTGGTGGATCTGGAAGGGGCTTTTGA
Source organism: Methylacidiphilales bacterium (assembly GCA_044351535.1). GTDB lineage: Bacteria > Verrucomicrobiota > Verrucomicrobiia > Methylacidiphilales > Verrucolacustridaceae > Verrucolacustris. Next base: position 3,702 of record JBILFP010000153.1, read on the forward strand.
AGGCCAGATGCGGAACTTGGAGATGATCGGGCAGATCGCCCGCAGCGTGAAGATGCCCTGCGAAGTGGGTGGGGGCATCCGGGATTTGGCGGTGGCAGAAAAGATTCTCAAGACCGGGGCGGCGAGGGTGATTTTCGGAAGCATCGCGTGCGATGAGCCGGAACGGATCGACGAAGCCGTGAAGAGTTTTGGCCCGGAAAAAGTGGTGGTGGGAATCGACGCCCGCAACGGCGTGGTGGAGACGAGGGGTTGGACCCAAGCGAGCGGATGGATGGCCAAGGATCTGGCCGCACGGATGACCCAAGCGGGGGTGATTCGGATCATTTACACCGATGTGACCCGGGATGGGATGATGACCGGGCCGAATATCCCGGCGGTGCAGGAGATGGTGAAATG
>JBILFP010000154.1:0-4093 GCA_044351535.1 Methylacidiphilales bacterium
GTGCCGATGTTGATTTTGGCGTTCCTGTCGGTGTTTGGGGGAATGTTCCCGATCGCGGAATTCCTCGGGATGAAGCCGGAACATCCGCACCACGCCTGGACCTTGTGGCTTTCCCTGATCCTGGCGGTGGCCGGATTTTTCCCGGCACACTTCCTGTACCGGGACGCCCTCAAGGATCCGCTCCAGATTCCGCTGCTGCAGGCGAAATTCTATGTGGATGAGTTTTACCAGCGGGTCCTGGTGGCGACGCAGGACGGGCTGGGTCGGCTGGCGGATGCATTTGAGGGGTGGGTGGTGCGAGGATTTCTGGTGCGCGGTTCGGGGGTGATCGCCCGTTCGGCGGGGCAGGGGCTTCGGTTGGTCCAGTGCGGACAGGTGCAGCTGTATGCGGCAATTTTTATCCTAGGTGCGCTCGCTGTGATCGGTTGGCTGTTGTGGAAGGCGGTGGCGTGAACTTCTCCCTCGCCCTGCCTGCCATGTTGGCGATTCCACTGGTCGGGATCGTGCTGATTGCCTTGGGCACTCGCCCCAAGGCCACCGCTCTGTGGGTTTCGCTCCTGAATCTGATCCCGGGTTTTCTTGCCTCCGGCGTGGTCCTGCGAACCGGAGAACTATTGTTCGGGCCCGATCCGATTCCGGCCCGGGAGGTGTTTCCGGTAAAATTCATGTTGGGCATGGATGGCCTGAGCCTCTCCATGGTATGGCTGACACTCATCGTCACGTTGACGGCGATTGGTTCGGCCCGAGAGGGGATCAAGCGGGAGAAGGAGTATTACATCTGCCTTCTCCTGATCGGTCTCGGGGCTCTCGGGGCCTTTATTTCCGTCGATCTGTTTTATTTTTTCTCGTTCCATGAAGTGGCCTTGATTCCGACCTTCCTCCTAGTTGGCATGTGGGGGCATGGGGATCGTTCCGGGGCGGCTTGGCGGATGACAGTTTATTTAATGCTGGGAAGCATGGTGCTGCTGGTGGGGTTAATTGGACTTTATCTGGCCCTACCGGAGACGGCGCGGAGTCTGGATTGGCGGGTGTTGGCGGAAACGCTTCGAGCCAACCCTTTGTCACCAGGAACCCAGCATGTCATAGCCGCGCTGCTGTTGATTGGATTTGGAACCCTGGTATCGCTGGTGCCGTTTCACAGTTGGGCGCCGGGCGGCTATGCCTCGGCTCCCGCCCCGGCCGCCATGCTGCACGCGGGAGTGCTGAAAAAGTTTGGTCTCTATGGATTGTTGCGCGTCGCCCTGCCGATGACCCCGGATGGTTGGAAGGAGATCGGTTGGATCGTGGGGCTGCTCTTGGCTGGCAATATTCTTTACCTGGGCCTGGCCTCCCTCCAGCAGCGTGATTTCCGCTGGCTGTTGGGTTTTTCGAGTGCGATGCATATGGGTACGGTGTTTTTGGGGCTGATCAGCGGCACGGTGCTGGGGCTGGCCGGGGCGCAGGTCTTGATGGTGGGCCACGGGTTGAGCGCGGCGCTCGGATTTGCCGTGGCCGGGGAGATCAGCCGCCGGACGGGAACCTCCTGGATGCGCGATCTTGGCGGCTTGGCCCAACGGACGCCCCAACTCTGGTTTTACCTGATGATTGCGGCGATGGCTTCCATTGGGCTGCCGGGACTGGCCAACTTTGCCGGTGAGATCATGATTTTCTTCGGGGCGTGGACCGCCCATCCCGTGCTGGTGGGTATCGCGGCCTGGGGGGTGGTGCTTTCCGCGGTGGCCATGTTGCGGGCGGTCCGGGCGATCGCCTTTGGGCCCATGAGCCAGGCGGTGGAGGCGGAAGGGGTTTCCGACCTGCAGGGCGCCCGTGAAGCCTGGCCGTTTGCGGTTTTAACCTTGGCCCTTCTTCTGGTGGGAATCATCCCGCTGGTGGTGTACGGCCCGGCGCAGCCGGTACTGGAAAGGTTGTTGGTACCATGAGCGCATGGTTTTCCCCGGAGATTTTGCTGACCTTGGCAGGCGTCGGCCTGATTTTGATCGATTCCCTGGCATCGGAGGGAATCCGGAGGCGCATCCCGCTCCTGGCTTTGCTGGCTTCGATCGGAATTCTGGGCTGGAGTCTTTGCCCGGAAAGCCGGTCGCTTCCTGCCTCCTGGCTCAACCTGTTTGTCTCCGATGGGCTCTCGGCGGTCTTTAAGCCGTTTTTCCTGATTTGTCTGGTCGTGGTGATCGGAATGGCTTCCCGCTATCGGATGGAAGCGGATGAAACAGTGCGGGGGGAGTTTCTGGCATTACCGTTCTTCCCGACCGCCGGACTTTGCCTGTTGGCTTCAGCACGGGATTTTCTGGCGGTCTTTGTGGCACTCGAACTGGTCAGCATCTCCCTTTATCTGCTGGCGGCATTTCACCGGGCCAAGCCGGCAAGCCTGGAGGCCGGCATCAAGCTGTTGGTGATGGGAGGTCTCTCCACCGGATTCTTGGTGATGGGTATCGCCTGGCTTTACGCCGGGGCGGGCACCACGGAGTTTTCCAAGCTGCTCCTCTCCCAGGCGGGGCAGGGGGCGAATCCCGCCGTACTCGTTGCGGCCGGACTGATTCTGGCCGGGATTGGCTTCAAAGTCGCGGCCGTACCTTTCCATGCCTGGGCACCGGATGTGTACGATGGGTCTCCCACGCCGGTCACCGCGTATCTGGCGGTGGCCTCCAAGGCCGCGGGATTTGTTCTGCTGATCCGGATTTTCGGAATCGGTGCCTTCGCCCTTGAATCGGTGGGGGAGTTCTTCCGCCCGATCCTGCTGACATTGGGAATTGCGACGGTCACCCTGGGCACCTTGGCGGCTCTGCCGCAGCGGGATCTTAAGCGGCTGCTCGCCTATTCCGGAATCGCCCACGCAGGTTTCATGATTCTGGCTTTGGGAACCCGCGGGGAGGGAGGAATCGGGACGGTGGTTGCGTATCTCTGGGCCTACCTACTGGCTTCCCTGCCGGTGCTGCTTTTCATCAACGAACTGGAGCGCCTCCATGGCAGCACCGACATGCGTCATCTTGACGGCATGGGAAGAAGGGAGCCGGGGCCTTCCCTTGGCTTCACGCTATGTCTTCTCTCGATGGCGGGCTTGCCCCCGTTGGTTGGTTTTCCGGTGAAGTTGGCCGTCCTGGCGAATCTCTGGAATGCCGGGGAGACGCCGGCCTTGGTGGTGGCGGTGATCATGGCCGTGGCCGGCTTGGGGATCTACCTGACGCCCATCCGGGTGATGTATTGGGAGCGTGAGGCGGACGCCATCCCGGCACGAAGATTTCCCCCCTTCCTGATCTGGGTGATGTTGGCGACCGGGTTGTTGAATGTCTGGCTGGGGCTGCAGCCGCAGGTTTTGGTGCGTTTGGCGGAAATGAGCCTCAATCCGCTGCCGGTCGTCGAGACCATCCGCGAATAGGCCCCCTGATCACGGCCAAGGCTGGTCGGGGCCGAGAAAATTGATTAGTCTCGTGCCCTCATGGCCGCCAACGAATTCCCAACGGCAGCCGGACCCAAGATGGGTTCGGAAAAGTTGGTCCGCCTCAGTGAGGCGGCGGGGAAACATTTGTCCGGTCTCCTGGAGAAAAAGGGATACGTTGCGGGCGCACTCAAGGTGGCGGTGGTGGGTGGCGGCTGCAGCGGGCTCCAATATCAGATGGAGCTGGTTCCCGGGGCCGGTCCCAAGGACATCCTGGTGGATAGCCAGGGGGTAAGAATTTCCGTCGATCCCAAGAGTGCGGTGTTTTTGAGCGGATCGGAAATCGATTTCAGCACCGATCTGCAGAAAGGTGGTTTCCGGGTCACCAACCCCAACGCCCGCGCGACCTGTTCCTGCGGGGACAGTTTCAGCACCTAGGGGAAGGATGACGACGCACGGCAAAAAGGGCCGGCATCGGCCGAAGCTGGGCAAGGCCCGTCTTCCCTACAAGGAGCGGTTGAAGCGCGGATTTGCCCGGGTCGAAAGGGATCTTTGCTGGATGATGGGAACTTTCCGCGAGCTCCTGGATGAGCTGGGGGAAAAAGAGGCGGGGGATGCGTTGCCCTGGATCCATGGGGCCAAACATCTTCCCCCCATCAAGGAAGGCAAGATCACCCGGGCTTACGCCATCGCCTTTGGGCTGCTCAACTTGGCCGAGGA
>JBILFP010000032.1:0-14178 GCA_044351535.1 Methylacidiphilales bacterium
AAGCCGGCCCCGGGCTTTTTCAGGTCAAGGTGGCCGGCGGGGTTTTCGACCTACGGGGTCTCCTGGATCAATATGAAAACTGGAAAACCGCTCCGGCTCCGAATCCCGGCAAGTCCGAGCCGACCCGACTGGACATTATGGCGGAACTGGACCAGGTCGTCCTGCCGGAGGCGCGGGTGGGGCCGGTCAAAATTTCCCGTTTTCGTTACGGTCCGGAGGGAATTCTGCTGGAGCCATCCAGCGTGGAGGTACAGGGCGGCGTGATCCGGGGCTCGGTGGTGCAGACGGGGGGAGCGGACCGACCTTTGCAGGCGCGGCTGTTTGTCGAAAAGTTTCCGCTGGGCGCGATCCTGGGTCCCATGATCCAAGATGCCCGGGGGCCGCTAGGAGGATTCGTCGATCTCCAGTTTAACGGACAGGCGGCCGGGGCCCGTCAGGAGGATTTGCAGAGAACGCTTTCCGGGCAGGGCAATTTCCGTCTTTATCAGGCCCACCTCGAAAATCTTCCTGCGATCGGCAAGGCACTCCAAGGGGCGGGGACTTTTCTCGGATCCGGATTTATTGCGGGCAGCGAGATCAACGACCTAGGGGCCACTTTCCAAGTATCCGGCACCCGGGTCACCACCGAGGATCTGCGAGTGAGTGGAACTGCCTTGGCGGCGGGCATGCGGGGATCGCTGGATTGGAACAGCCAAGCCCTCGATTTTCGCGTCAATCTGGCCCTGACCCGCGAAGCCATCCAGAGTAGCGGCCAACTGCAGGGGGCGATGACGCAACTAGTGGGAACCAGCACGGACTACTACACCAAGATCCCGGGATCGGCCACCATCACCGGGACGTTGGCGGATCCCCAGGTACAGATGGACGTCGGGAAGATGCTGGCAGAAGGAGGAATCAATTTATTGCTGAATGCTCCGAGCGGCGTTTTGCAGGGGGCCGGGGGTGCAGCCGGTGGGGCGGCGGGGGCGGCCGGCAGCATCCTGCAGGGAGTCGGGAATCTGTTTAAAGGGTTTTGAGCCGCGGGGGCTTTGCCCGTAGGATTTTAAGATGCGTAGCATGACCGGATTTGGTTCCGCCAAGGTGGCCACCGCGCATGCCGGTTTCCGGGTTGAGGCTTCTTCCGTCAACAAGCGCGGGCTGGAAATCATCGTCTACCTTCCCGGTGACCTGGCGCGGCTGGAGCGGGAGATCCGGGAGGAGGTCGCGGGCCAGATCACTCGGGGTAAGGTGACCGTCGCCGTGCAGGCGGAGTCGGCCCCCTCCCGCAACGGCCGCAGTTTGGATTTGGCCAAAGCGGCCGTCTACGCCTCCCAGCTACGGGCCGCCGGGAAAAAGCTCGGGGTTCAAGGTGGGCCGTCCTGGTCGGACTTGTTGGGTTTGCCGGGGGTGGTATCCACTCAGAGCCATACGCTCACCCCGAAAGAAGACCGGAAAATCCTGGCAGGGGTGAGGGCGGCTTTAACCAAAATGGTGGCTAGCCGGGAGCGGGAGGGGGGTCACATGGTCCGTTCCCTCAAACAGCACCTCAGCCGGATGGAGTCGGTTCGCACGAAGATGGAAAAAGCGGCGGCGGCCATGCGCAAAGCCCAGGGAGAACGTTTACGGGCCCGGTTGCAGGATCTGGCCCATGAGGCGGGAGTGGAGTTGGAACCGGAACGGTTGTTCAAGGAAGTGGCCTCGGCGGCCGACCGGGGTGATGTCACCGAGGAGATTGGCCGAATCCGGGCCCACCTGAGCGAGGCGACCGGGCTGACCGGGAAGCGGGCGCCGGGCGGAAGGACGCTGGAGTTTCTGATCCAGGAGCTGATGCGCGAGGCCAACACGGTGGGATCGAAATCCGGGGAGATGGAGCTGACCCGGCTGGCGATCGAGTTCAAATCGGAACTGGAGAAGCTCCGGGAGCAGGCGGCGAACCTTGAATAATTTTACCCGGTCCGGGATTTTGTTTGTGGTCTCGGCTCCCTCGGGCACCGGCAAGACCACGCTCTGCTCCAACGTGCGGCAGACACCGGACCTGGTGTACTCGATCAGCTGCACCACACGGCCCATCCGCAAAGGGGAGAAGGACGGCACAGATTATTTCTTCCTCAAGCGGGAAGAGTTTGAGAAACGGGTGAAGGCCGGTGACATGCTGGAGCACGCGGATGTGTACGGGCACTACTACGGGACGCCCAAGGGGCCGATCCTCGAGCACTTGGCGGCGGGACGGGATGTCCTGCTCGACATCGACGTGCAGGGGGCCCGACAGATCCGGGATTCCAAGGATCCAAAGATCCGGGAGGCCTTGGCCGACATATTCATCATGCCACCGGATCTGGAAGAGCTACGAAGAAGGCTGGAGGGAAGGGGAACCGAGACCGCCGCGCAGATCGACAAGCGAATCCACGCGGCCCATGCGGAGATGGCGGATTGGAAAAGCTACCGATACACAATTCTAAGCAGCTCCATGGAAGAGGATCTCATCAAGTTCCGCGCCATCATCCGGGCGGAGCGTTACCTTAGCCGGAGGCTGAACCTTAACCATGGTTGAGAAAAAAACACCGAGGGTGGTGTTGGGAGTGACCGGGTCGATCGCGGCATTCCGGGCGGCGGATCTGGCCAGTGCCATGGTCAAAGAGGGGTGGGAAGTGCATGCGGTGTTAACGGCGGACGGGGCCCGTTTTCTTCCCGCTCTGACCCTTGCCGCCCTGACCCATCGCCCGGTCCACACCTCCCTCTGGGAAGAAGGGGAGGGTGGAAGGATGTCCCACCTCGACCTAGCCCAGACGGCGGATGTGGTCGTGGTGGCGCCGGCCAGCGCGGATTTTCTGGCCCGGACGGCCCACGGCATGGCTGGCGATGTGCTCGGGGCGGTCTTGCTGGCAACCCGGTCTCCGTTGGTCATGGCCCCGGCCATGAACACCAACATGTGGACCCATCCCGCTACCAAGGAAAACGTGAAGATTCTTTCCGCCCGCGGGGTGATCTGGGCGGGCCCGGCGGAAGGTCGATTGGCCTGCGGGGCCGAGGGCCCGGGGCGACTGGCTCCCACCGAGGAAATTTTGAAACAGGTGAAGGCAGCTTTGAAGGAAGGAAAATAGAATGGCCTCCGATCCCAGTTTTCGGCCGTCCCCGGCCTTTGCGAAACAGGCGGTTTTTTCCAGCCCGGCGAAGTACAAGTCGATGCACCGGGAGTCGGTCCAGAACCCGAAAAAGTTCTGGGGCAAGGTGGCGAAGCAGGAGCTGGCTTGGTTCCAGGAACCCAAAAAGGTGCTGGAGTGGAAGGAGCCGTTTGCGAAATGGTTCGGCGGCGGCCGGTTGAATCTCAGTCATAACTGCCTGGACCGGCATTTGGACGGACCGCGCCGGCATAAGGCCGCCATTGTCTTTGAGGGGGAGCCGGGGGACGTCCGGGTTCTGACCTACCAGCAGCTGCATGACGAGGTTTGCCGCTTTGCCCACGCCCTGCAGGGGGAGGGGATCCGAAAAGGGGACCGGGTGATGATCTATCTTCCCATGGTGCCGGAGGCGGCGATTGCGATGTTGGCCTGCGCGCGGATCGGGGCGGTGCACAGTGTGGTCTTCGGGGGATTCAGCGCCGAGGCGCTCAAGGACCGGATCCATGACTGCGGAGCCAAGATGGTGATCACCGCGGACGGGGGGTATCGGCGGGGGCAGGTGGTGAACCTGAAGAAAAACGTCGATGCCGCGGTGGCGGCCAGTCCGGACGTTCGACGGGTGATCGTGCTGAAGCGGACGGGGACGGTGGAGAAACTGAACGAGATCGACCGCTGGTGGCATGAGATCACGGACCACCAGCCGCCGGACTTTCCGCCCGAGAAGCTCGAGAGCGAGGATCCGCTATTCATCCTCTACACCAGCGGCAGCACGGGAAAACCGAAAGGGATTCTGCACACCACGGCCGGCTATCTGCTGGGAGCTCATCTGACCACGAAATGGGTTTTTGACCTCAAGGAGACGGATCTTTTCTGGTGCACGGCCGATGTGGGGTGGGTGACCGGGCACAGTTACACCGTTTACGGCGCACTCAGCAACGGAGCGACTACGCTGATGTACGAAGGGGCGCCCAACCAACCGGAACCGGACCGGTTCTGGAGGATCATCGCCAAACACCGCGTTTCGATTTTCTACACCGCTCCCACCGCGATCCGGGCCTTCCTCCGTTGGGGGGACCAGTGGGTGGAGAAGCACGATCTCTCCTCGCTGCGGCTGCTGGGCTCGGTGGGTGAGCCGATCAATCCGGAGGCGTGGCTTTGGTACCATCGGGTGGTGGGCGGGGGGCGTTGTCCGATCGTGGACACCTGGTGGCAGACCGAAACGGGGAGCCATTTACTGACGACCCTGCCGGGCATCCATGTGATGAAGCCTGGGTTGGCAGGAGTGCCTTTCTTCGGGGCAGATCTGGCGGTGGTGGACGAGAAAGGAAAGCCGGTAAAGGACGGGGTGCAGGGCAAGTTGGTGATCCGGAAACCCTGGCCTTCGATGTTGCGCGGGATTTACGGCGATCCCGAAAGGTACCAAAAGCAGTACTGGAGCGAAGTACCCGGCGTTTATTTCACGGGCGACGGGGCTAGACGCGACAAGGATGGTTATTTCCGGGTGATCGGTCGGATCGACGATGTGCTGAACGTTTCCGGGCATCGGTTGGGAACCGCGGAGGTGGAAAGCGCCCTGGTCACGCATCCGGCGGTGGCTGAGGCCGCGGTGGTGGGACGACCCGACGACCTGAAAGGACAGGCGGTGGTAGCGTTTGTCACGCTGAAGACCGGTCAGAAGGCGGGAAATGATCTGATCGCGGCGTTGCGGGAGCAGGTCAGCAAGGAGATCGGCCCGATCGCCAAACCGGATCAAATCCGCTTTGCCGAGGCCTTACCCAAAACCCGAAGCGGAAAAATCATGCGGAGATTGCTGAAGGAGATCGCCGCCGGCGGGGCGGTGAAGGGGGATGTAACCACACTCGAGGACCTGAACGTGATCGCTTCGCTGCAGTCGTCCTCTTCCGAGGAGAGTTGAGATGTCCTGGCGGCTCAAGATTTCCGAAACCGGCCTGCTCGTCGTAGACGTTCAAGAGAAACTGGTCTCAGCCGCCAAGGAGCCAGCGGATTGGGTTGCGAAGGCGGAAATTTTAGTGAAGGCGGCCAAGCTGCTGGAGATTCCGGTCGCCATCACGGAACAGGTGCCGGCGAAGTTGGGCAAAACCGTTCCAGCCGTTGAGCTGGCGGCGGGAAAGGTTTCGCCGATTGTCAAAAGCGCCTTTTCGGCGGTGGAAGCGGGCAAGGCCTTGGGCAGAAAGAGGATTTTGGTGGCGGGATGCGAAGCCCACGTCTGCGTAAGGCAAACCGTGTACGATCTAAGGCAAAAGGAGGTCCAACCGGTCCTGGTGGCCGATGCGGTGGGATCGAGGCGGGAAACGGACCGGCAGCTGGCCCTGCAGGAAATGAGGCAGGACGGAATCGTGATTGCCTCCACTGAGGCGGTGCTGTTTGAGCTGCTGGAGACGGCGGAGCATCCGAAATTCAAAGAGGTTCAAGGGTTGGTGAAATAGCCTTGGTAGGCCACTTCCGATGGAAGTGGCAGCCGCTCTATTGAAGGCGGCCTAGCTAGATTGAGCTAAATAAGTAGGAAAATCTGCTGGCCAAGGACTGCTAACCCTTTCATTCTCACCCCTTTATGGCAACGCCTGTCGCGACGGCCCAGAAGTGGCCTTTCAACGTTTCCGTGGTTCCCAGGGTTCCCGAGGGCTTGGAGTCTCTTCGCCGGATCGCCTTCAATCTCTGGTTCAGCTGGAACTTTGACGCGCTGGAGCTCTTTAAGGAGCTGGATCCGGCCCTTTGGGAGGAGTGCGGTCACAGTCCGGTTAAAATGCTGCGACTGATCAAGCAGTCCCGTCTGGAAACGGCGGCGAAGGACAAGGCTTACCGGGACCGGGTGGAGAAGGTTCACGACAAGCTGGAGGCTTATCTCAACCGCAAATCCACTTGGTTCACCAAAAATCTGCCCAAGGAAAAGAAAGACCAGCCGTTGGTGGCTTATTTCTCCGCCGAGTTTGGTTTTCACGAGTCTTTACCCGTTTACTCCGGCGGTCTCGGCATCCTGGCCGGGGATCATTGCAAATCCGCCAGCGATCTGGGACTTCCGTTTGTGGCGGTCGGCCTGCTCTACCGCTTCGGTTACTTCTCGCAGAAGATCAACCGGGACGGATGGCAGGAGGCCAACATCGTCGACAACGTTTTTCACGACCTGCCGGTACGTGAAGCCCTGGCTGCCGATGGCAAAACCCCCGTGGTGGTCGAGCTGGACATGCCCGGGCGCAAGGTCAAAGCCAAGGTTTGGGAGGTGAGAATCGGTCTGACGCGGCTTTTCTTGCTGGATACGGATCTGCCTTCCAACGCGCCTGACGACCGGAATATCACTTACCAACTGTATGGCGGGGACCATGACATGCGGGTTCGGCAGGAGATCGTCCTGGGCATCGGCGGGGTCAAGGCCCTGGATGCCATGGGAATCCAGCCCTCCGTGTTTCACATGAATGAAGGCCACGCAGCCTTCCTGGGTTTGGAGCGGATCCGCATGCTCATCGCAAAGGAGAAACTTTCCTTCATCGAGGCGCTGCAACCGGTGGCGGCCAGCAGCGTATTCACCACGCACACCCCGGTGCCCGCGGGGAATGATGCTTTTGATCCCAAGTTGATGGAGAAGTACTTCGCAGCCTACGTCCGCGACTGTCACATCAGCTTTGACGAACTCCTCAAGCTCGGCCGCCCCTGGGCGCACCCGGAGGAGGAGCCGTTCAGCATGACGATCCTGGCCCTTCGACTTTCCCGTCAGGCCAATGGCGTCAGCGCCATCCACGGGCGTGTTTCCCGCGAGATGTGGCAGACGGTCTGGCCCGGGGTGCCGAAGAAGGAGATTCCGATCCGGCATGTGACCAACGGCATCCACACCTTCACTTGGATGGCTCCGGAAATCCGGGATTTGCTGGAAAAAGAGGCCGGAGCCTTCACGGAGGATGATCTGGCCGAGCCAGCGCAGTGGAAAAAGCGGGTCGATTTCAAGGACAAGGAGTACTGGGCGGTCCATCAAAAGCTCAAGGTTCGCCTCTTGGATTTTGTCCGTCAGAACGTCAAAAACCAAAGAATTCGGAACGGGGTCAAGCCGGAGGAGATCCTCTCCACCCAGACCATGCTCGATCCCAAGGCGCTCACCATCGGATTTGCCCGGCGCTTTGCCACCTACAAGCGGGCCGCTCTTTTGTTTCGCGATTTGGATAAACTTGCGGCGATTGTCAACGACCCGGAGCGGCCGGTGCAGTTTCTGTTCGCCGGAAAGTCCCACCCGGCCGATGAGGGCGGGAAGAAGCTGATTCAGCTGATCGTGAAGGTTTCCGAGATGCCGGTTTTCAAGAACAAGATCGTCTTCGTGGAGAACTATGACTTCAACGTGGCCCGCCACCTCTATCACGGGTGCGATGTCTGGCTGAACAATCCGACCCGGCCCCTCGAGGCCAGTGGCACGAGTGGTGAGAAGGTGATCACCAACGGCTGCCTCAATTTTTCCGTCCGGGACGGCTGGTGGGACGAGGCCTTTGACGGCACCAACGGTTGGGCCATCGGCGAGGATGCCCTGCGGTTGGAGCCTGAGGTGCAGGACGAGTTTGATGCTTTCTCGATTTACGAAATCCTTCAGCACGAAATTGTGCCGATGTATTACGAGCGGGGTGCCGACGGTGTTCCCAAACGCTGGATCGAACGCGTCCGGCGCAGCCTCATGACGATCGGGCCCGTTTACAACACCCAACGGATGGTGGCGGAATATGCGGAGAATTTTTACCAAAAGGCCGCCGAAAAGGGGCGGATGTTTGCGGAAAACAAGTTCGCCAAGTCGCGTGATCTAGCGGTCTGGAAAGACAAGGTGCGAACCTCCTGGCCCGAGGTGAAAGCGAACGCCGTCACCTGGGCGGGCGGCAACGGCACAACGGTGAGCGTGGGCGACAACGTGGCTGTCTCGGCCCAGGTTTATTTGGGCTCCCTCAAAAATGAGGAGGTGGCGGTCGAGGCCTATGTGAAGGCGGTGGATCCCAACGGTCCCTCCTTGGCGACCCGGCTCGAGCCGACGGGGGAGGTTTCCCAGGGCTGGGCCAAGTATGCCGGGCGGGTCCAAGTACAGGATTCTGGGAATTTCCAATTCAATGTCCGTGTTCGGCCCTCGAACCCGTCCCTGAGCCAAGCCCATGAGCTTCGGTTGATCGCCTGGGCGGCTAATTCATAATCTTTATCTAATTCCTTTTACTTCGTTTGGTCGCATCCCAGCGGACCTTCCCCAATTTTGACCTCTGACCCCAAAGCCTTAAAATACCTAGTGTAAAGGATTGGTGATTATATAGTTATAAGACCTCTGACCCCATGTAAGTTGCTTTTTATTAAGGATTTAAAAGCAGGGCTTCGAAGGTGTATTTGTGTTGATGATTAGATGTTTATGCAAAAAAGGTGTAGTTTTTCGGGGCGGAAGTGGGAGGAGAACCGGCTTTTTCTGTTCGATTTGACCGTTTTTTAGGCCTCGCTAGGGTTTGAGGCTATGTCGGCCCCGGTTTCACCTGCTGAATTGCGAAAGGGAATCGCCCCCAGCCCGGAACTGGTAGGGCTGGATCCTGCCGATGTGGATCTCTCCGCGGTCGAAAAGACCACTCATGCCTGCCGCGATTATCTTTTGGGTCTGCAAAAATCTGAAGGGTACTGGGTCGGGGAGCTGTTCGTGGACAGCACGGTGGCCTGTGATTACCACCTGCTGATGTATCTGCGCGGCAAGGTGGACCGCGCCAAGGAAGCCAAGATCGTCCGTCACATTCTCCAGCGCCAGATGCCCGACGGCGGCTGGCCGATCTATCCCGGAGGCCCGAGTAACGTCACCGCCACGGTGAAAGCCTACTTCAGCCTGAAGCTGGCCGGCTTCACCCCGGATGAGCCGGAGATGCGCAAGGCCCGCTCCGCCGCGATGCGGCTGGGTGGGATCCCCAGCACCAACACCTACTGCAAATTCTACCTGGCCATGTTTGGCCAGTATCCGTGGAAGTACCTGCCCAACATCCCGCCGGAGATCCTGCTTTTGCCCAAGTGGGCGCCTTTCGACATGTCGGAGATGAGTTCCTGGACCCGCGCCATTGTGGTGCCTATGTCGATCATCCGCAGCTTCCGCCCGGTCACCCATCTTCCGCCGGAGAAACAGCTGCACGAGCTCTACCCGTACGGGGTGGAGGGCGGTCCTTTCTTTCATCCGGTGGAGAACCGGTTCTTCTCCATGAAAAATTTCTTTGTCCGGGTTAATGAACTCTTGGGTTTCCTCGAAGGGCTGCCCTGGAAGCCCTTCCGAAAAAAGGCCCTCAAACTGGCGGAAAAGTGGATTCTCGACCGGACCGGGCCGGAATCCGAGGGCTTGGCCGCGATTTTCCCCTCGATGATGAACTCGATCCTGGCCTTCCGGTGTCTCGGTTACGCCGAGGACCATCCCTGGATGATCAAAGCGGTGAAGGATCTGGAGGGACTGGAAGTGGATGATCCTGCCAACGGAGATTTCCGCGTTCAGCCCTGCCTGAGTCCGGTGTGGGACACAGCCATCACCATGACCTCCCTCGGTGCGGCCGGGGTCAAACCCGACCATCCGGCCATGCAGAAGGCGGCCGACTGGCTGCTTTCCAAGGAAGTAAAGATGCGCGGGGACTACGTGATGAAAAACCCGACGCCGATCACCGGTGGCTGGGCCTTTGAATTCTTTAATGACTGGTATCCCGACGTGGATGACACCGCCAAGGTGTTGCTCGGCCTACGTAAGGCGCAGGCTTCGAATCCGCACCAACAAAAGGAGGCGATGGATCGCGGTTTGGGCTGGGCGATGAGCTTCCAGTGCGACAACGGCGGCTATGCGGCTTTCGACAAGAACGTGAACAAGACGTGGCTGGAAGATGTCCCGTTCGCCGACCACAACGCCATCCTTGATCCGCCCTGCGCCGACATCACCGGTCGTCTCCTCGAGACGATGGGCAAGCTGGGCGTCCCCAAAAACCATCCGCAGATCCAGCGGGCGTTGGCTTTCCTCCGGAAAATCCAGGAGGAGGACGGTTCCTGGTTTGGCCGCTGGGGCGTGAACTATGTGTACGGCACCTGGCAGGCCCTCCGAGGGCTGCGCGCGATCGGATACGACATGAACGACACCTGGGTGGTCCGCGCCCGGGATTGGCTGGAGTGCACGCAGAATCCCGACGGTGGCTGGGGCGAAAGCTGCGGCTCCTATGACGACCCGCGAATGAAGGGGCGAGGGATTAGCACCGCCTCCCAGACCGGTTGGGGCTTGATGGGCTTGCTGGCCTGCGGGGATATCCAACGGCCGAGCGTCCGCCGGGCGGTCCGTTATCTGGTGGAGACCCAATCCAAGGACGGGAGCTGGGAGGAGAAACTCATCACCGGTACAGGCTTTCCGTGCGTTTTCTATCTTCGTTACGACATGTACCGGAACAACTGGCCGCTCCTCGCGCTAGGCGAATACCTCGAGATGGCCCGTGCTTCCGGCGTTCGCTGACGCTCCGTCGCGGCCCTCTCCGCGGACTTTCCGATGACCTCCGCCTCCCCTTCGCCGGTCGGGATTTTATTTCCGATGGAGTTTGAGGCGGAACCAACCTGGAAACGGCTGGGTGGGAAAAGCCGTCCGGAAGATGGTCTCGAGACCCTTCAAGGAAGTTGGAAGGGCCTGACGGTTGTTTCGGCGCGGATCGGCATGGGACATGCGGGGTTGGAGAAAAAGGTGGAGAGGTGGTTGGAGAATCATCCCTGCCGGGCGGTGATTCTGGCCGGATTGGCCGGGGCGCTCGATCCGGATTGGGATGAGGGGGATCTGAGCTCGTTTCATGCGGAGTCCTGGCCGGAGTTTGCTGTCTGGGCTCGATCCAAACCGGCCGTGCGGGCGGGGAAGTGGTACACCGCCCACGAGATTGTCGAGACGGGCTTGGCCAAACTGGAGTTGGGAAAAAAGACGGGTTGTGGACTGGTGGAGATGGAGTGGGACTATGTGGCCGAGGCCTGCCGAAAGCGGGGCGTGCCCTTGGTGGGCCTTCGGGCGGTCAGCGATCACGCCGACAAACTGTTGCCGGCGGACCTTTTCTTATTGGGTTGTGATGCCGTTACCGGAAAAAGCACACCGTTTAAAATCGGCCTTCATCTGGCCCTGCGGCCTTGGCGGTTGCGGGAACTGATTCCCGCCGTCGGGGGATGCATGCATGCAAGGGAAGTGATGTCGAAGACGCTTGGGGAGTTTTTAGATTGGATGAGTGGGACGCCCCATTCTTGATTTTGGATTTTTGATTTTTAATTCACTGGGGCGGCGCGAGTGGGTTTTTACCGCAGAGGCGCAGAGGGCGCGGAGATTTTGGCCGTGATGGAGCAGGGCCTTCCAGATCGAGTTGAGGCTAGGTAGGCCACTTTTGATAAAAGTGGCAGCCACTTGCATCGCAAGTGGCCTACCTAGATTCACTAATTCAGCCCACCGCAGCGGCGGCTTTGAATCCGGAGACGACGGCGCCTTCAATCGTGGCCGGCAGGCCGGTCTCGGTCCAATCGCCGGCGAGAAAGAGATTTTCCACCGAGGTGACTGGACCCGGGCGGGCGAGGGGCATCCCGGGCTGACCCCAGAAGGTCGCGTCCCGGGATTTGTAGACCACGTGGTGGGTGACTTTGGCCTCGCGGCTTTCCGGAACCATCCGTTGGATTTCCCCAAGGATCAGTTCCACCAGATATTTCCCGGTCTGATCGATCAGGTCGGTCACGGCGCTGATGACGGCCGCGTAAAGGTAGCCGTTCGATCCGGGGGGCAGGGTGCAGGTTCGGTCAAAGACCCAGTGAAGCGGGGAGTCGAGGAATCCGGTGATCAGGTTGCGGGTGAGGGGGCGGTCCGTCCAAAGGTGGACGCCCAAAATGGGGCCGGGTTTGAGCATGGCGGCCAGCTGGGAGGCGCGGTCGACTGCCGGGATCAGCTTGGCAGCCGGGGTCCATGGCACCGCCAAAACCACGATATCGTACTTTTCCTCCGTGCCGTCCTTGAATTTCACCTTTTCCACTTGCTGGTGAATTTCATCGTACTGCAGTTCCTCCACCGGTGATGCCAGGCGGATCCGCCCCTCGGCTGATTCGACAAATGCGTTCAGCTCGGGACTGAGCAGGCCGGAAAGTCCATCCTTGTCGAGGTAGATGGCCGCATCCTGGGAGGTGCCAAACAGGCCGCGGCGGGTGACTTCCCAGAAAAGGCAAGCATCGGCCAGTTGAATGGGAGCGTTGAGGGCGGCGAGACAGAAGGGTTCCCAAAGCGCCCGGACGGATCCGGGCGTCTGGCGGACGCGCTCCAGCCAAGCCTGGACGGTTTCGCCCTGCTTGGGCGGGGAGCTGCGGGCCCGTCCCGGAAGATGGAGGATGGCCCAGCGATCCAGCCAGCTCAGTTCCCGGAAACCAAACAGGCCCGCGAGAAGGTGAAACGGGGGAGGCAGCGGCGACGAACGGAGAACAGTTTGTCCTTTTTTGGGGCTGACAAAATGCAGATCCAACCGGTCGTGGCGTTCGAGCCGGTCCAAGTTTCCCATCTCAGCCACCAGGGCCAGGGTTTCGTGGTAGCAACCCATGAGGATGTGCTGGCCGTTATCGAGAATGGTGCCGGTCTTGGCCTCGCGGTAGCTGTGGGCGCGGCCGCCCAGTTGGGGCTTGGCCTCGATCAGATCGACGAGGTGGCCTTCGCGGGCGAGGGAGAAGGCGGCGGAGCAGCCGGCGTAGCCGCCCCCGATGACGGCGATGCGGGCCGGGGGACGCCGAGGGGAGACTTTCTTTTTGAGAAGCTTCTGTCCCCGACGCAAAGCCATAAGCTTTTCCCAGCGAGAAAGTTTGATGGGGCCTTTCAACACATCGAAGTTTTTCCGGCGGATTTTTTCCAGCAGATCACGGTAGACCCCGGTCATGAGCAGAGCGGCGGAAAGGTGGGGGCGATCGGCTTCGGGAAGGAGGCGGTCCGCCTTCTCAAAGTAGTGGCGGGCGCGGAAATACTGCATCCGCAGGAGCCGATCCATACCCGTGGTTAAGTTTGGCCCCTGAAAATCCTTTTCCTTCACGCCGAACACCTCCCATTCCGAGCGGGGAATGTAGATGCGGCCGAAGCGTTGCAGGTCGTAGGCAACGTCTCGAAGGATGTTGGTCAGCTGGAAGGCCATGCCGAGGGCGATGGCGTAGTCGCGGGCGGCCCGGGTCTGGCAGCAGAAGATGTTGATGGAGACGAGGCCCACGGCGGAGGCCACGCCATAACAGTACTTGCGGAGTTCCCCGAAGGTTTCGTAGCGGCTTTTGGTCAGGTCCATCTCAACGCCGTCAAGAATCTCAAGCAGGGGCTCGGGGGGGATCAGATATTTTCGAACGACCGGGGCCAGCTCCTTGGCCAGCGCTTGCTCCGGGGTGCCGTGATAGATGGCGGCGATGTCATCGCGCCACTTGTGAAGCTTGGCTTGGCGCATGGGCTGGGGGGCGGTGGTTTCATCGACCACATCGTCCACCGTGCGGCAAAAGGCGTAGAAGGTGGACATGGCCCGCCGCTGTTCCTTGGGCAGGCAGATGAAAGAGAGGGCGAGATTGGAGCCGCTTTTGCGGGTGATGCGTTCCCCGGTGCCTCCCGGGAGGGGCTGCGAACTCATCCGCCCAGAAATGCCTGAAGGCCGAGGGTAAGGAAGTCGACTTTCGAAACTTCCGGCCGGTGAGTAAGAGTGTCGTAGTGTTGGGCTTCGATTTTTTGGAGAATTTTGGTGCCCCCAAGCCAAGTGAGCCGGATCTCCCAAGAGAGCGGGCGTTTCAGGTGGGACGGCAAAGGCTCACCCTCGCGGAAAAGGTCCCACGCGCGCTCGACCTGATAGCGGAGACAGTTGCGGAAGTTGGGGGTGGCTTTGCCGGTAAAAAGATCCGCCTCAGGGACGTCAAAACGGCGGAGATCGACCTGGGGGATGTAGATCCGGTCCTTGCCCAGATCGACCGAAACATCCTGCCAGAAGTTGGCGAGCTGGAGGGCGGTGCAGATATGGTCGGAAAGTTTGGCGAGCTCCTCTTCCCGGTGGCCGTGGAGGAGGAGGACGAGGCGGCCGATCGGGTTGGCGCTGCGCCGGCAGTAATC
>JBILFP010000156.1:0-3966 GCA_044351535.1 Methylacidiphilales bacterium
AACCGAGGGCCAAGGTGGTGCGGTAGGCGGCACGGTCGGGCAGGGAGGAGACCAGCCCGCGAGCGGTCTGGAGGGAATCCTCCACCTTTTCGTTGAACAGCAGGTTGAGGTAGGCGAGGTCGTTTTTGGGGGCCGGATCCTCGGGAAGTTGGCGGGACAACTCGGCCATGATATCGCGCAACTGCCGGGTATCGGCCCGCTTTTCGGCGACCCGGATCAGGCCGAGGTAGCCGGGCACGGCGGTGGCCGGAAACTTGGTCATGGAACGGTAGGCCTCCGCGGCCATGGGCAGGTTGCCGGACTTTTCCGCAAAGTTGGCGAGAAATTCCATCTTCTGCGGGTTGCCGGCGGCCCTGGCTAAGGCTTGCTTCCAGCGGACCTCAGCCATGGAAATTTCCCGCAATTCCTGGGACACCCGGGCCTGAAACACCTCGATGAAAAACGGATCGAGCGCGTCTTTCTCCGAGGTGGCTTTCACCAGCTCCTCGCGGATGCTGGTCCAGCGGCCGAGCCGGGCGAGGGCGTCCAGCCGGAGCAGAAAGGGACGGCCCTGGCGGACGACGGGCAGGCTCAGCACCCCTTCCGGGTCGTTGTAGCGCAGCAAGAACTCCGCCAAGGCGAGCCGCTCTTCCTCGGTGCCGCCGGTATACAGCTTCTTCATCTCCTCGAGCACAGCTCCCCGCCAGTCGGGTCGGATTTCCAGTAGCAGGGATTTGGCCAGCAGCCGGTCGACGGCAGGGGCGCGGGGGTCCGCCTCCAGCAGGCGAACGAGCTCCTGGGTTTCCTTTTCCGTGCGGTCGGAGGAGGCCGCGATGAGGCGCAACGCATCGCGGGCTTCCGGCTCCTTGGTTTTGGCCAACTGGAAAAGATCCGTGCGAGCGGCGGCCCGGGTACCGGGATCGGGCGAATCGAGCATGCCCCGCGCCTTGAGCAGGGAGGCCTTTCCCTGCTGTCCGGCTTTGGCCGTGGCGGCCGACTCGGCCTCGAGCTGGCGGGCCTCCTCCGGTTTGCCGCGCAGGCGCAGCAGGTCTGCGGCGATGGCGGCGACCTCGGGATCACTGCGCCCGGCCATACCGATCTTGTTCAGGAACTGGTCGGCCAGATCGAGCCGCCCGGATCGGATGGCGGTGCGCAGGTAGGCGGCGCGGTCTTGCGGGGAGGCCCCGGCGTGTTCCGCGAGGGCGCGGCGGTAGGCCAGGGTTTCGGCAGCGCCGGATCCTTCATACATGTCGGCGAGCATCCGCAAGGCGCGGACGTTCTGGGGATCCAGACCGTAGGCCGAGCGGGCAGACTGGTAGGCATCGACCAAGGCTCCCCGCTCCACCGACTTTTCGGCACCACCCATCAATTGGTCGGCGCGCCAGCGCTTGAGGGCGCGGTAGGTGGGCAGGGTGGCAAAGCCAAGGAAGGTAAGGATGACCAGGAGGAAAAAGCCCAGGGCCAGGCGACCCTTCAGCCGGGCGCTGCGTGCCTCGCGATCGCGCATGCTCACGGGGGGATCGTAGCCGTGCCAGGGCGGAATCCCAAGCCCGGTGGGGACTTGGCGGGGAAAAGCGGTGACGCTAGAAAGACAATTTCCGGCAGTGTAGCTCAGCCTGGTAGAGCAAGGGACTCATAAGCCTTGGGTCGGGGGTTCAAATCCCTCCACTGCCACATCTCGAGCCACAACCTCGCAACCCAAAGTTTGGGTCGTTCGTTGACGTTTACGATTACGTTTAGGATATCATGTTTCGCGGGCTCGATTAGAGGGGCCCAAGCCCCTAAGGTGGCGCGATGTTGTCGACGATCTTGCTGGTGCTTTTTGCCGCGGGCCTGGCGGGCGGGTTGGTCGCCCTTTTCCTGAAAAAGCAGGCGGGAAAAACCTCGTGGCTCTGTTTGGGCGGAACTTTTGCGGGCGGCGCCTTTCTGGCCTCGGCTATTTTTGAGCTCATTCCCGAGGCCGTTTGCGATCTGGGTTGGCTGAAAACTTTGCTCGTGGGGGGCGGTCTCCTGCTCGGTCTGCGCTGGCTGGATCGTCGGGCCCATCACGCTCATGCGGAAATTCACGGCCACCATCCGCACGGTGGCTCGGCCTCCTCGTCGTTGGTGTTGGGCGGGATGTTGGGCCTGCATTCCGTGCTCGAGGGGTTGGCCCTCGGCTCCATCCAGTCGGGTCCAGTCCAGCAGGCGCTGGCGGTGGCCATTCTGATGCACAAGGCAACCGACACCTTTGCGTTGGCGATCACCATGGGAAGAAAAGGGGCCTCCCACGGGTCGATGATCGGGGTGACGATCCTGCTGAGTTTGGCCACACCTGCCGGGGCGTGGCTGGCTTCCCAGGCTGATCTTTCCGGGGCTCATCTCCTGCATGGCACCCTCTCGGCCGCCACGGCGGGGACTTTCCTGTACCTAGCTTACTCCGATCTGCTCGTTCCAGAGCTGAAGGAGAAAGAGGGAAGATTCTGGAAGATTGCGGCCGCGGTGGCCGGGTTTGTACTGCTCGCAGTGGTGGCCAGCCGGCACGCGCATTGAATGCCAGTTTAAGTTTAAGTTGAAGTTTAAGTCGGCTGGAGTGGAGCCCTCTAGAGCCTGAAAAATCAAGACAGAGTTTTCTGTAGGGACGCGCTCCGCCGCGTCCGTGGTGCCGAGCGAAAATTAAGACTGCCGGGAAAAAAGTTTCCGGATGACTTCTTCCACGGGGACGGACTCGATCCGAATGTCCTCCAGCCCCGGCAGGTCCAGGGCCCGGCGACTGACTTCCGTGACCCGGCCGGGTTCCACCCGCAGGCGTACGCCGGCCTCATCCCGCCTAATGATTTCCCCCCACTCGGATCCCTCCAGGTTGGGAGTGCGTCCGGAAAAGCGCAGCTCGATCTGTTTATGGCCGGAGAATTCCCGCCCCACCGCCGCCAGCGAGCCGTCGTGGATGATGCGCCCGTGGTCGATGATGACCACGCGCCGGCAGAGGGCCTCGATGTCCTGCAGGTAGTGGCTGGTCAGGATCGTGGTGATCTTTTTCTCGGCCACCACCCGCCGCAGAAAATCCCGGATCCGGTGCTGCGAGACGATGTCGAGGCCGAGGGTCGGTTCGTCGAGGAAGAGCACCTTGGGTTGGTGCAAGAGCGCGGCGATCAGCTCCATCTTCATCCGTTCCCCCAAAGAAAGCTCGCGCACCGGCTTGTCCATCAGGTCGCCCACCTCGAGCAGGGAGGACAGCTCCGCGACCGTCCGTGCGGCGGCCACCCGGTCCACGCCGTAGATGGCGCGGTTCAGCTCAAAACTTTCCCGCGCGGGCAGATCCCAGGTGAGCTGATTTTTTTGGCCGAGAAGAAGGGAGATCTGCCGCCGAAACTCCGGCTCCCGTTCCCAAGGGGTGAAGCCGAGCACCCGGGCTGAGCCGCCGCTGGGGTGGAGAAGGCCGGAAAGCATCTTCAGGGTGGTGGTCTTGCCGGCGCCATTGGGTCCCAGGAAACCGACCAGCTCCCCGGCACCGATTTCCAGGTCAATGCCGTCCACGGCGGCCACTTCCCGGTGGCGCCGCGCGAAAAGACCCTGCAGGGCACCGACAAAGCCCGGCTTTTTTTCGAAAACGCGGTAGACCCGGCGCAGGCCGCGGGCGGTGATGACCGGCTCCATGTCAGGTCAGCATCGCCGCCACCTCGTCGGCCCGGAGACGGCCGCGGGCGGTGAGCAGAAAACGGCCGTCCTCGCGCTGGGCCCAACCCTTACGGATGAGGACTTCCAGCCACTCTTCGCGTCCCGCGAGACCCTGTTCGGCCAAACCGGCGCGGGTGCGCAGCCCCAGCAGAATCTTTTCGGTGCGGACTTCCTCGGCGGTGCGCTTTTCTTCTTCCTGGCGGCGGGGACCTGAGCCCAGCAACCAGCTTTGCGCATAAGCGCCGGTGTCGCGGAGGTTGCGCCAGCGGCGCCCGCCCACTGTCGAAACCGCACCCGGACCCAGCCCGAGATAGTCCTCCCCGGACCAGA